>RGZR01000001.1 GCA_010031465.1 Flavobacteriia bacterium
AGTCGAGAGAAAGTAAATGGTGTTTATCTCTTCCTGTTACCGAAATATTTATGGATGTTGTATCGGGAACAATAAGGGGTCTCATATTAATATTGTGAGGGGCTATCGGATTTAAAATCCAACATTGAGAGTCGGGTGAAACAATAGGCCCTCCACTGCTCATTGAATACCCAGTCGATCCTGTGGGTGTAGAAATGATTAATCCGTCAGACCAGTAGGTAGTTAATGGTTGTCCATCCAACTCAGCCTCAATATTGAGCATGGCAGTTGTGTTTTTCCGATTGATGCTTACTTCGTTTAAGGCAAAGCCAAAATCTTCTAGTGCTGATAGTGGGGCTTTTGAACTCACCTGCAATACAGAACGGGAGACATAGCTAAACTGAGAATCAAAAAAAGCATTGAGCCCTTCTGAAAGGGCATCACGATGGAGTGAAGTTAAAAAACCTAACCGGCCTGTGTTGATTCCAAAAATGGGTATTTCTGTATTGCCTACTACAGTAATTGCCCGTAATAGGGTACCGTCTCCACCAATTGAGAAAAGAAAATCGACCTTTTCTCGTATGATTTCGTTCCCGTCAAAATAGGGGTACTTTTCGGCCTGAGCCCCCATGTGTTTTTTTAAACGGTCTACTAAAAGCACGTCGTGTTTATGTGTGCTTAAATAGGCCAATGTTCGATTGATAAACGTCAGGGTTTCCTCAGAAAAAAAGGCACTGTAAAGAGCAATTTTCATAGTTTAACTTCTTGTTTCAAAGGTACAAAACTCAAGATTAAGAATGCCCTGACTACAACTTTGAATAAAAAAAATGATTTTGTGAGTAAATATTAAGCTGAAGCCAATACTTTTGCCAGATAAATGACCCGATTAAGTGTAAATATCAATAAAGTAGCTACTCTTCGAAATGCTCGGGGAGGGACTATGCCAAATGTATTGCAAGTGGCAATCGATTTACAGCGTTTTGGGGCTCAAGGAATAACCATTCATCCTCGGCCAGACCAACGCCATATTCGGTACAGTGATGCAAAAGAGCTCCCTTTTGTTGTAACTACAGAATTTAATATTGAAGGTAACCCAATTCCAGAATTCATGGATTTGGTATGTGCCATTCGTCCTACCCAAGTTACTTTGGTTCCTGATGCTGAAGATGCTATCACATCCAATGCAGGCTGGGACACTCATACCCACAAAGACTTTTTGAAAAAAGTAATCCAGCGTTTGAAAGCCGAGGGAATACGCACTTCAATTTTTGTAGATCCTGACCCCACCATGGTTGAGGGAGCACTGGCAACGGGAACAGATCGAGTAGAATTATACACTGAAACCTATGCTCATCAGTATCCGATAAATCCAGAAAAAGCCATTGAACCCTTTATTGCCACTGCAACAAAAGCAAATGAATTGGGTATTGGTCTTAATGCTGGGCACGATTTGAGTTTAGACAATATCGCCTATTTTGCAAAGCATATTCCTAACTTGGAAGAGGTTTCTATTGGGCATGCGTTGATTTGTGAAAGTCTGTATTTAGGATTTGAAAATGTAATCCCCATGTACTTACAACGTTTACAGGTTTGAATTTACTTCACAGCACGATTATTGGAGATTCAGGAAGAGACCTCTTAATTCTACATGGATTTTTAGGAATGGGCGACAACTGGAAAACCCATGCCAAAGGGTGGGCCGCTATGGGTTATCGAGTGCATTTAATTGATCAACGTAACCACGGAAGAAGCTTTTGGAGCGATAAATTTTCCTACAAAAGTATGGTCGAGGATTTGGCTCATTATTGCCAGGTAAACGAAGTAAAACGTCCCATTTTATTAGGCCATTCAATGGGGGGGAAAACGGTAATGCAGTATGCGTGTACCTATCCAGAGCGTGTTTCTACTTTCATTGTTGCTGATATTGCTCCCAAGGCCTATACTTCACATCATCAATTAATTTTAAACGGGTTGGCCGCCTTAGATTTTTCTCAAATTAAAACTAGAAATCAGGCGAATGAGGCCTTATCTGTTTATGTGAAAGACGAAAACACACGTCAATTTTTATTAAAAAACATCTACTGGGAAACTCCCGAAAAACTTGGCCTTCGAATCAATATTAATATTCTCAAAAACGCCAGTGAAGTCATTGGGGAAGGTTTGGATGCAAATGCCCAATCAAGTGTGCCTTGTTTATTTTTAAAAGGAGGCAATTCAGAATACATACTCAACCAAGATCATTTGATAATTCAACATCATTTTCCCAATGCTGAAATAAAAGAAATTGCTGCGGCAGGTCACTGGCTTCATGCAGAGCAACCTACAATCTTTTTTCAGCAGGTGAATGCTTGGCTTAACAGCGGTGTGTAATCTGTAACATTTTAAATAAAGTTGTGACATTTATAAGGTTTTCTTGAGCACTAAAGGAGTTGTTTTACTTTTGCAGCACAATATTTAGAAGACCAGTAAAGCATTCTAAACAAGTACTCATGAAAGTAATCCTCAGAAAAGCAATTGCATCGGATAGTAAAGCTCTTTTGGCCTTAATCAAAGAACTCGCTGTTTTTGAAAAGGAGCCTGAGAGTGTTCACATTACCGAAGAAGATATCCGAACATACGGATTTGAAAGCCCTTCTAAGTTTAACTGTTTTGTAGCTGAGGTAAACGGCGTTGTGGTAGGCATGGCCTTGTACTACCCTAGGTTTTCCACTTGGAAAGGACCTACGCTACATTTAGAAGATTTAATTGTTTCTGAAGCCTATAAAGGCAAAGGAATTGGTACTCAACTCTACACAGCATTCATTCAAGAAGCCTATTCTTTAGGTGTAGCTCGAATTGAATGGAATGTTTTGGATTGGAATGCTCCCGCAATTTCTTTTTATGAAAAAAGTGGCGCTGATGTATTACACGAATGGAGTACAGTTCAAATGCACCGTGCTGAAATGAAAGTTTTTTTAGACAAACAACAAAGAGAATGAAAGTTTATAAATTTGGAGGGGCCTCTGTAAAAGATGCTGACGGAGTGAAAAATTTACTTTCCGTTTTAACTAAAACGGGCGTAAAAAACACTTTAATTGTTGTTTCTGCAATGGGAAAAACAACCAATGCCCTTGAAAAAGTGATAGAATCTTATTTTGCTGATAAGACAAAAATACCTCCTGAATTATTGGAAATAAAGGCCTACCATTTTGACATTATTGAAGGCCTTTTTGCTCAAAAAAGCAAAGAAGTAATTGAAAATGTTCAAGCATTATTCAATGAGCTTCAAGATTTTTTAAAATACAATAAAGCACCAAATTACAGCTTTGTTTATGACCAAGTGGTCAGTTTTGGAGAACTGATTTCAACTACCATTATCCATCACTTTATGACCACTCAGGGCATATCCAATTTTTGGCTTGATGCTCGTGAATGCGTCAAAACTGACGATTATTATCGTGCGGCGAATTTGAATTGGGAAAACACCCAAAACCTAATTAAAAATGCTGTAGCTGGAAAAGAGGTCGTAATTACCCAAGGTTTTATTGGCAGCAACGCTAATAATTTTACTACTACATTAGGCAGAGAGGGATCCGACTATAGTGCCGCTATCTTTGCTTACGCGTTAAACGCGGATTCAGTTACCATTTGGAAAGATGTACCCGGGGTATTAAACGGCGACCCTCGCGTTTTCTCTAACACCCAACTTCTTCATCAAATTTCGTACAGAGAAGCCATAGAATTGGCCTTTTATGGCGCCTCGGTTATTCATCCAAAAACATTACAACCCCTTCAGCGAAAAGAAATTCCGTTGTACGTACGTTCATTTGAAAAGCCAGAAACAGCAGGAACAGCAGTGGCAAAAGGAAAACCCCTTGTACCCCATGTTCCTTGCTTTATTGTAAAAAAAGAGCAAGTTTTAATTCGGCTTTCAAGTATTGACTTTTCCTTTATTGTAGAAGAAAATATCAGCTACATTTTTAATTTACTACATGAATATCAAATGCCCGTGGAGTTAATTCAAAATTCTGCCATCAGTTTTTCTGTTTGTGTATCTAATAAATACAAACGATTAGAGGAATTAGTTTTGGTACTTCGCTCTCGATTTAATGTTGATGTACTTGAAAATGTGGATCTATTTACCATCCGTCATTTTGATGAAAAGGCTATAAAAAGCATACATCAAAAGGGAAAAAAAATTGTACTTGAGCAACGTACCCAAGAAACTGCTCAGTTTGTTTTATGTGATGCCGAGTAAATTTCTAGCGCTAATTTTTTTGCAAAGGCTTTAATTTCTTCTCGTGTAGCGCGAAAAGCTGCTTCAATTTCGGCTTCGGTGCCATTGAGTTTAGATGGGTCTGAAAAATTGTGATGTATGCGTTGGGCTTTTTGAGCAGGAATCACCGGGCAATTTTCTGCTGCATGGTCACATACCGTGAGTATATAATCAAAAGCAATTTCAAGATACTCTGCTACTAAATTAGAGGTGTGATGGCTTATGTCAATTCCCGCCTCTGCCATGGTGGAAATCGCTCTTGGGTTTACCCCATGTGTTTCAATTCCTGCACTATAAACGTTGGCTTGTCCTCCGGTATAATAGCGTAACCATCCTTCAGCAATTTGACTTCTACAGGAATTCCCAGTGCAGAGAACTAATATGTTTTTTTTGTTTTTCATAACGAATGAAAGAAAATTAAAATCATTAAGGATACAATAATTTAACTTTTGAAACGATAGTCTCAGCCAATTTACGATGGCTTTCAAAGGTCCATCCGGCAACATGCGGGCTGAGAAGCACATTTTCAGCATGCAAAAGATAGTCTAAAGATGCGGGCCGCTCTGTTTTTGAAAAGATAGATTGAAAGGAGGATGTTTCAAATTCAAGTACATCCAATCCGGCGCCTAGAATTTTTCCTGACCTAAGCCCTTCAATCAAGTGATCAGTCACAACTGCCTTCCCTCTAGCCGTATTGAGAAACCAGAAAGGATGCTGCATTTTAGCAATAAAAGAGGCGTTTATCATCCCATGGGTATCCTGACTTTGCGGAATGTGTAAACTTAAAACATGGGCTTGTTCCTGTAGTGTTTGAAGGGAAACTTGTAGTGCGTTCTCATCACCCACATCTGCTTTTATATCGTAGCAAAGCACCTTGACCTTAAATCCTTTTAATTTCTCAGCAAAACTTTTTCCTGTGTTGCCATAACCAATAAGGCCAATGGTTTTTCCTTCCAGTTCCCAGCCTCTGTGTGCTTCACGTAACCAGTTTCCTGATTGGATACTCAAATGGGCCTGCCGTAGTTTATTCAATATACTCAAAAGCATGCCCAAGGCGTGTTCACCTACTGCGTTTCTATTGCCCTCTGGAGCAGCAAGTAAATGAATCCCCTTGTTTTCTGCATACAGAATATCAATATTCTCCAATCCTGCGCCCACCCGAGCAATAAATTTAAGCGATTTGGCTTTCTCAAGAAATGAACGGTTTATGGGAAATCGACTTCGAAGTACAATCCCCTCATAGGAGGCAATATTTTTTTCAATTTCCTCTCGAGGAATTTCGTAGGCAATATCGTTAACAAACCCCAAGGCAGATAACCCTTCTAATAAGCAGGGGTGATTTTCATCAATGTGAAGAATACGTTTGTATACCATTAGAAGCCCAATGCCATTTTTGCAATGTAAAAGAATAAGAAAATACCAAAAATATCATTCGCAGTAGTAATAAAAGGGCCGGTTGCAATAGCCGGATCAATTCCTCTTTTATTTAAAATTATAGGAACAAAGGTTCCCACAAGGGCCGATACGATAATCACTAACATCATTGAACCTGCAATTGTTATACTGACAGCAATACCTTGATTTACAAAATAACCGAAGAGTAAAATAACAAGGGCTAAGGCAAATCCGTTGATCAGGCTCAGGCCTACTTCTTTTACTAGGCGAACTAAAAGGGATCCTTTCACCGCATTTTTTGCCAAACCTTGAACGATAATAGCCGAAGATTGTACACCCACATTCCCAGCCATAGCAGCAATAAGGGGGGTGTAAAAAAACAAGTTTCTCAATCGGGGTTCTTCCATTGCAGATTCAAAGTCTTGTAATATAAACACACTTCCTAAACCTCCTAAAAGTCCTAAAAATAACCAAGGGAGTCTTGCTTTAACCAATTCAAAAATAGTATCATCTGCTTCCACATCATTAGAAATACCCGCTGCTAGTTGATAGTCTTTTTCAGCTTCCTCTTGAATAACATCAATTATATCATCAATGGTAATACGTCCGAGTAATTCGTTTTTGTGATTGACTACGGGAATGGCCTCTAAGTCGTATTTTGACATTATTTTTGCTACCTCTTCTTTAGGCTGATCTACGGTAACAAAATCAACTTTTGGTATATAAATGTCTTTTACCTTAGCTCTTGAATTGGCCGTAATCAAATCTTTTAAAGACAGTCTTCCTTTGAGTTTGTTTTTAGTATCAACCACATATATAGAATGAACACGAGTTACATTTTCTGCTTGTTCTCGCATGCTGTTTAGGCATTTTAATACACTTAAATCTTCCTCAACCTTTACCAATTCTTTAGCCATTAATCCTCCTGCAGTATCTTCATCATAACGCAAAAGTTCACGAATGTCTTGAAGATGTTCATCGTCTTCAATTTGCGACATGACCTTTTCTTTACGAGACTCAGGCAGTTCAGAAATAAGGTCAGCAGCGTCATCGGTATCCAGCTCTGCAATTTCATTAGCGATCTCTTTGGCAGAAAGATTTTCTAAAATGCCTTCTCTAATGTCGGGATCAACTTCTGCAAGGGCATCAGCAGTAGTGCCACTGTCTAAATGCTTTATTAAAAACGTGGCTTCATCAAGGGAAAGAAAATCAATAATTTCAGCGATATCGGCATAATGAATGGACTTGAGTTTGCGTTTTAATTTCGCATTTTCTCCATTTTCAATAAGAACTTTAATTTCTTCTAAAAAAGAAGAGTCAATTTGAAACCTTGCCATTGCTTATCCTTTTTGTCAGTTCTGTGAACTCCGTACCTGAAAGTGTTTCGGGGCGCCTGTCAAAGATAGCATCTTCTCTTAAAACTTCTGGAATATTCAGTGTTTTTAAACTGTTTCTCAGGGTTTTTCTACGTTGTTGAAAGCTTAATTTTACTATTTGGACCAATAATTTTTTATCACAATCCAAGCTAAAGTCTTTTTTAATTCTCATCTCCAACACGGCAGAATCTACTTTTGGTGGAGGTGAAAACACATTAGGAGGAACCGTAAATAAATAAGTAGGAGTGTAATACAACTGGCATAAAACGGAAATAATCCCATATTTTTTTGAACCTGGAGGTTCACAGATTCGTTCAGCCACTTCTTTTTGAAACATCCCTGCAAAAAAAGGGATTTGCTCTTTGTAGTCGATCACCTTAAACACAATTTGAGAGGAAATGTTATAGGGAAAATTTCCAATTATTGCAAAGGGTTTTGACCCCATAAGTACCTTTAAATCAAGGGTTAAAAAATCAGCTTGCATCAGGGATGCCTCTTTTGAAGAAAAGCGATTTTTCAAAAACACAATAGACTCTGAATCAATTTCTACAAGGTGAATGTCTCGGTTTTTGCCTACTAAAAATTGAGTCAATACCCCCATTCCAGGACCAATTTCTAAAACAGTGGTGCAGGATTGATGATCCAATAGACCGGCTATTTTTTCGGCAACAGAAAGATCCTTTAAAAAGTGCTGTCCCAACTTTTTTTTGGGTCGTACAGGCTTCATACGTGTTGGCTTATCAATTCCAATTCCGTTTCAAAAGAAAGTACTTTGTCTAGGAATTCTTCCCTTACCCAATTTTGATAGAAGGCGGGATATAATTTTTTAAAGTCGTTTAGATCTCCAACAGAATTAGCTTTATGTTGAATAGCATAGGTGGGATCCGACTCGTTTTGACGTAATTTCAGCACATCGATTCCCGTAAAGTTTCCCAACGCAACGGCCTTGGGAATATACTTTTCTAGCATCCACTCCATCCACATCGTTTCTGTTGAAGCATCTACTTGTGAAGTGATATTTATGATTACCATTAGAGAATCATTTCAAATCCTGTGTAGGGAACCAGCGCTTTTGGGATACGAATTCCTTCAGAGGTTTGGCAATTTTCCAAAAGCCCTGCTAAAACACGAGGTAAGGCCAATGAACTGCCATTTAAGGTATGTACACTCTGTTTAGTTCCTTCTTTGTCTCGGTAACGCAGTTTGAGTCGCTCTGCTTGAAAACCGTTAAACGTTGAGACCGAACTAATTTCTAACCAGCGTTCTTGTGCAGTAGAATAAATTTCAAAATCATAGGTAAGGGCCGAGGTAAACCCTAAATCACCTCCACAAAGGCGCAAGATTCTATAGGGCAGTTGAAGTTCATTTAATATTCCTTTTACGTGCTCTACCATGCCGTCTAGTGCTGTTAGGGCGTGTTGGGGTTCTTCAATCCGAACGATTTCTACCTTGTCAAATTGATGCAATCGATTTAAGCCTCTTACATGCGCCCCATAACTGCCTGCTTCACGTCGAAAACAAGGTGTGTAGCCCGTTAAACAAATAGGAAGATCATTTACTTCAAGCAGTACATCTCGATATAAATTGGTTAAAGGAACTTCAGCCGTTGGGATTAAGTATAAATTATCATTTTGCACATGATACATCTGTCCCTCCTTATCCGGCAACTGTCCCGTTCCAAAACCAGAATCTTCATTTACTAGGTGGGGCACTTGAATTTCTCGGTATCCTGCTGCTGTATTTCGGTCTAAAAAATAGTTGATCAATGCGCGTTGTAATCGGGCTCCTTTACCTTTATATACTGGAAAACCAGCTCCTGTGATCTTGGTACCCAATTCAAAATCAATTAAATCGTATTTAGCAGCCAGCTCCCAATGGGGTAATGCACTAGCGTGAAGCGATGGTAACTCGCCATTGCGATAAATCTCCTCATTATCCGTTTCCGAACTTCCTGAGTGTACGCTTTCGTGGGGAATATTAGGAACTTGCGTTCGCAAATCGAATAGAGATTGCGTTGTTTTTTGAAGTGCTTCTTGAAGAGTTTTGGTTTCGTTTTTTAAGTCTGTAGTTTCAGCTTTAAGGACATTTGCTTTTTCGATTTCTCCTTTTTTAAAAAGGATTCCAATTTTTTTAGCCAATTGATTTGCGGCTGCTAACTTTTGATCTAAAAGGGCTTGTTCATTTCTACGTTGTTGATCAAGTGTGATAATTTGATCTACCAAATCTAATTTTGGAAAGTTGCGTTTTTGTAATCCTTTGATTACTGCATCTCGATTTTCTCGAATGTATTGCAATGCAAGCATGAAACTCTTTTGTGCAAAAATAAATTAATTTTAGTTCAAGCCTTTCTCATTTAGTATTTTGTTGCATAACTCCTGATCAATACGCAATTGGGTTTGTAGGGCGGTTAAAGAATCAAACTTTTTTTCTTCGCGAATTTTTTTCAAAACAAATACAGTGAGTTCCTCACCGTATAGGTTTTGGTTAAATGAAAAGATATGGACTTCTAGGGTTTGGTGAGTGCCTTCAACGGTGGGTCGGTTGCCCACATTCATCATCCCGAAATAGGTTTTTTCTAGGTGGGCCACTTTTACTAGATACACTCCTTTCGGAGGAAGTATTTTATAAGAAGCTTCTACCGCTAAATTTGCTGTAGGAAAATCTAATGTACGGCCCACTTGATCCCCGTGGATTACGGTGGCTGAAAATTCAAAATCTCGACCCAAATAGCATGTTACCTTCTGAAAATCACCTGCGGCAATAGCCGTTCTGATTTTGGTTGAACTTACGGTTACAGCATCTACTTCTTGAGCAGGAATCACCTCCACCTCAAATCCATATGTTTTTCCCATACCCATTAAATCTTCAACACTAGCTTCTCGGTTGCGTCCAAATCGGTGGTCGTATCCTATATAAAGTGAAGCAATGTGGAGCCGATCTACTAAAATATCTCGAGTAAACGCTAAAGCCGATAATGTTGAAAATGCAGTGGTAAAAGGTTGAATAATCAAATGATCGATACCTAAATTTTTTAAAAACTGTTCTTTTTCTTTTAAAGTATCTATTAGGAGCAAATCATTTGATTTTTGAAGTACCATTCTGGGATGTGGAAAAAAAGTAAGCACATTCGCTACACAATTTTTTTCCCTTGCTTTGACTACAAGGGTTTGAATAATCTTTTGATGTCCCAAATGCACCCCATCAAATGTACCAATTGTAAGTATTGCTGGTTTTGTAGAGGTGTAGTTTGTGATGTCGTGAATCACAGTCATTTATGCTACTCGCTTTTCTTTTGTTGAACAAAAATAAACCTTTATCACGCAAAGACTCATTAGTTTCCTTATTTTTAAATGCTAATCAAGATATTTGAAAACGAATAATTTCTTTAGGAGACTTTCACAGCAGGTTATCCTCATTTTATTTTTTTGGATTTCATGGTCTGCTGCAGGGCAACAGTATTGGACCGCAGTATCTGCGCCAAAGGCGAGTCTATCTCAGTTTGAAGTATGGGGATCTTCCTATTATCAATTGTCTGCCAGTGGAACACAGCAAGGAATACCTTCGTATAAATCTTTTTCAAATCAATTGGTACTTCCCAATGAAATGGGTAAAGAAGAGGTCTTTCAACTCAGGGAAATTCCCATATTGTCTCCTGCCTTAGCCTTGCAATATCCCTTAATTAAAACGTATGAAGGAACCAGTATAGAACGCCCAAAAGTTACGGTGCGTGTGAGTTCTTCTAGAGCAGGAATTAATGCTTGGATTCAAGGGTTGGAAGGGCCTGACCTCTTTATTCAGCCTGTTAGAGCTCAAAAGGGGCTACACTATTCCTATCGAAAAACCCAGTTTGATCAACGCACTCCTTTTTATTGTAAAACGGAAGCCCTCTTAACCCGAGAAAAAGTAAAATCAACCCCTTCGACAGCTAAAAATTTTTCAAATACCCTCCGTAGTTTTAGAATTGCCATAGCAGCAACTTCGGGCTATGTAAATCATTGGGGCGATGAGAATGACGAAAACGGAACAAATCAAGAAGACGCCCTAGCTGCAGTAGTAAGTACGATAAATCGAATCAGTAGTGTATTTGAAGCAGATCTAAATGTCCGATTAACTCTTGTGTCGGGTGTTGATCTATTGTTTGCTGATGCAAATACGGATCCCTTTACTGGAGAATATGGTGATCAACTTCAAACCACCTTAGATACTTTTTTAGGTGATAGTGAATATGATGTTGGTCACTTATTTGATTTTGGAGAACCAAATGGAGATGCGGGATGTATAGCCTGTGTTTGTATCTCCGGTTCGAAAGGACAAGGATATTCTACACACCCTTTTGAAGATATATATGGGGGAGAATTCCGTAACGATTATTTTGACTTAGACTATGCAGGCCATGAAATAGGGCATCAATTTGGGGCCTATCATACCTTTGGTTTTGATGCAGAAGGAACAGGGGTAAATGCAGAACCGGGAAGTGGATCAACCATAATGGGATATGCCGGAATAACGGGAGTAGATGATGTGCAATTGCACGGCGACCCTTATTTTCACTATTACAGTATTGAAAGTATACGTGACTATGTGGCTACCTTATCTTGTGGCGAAACCCAAACCCAAAACGAACCTTTATTAGTGGTTTCAGCAGGTCTAGATTATGCAATTCCTAAAGGAACTGCCTATGAACTTAGTGCCAGTAGCAATGCCGCTTCGGATAACGTTACCTATAGTTGGGAACAACTGGATAGTGGTCAAATTACAGCTTCAAATTTCGGACCCTATAATGCCGCTGGGGCTATGGCGAGATCACTCCCCCCATCCTCTTCACCCTCTAGAATGATCCCCAAAATCACACGGGTTTTAGCAAATAAACTGACTCAAGAGAACCCAAAAGTTAACGACCCTTGGGAAACTGTTCCGTTGATTGGACGGTCAATGCGCTGGGGGGTTACAGCTCGTCAGCCTTTTGATGAAGGACATAATGTATCGCAAGACGATATGTCAATTACGGTTGTATCTACGGCAGGTCCTTTTGAGGTGACCTCACAAAATAACGATTCCGTACTTTGGAAAGGGGGGGCAAAAGAACGCATAACGTGGAAGGTTGGGGGCACTGACATCAGTCCGATTAAAACGCAAGAAGTGGAACTATATCTTTCAACAAATGGGGGCTTGACCTTTCCTATCCTTTTGGCTGATAATGTTCCCAATACTGGGTCTTATGAAGTTGAAGTACCCAATACCATAGATGCAGATAGAGCACGGATTAAAATTAAAGCTAAAAACAATATTTTCTTTGCTGTGAATAAAGTTAATTTTTCTGTTCGATCACGCGATATTGTTCTCCAATTTGACCCATACCGTATAGAAAATTGCGGTCAAAATAGTCAGCGTTTTTCTTTTGCAATACTTCGTAAAGAAGGGGTTACGGCTTCTTTTTCACTTCAAGCAGACGAACTGCCCAATGGCGTCAGAGCAAGCTTTTCAAAATCTAATTACGGAGCAAACGACACTTCGGGTTACATAACTTTTTCGGGCTTATCCGCCTTAATTCCAAACGATTACCAATGGTCTATTCACACCCAAGGGATTACAGTAGAAGAAGCCTTTCCTGTTGTTTTACAGCAACGCAGTGCTTCTTTTACAGAATTAGCATTAAATGCACCCGAAGACGAAAGTAAGGCAATAGATTTAAGGCCCCTTTTGGAATGGCAAAGTAATCCGAATGCCGATTTATATCGCGTACAACTGTCTAACTCAGAAAGCTTTTCAACCGTTTTGCTTGACAGTCTGGTTTCAACACCTTATTTGCGTCTTACTGATTTAACTCCCACTACTTCATATTACTGGAGAGTACAACAACAAAACAACTGCGGTAAAAGTGCGTTCACTTCCCCATTTGTTTTTGAAACCAATAGCCTATCCTGTCTCAGTTTAACCTCGGAAGAATTACCCCAAGTTCTAAAAGACGCTACCAATTTTACTACTGGAGTTACTTTTGTTTACATTCCCGTTTACTACGATTTGCCCATTGTAGATTTAGACATTTTGGTCAATATAGAACACACATGGCTAGAAGACCTTTCAATTTATTTGTTAAGCCCAAATAATAAAGAATATCTTTTGAGTAGTGGATTAGGAGAGTCAGAAGATGACTATACCCAAACTCTTTTTGATCAAGAAGCGGAATTGGACATATTTGAAGGCTCAGCCCCTTTTACAGGCAGCTTTAAGCCCCTTCAAAGTATTGAGGAATTGTACGGTACTTCACCCAAAGGCCTATGGAAACTAAAAATTGAAGATCAATTTGTTGAAGATTCGGGACGGGTTACTGAGGTTCAACTCAATTTTTGTTTTGCAGGTGAGGCTTTGCCTAATAGCGACGCCGATTCTTTTGCTGATGTTGATGACAATTGCCCTGAAATTTCCAATGAAGATCAGCTCGATACCGATGAAAATGGAATTGGTGATGTTTGCGATGTCTTTTCGGCTCAGAACATTACGTTAAGTAAAAAGAACACAAGTTGCCCGGATAAAAATAATGGAGCAATTGAAATAAACGTCAAGGCGGACATTGTCTATCGAGCCGAAATTTTAGGCCCCGCAAATTTTAAAGGCAATTACGTATTTTCTGTTCTAGGAAAATTGGTTACCGATTTAGCGCCAGGAAAGTATAGTATTTGTGTTACAGCAGATCAATACCCTGATTTTATTTATTGTTTTGAAACCGAGATTTTGGCTCCTGCACCGCTAGATGTTCAGGCCGTTTTCCAACCCTCATTGGCTACAGTTAGCCTCAATCTTTCAGGAAGTGACCAGTACACCGTTGAGGTTAATAATCTAGAAGTTGAGCTCAGTGGAACTCAACAAATTGAAATTCCATTAACGCAAAAGCAAACACGAATTAAGGTAACAACAAGTCTAGATTGTCAAGGCAGTTATGAGTCTTGGTTTAATTTAGATCAATTTGCAAGAATCGTTCCCAATCCTGTTCGTGATCATGCCACTCTAATTTTGCCAGAAGGACAAACGCCAGAGGTGTTTCTTTATGGTCCTTCAGGTGATTTGTTTTGGCAGGGGAAAAGCCAAAGTAGCGACAACCAAACCCTAGTGCTTCCTATGGAGCATTATGCCCCAGGGTGGTATTTGGTTCAACTCAATTACAGCTCTTATTCTGAAACGCTTAAACTGTTAAAACGATGAGGAACTTTTGGATATTGATGTTCTGTATTGTTTGGAGTTGTGGTCCTGACCCCATTCCTGAACCAGAGCCTTCCCTTTTAATCAGCCCTGCCAATAATGATTTGTGTACTACGGCCTCTAAGGTGAATGATGCAGAAAGTCAAGTACGTTTTCAGTGGACGGCAGCGCTCCATACCGAAATTTATGAATTGATTGTACAAAATACGCAAACCGGCCAACAGTACTCCAAACAAACTTCATTGCTTTCTGAATCGCTCATTTTACCCATGGGTGCTCCCTACCGATGGTATGTGCTATCTAAAGCAATACTTACCCCAGCCGTTGGGCAGAGTGAATCATGGAAATTTTATTTAGAAGGAGAATCCAATGCAAGCTACGTTCCCTTTCCTGCACTCTTGCTTTCTCCCAAAAATGAGGCCATTATTGACAAAACAGACAAAGGGGTGTATACTTTTCAATGGGAAGGTCTTGATTTAGATAATGATATTGACCATTATGCCCTTTATTTGGGAACAGATCCTGATGCGTTAAGTTTGAAAAAAGATTTTATTTCAGAACAACGAACCGATTTAACACTTACCCCTTCGGCAACCTATTATTGGCAAATCGTAACTTTTGATAAAGAAGGAAATCAGTCGACTTCTTTGGTGTTTTCTTTTCAGATAAACTAAACGCCGTTAAATTCATTCATGGTCTGTTGAAGTCCCACCAATCCGAAAGAACGAATAGCTTCGGCGCATTTTTCTAGGCGTGGGGGGAGAAGGTTTTGTTCTTCCTCTGTCCAGGGATCCAACACAAAACGAACCTGATCAAAAGCCTTTTGTTCTTGACCAATACCAAACCGCAAACGGGCATAATGGGGGGTATTCAGTTGCGCTTCAATATCTTTTAAGCCATTGTGACCGGCTGGACTTCCCTTAGCGCGAAGGCGTAGGGTGCCGAATGGCAAATGCAACTCATCAGTAATGATTAGAATACGCTCAACGGAAATATTTTCTTGTAAGGCCCAATAACGAACAGCTTTTCCACTTCGGTTCATAAAAGTAGTGGGCTTTATCAAGAGAAATTGTCGTCCCTTTTGAGTAAATGTAAAGGTGTCTGCTAGTTTTTTTGACTCCCATTTGCCCTGTTCTTGTGCGCACACTATATCAAGAATAGAGAAACCAACATTATGACGTGTATTATGGTATTCCTCTCCAGGATTTCCTAAGCCCACAATTAAAAACTTCATCATACTGGGTTAAGGTTTTTTTTAAAAAATAGGTTACGGATATATAGCACACTACTAAAATAAAAAAAAAGCATGTGGTAAAATGCCACATGCTTTTAAATTAAGTGCTATACAATTTATTCTTGTGGTGCTTCGGCTTGAGATTCACTAGCACTTTCTGCAGCGGCATCGGCTGGTGCTCCAGCAGTTGCCTCATCTGTAGTTGCCTCATCATCTTCATCAAGATCTGTATCTTTGACGGATGCTCTAGAAGTACGAACTTGACATACTACAGTATTGTCAGGATGAAGTATAGTATAAGAATTTGTTTGTAATTCAGAAGTGTACAATTTATGCCCTAATTTCAGTTTTGAAATATTGGCAATAATGTAATCGGGCAAATCTTTTGGAAGAGCACGTACACGTAATTTACGTTTATTAAGGCGTAATACACCACCACTGTTTAGAACTCCAGGCGCAGCTCCTTCAATCTTAACGGGAATATTCATTGAGATTTCTTTGTCTTCAGATAAACTGTAGAAGTCAACATGAAGAATTTTGTCTGAAAGGGGATGAAATTGAATGTCTTGTAAAATAGCATTGAGTTTGTTTCCGCCTTCAAATTCAATAACCACGGTGTGGGCATTGGGGGTGTACACTAATTTGCTGAAATCAAGCTCCGGTGCTGAAAAGTGAAGGGGTTCTCCTCCACCATATAAAACACAAGGAACTCTTCCAGCATTGCGCAACGCTTTGGTCGAAACCTTGCCTACGCTTTCTCTTTTAGAGGCTTTAATTGTGATTGATTTCATTTTCTTTTATTTACATTATAAATTTTGAACTTATTGACTGATTTTGATGCACGTTTCGCATCACTTCAGCGAATAATGGGGCGCAAGATAATACTTTTACTTTAGGGTGACTAACTTTTGGCGGAATAGAATCGGTAACAATCAAACTTTCGAGTTGAGAATTTTCTACTTTTTCATAGGCATTCCCTGAGAGTAGGGCATGAGTACAAATGGCACGAACGGAAAGCGCCCCTCTTTCTTTCATCAAATCCGCTGCTTTTGTTAGGGTGCCAGCAGTGTCCACCATATCGTCTACTAAAATGACATTTTTGCCGGTAACGTCACCAATTAATTCCATATGCGAAATAACATTTGCTTTTTCTCTTTGCTTGTAGCATATAACCACATCGCAATTGAGAAATTTAGAATAAGCATAAGCCCGTTTAGAGCCGCCCATATCAGGTGATGCAATGGTAAGGTTATCTAAGTGTAACGATTCGATATAAGGTAAAAAGAGCGTAGAGGCAAAGAGGTGGTCCACCGGTTTTTCAAAAAATCCTTGAATTTGATCGGCGTGTAAGTCCATTGTTATGATGCGGGTGGCCCCAGCAGCTTCTAACAGTTTTGCAATTAATTTTGCACCTATCGGAACACGGGGTTTGTCTTTTCGGTCTTGTCTGGCCCAACCGAAATAGGGCATAACCGCGGTAATATGTCGAGCAGAAGCACGTTTGGCTGCATCAAGCATCAGCAGCATTTCCATTAAATTTTCAGAAGAGGGATGCGTAGATCCGATAATAAAAATACGGGCCCCGCGTATAGATTCTTCAAACGAAGGTTGAAATTCGCCATCGCTGTAACGCGAAAAATTTACCTTGCCTAAAGGCGATTCATAGGCTTTGGCAATAACTTCTGCCAGGGCAGTACTTTGTGTACATGCAAAAATTTTTACGGGAGTTTCCATACGATTTGTAATAGGCTACAAAGGTAAAAATAAAATGCTTCTAGGCTTTGTCTGTTTTTTGAATTAGAGGATGAAATAATTTACTATTTTTGCCCTCACTATTGCCTCGGTGGCGGAACTGGTAGACGCGCTGGATTCAAAATCCTGTTCTGGCAACGGAGTGTGGGTTCGATTCCCACCCGAGGTACTTAAAGAATCCGTAACTAATTGTTTAACATTAAGTTGCGGATTTTTATTTACATATTCCAACAAAAAGCAAAAAAATCTACTAATTAATTTACTATAGGAGCAAAATCCGTTAAGACTCCAAGGCGTCTTTACAATACTGTACACATTTTTTAATTTCAGCAAGAACTGATGACCCTTCGGGAGTTTTGTATTCGTATTCAATAGAGGCTGAAATGGCGTATTGGTTATCCCGAATCAATTGCAAAGCTTCCACAATGGGGGTGTCTCCTTGTCCAAAAGGAACATTTTCTTTTCCATTGGCCGGGTTGTGGCGGTCTTTAATATGCATGCTCAACATATGGTTGTGTTTGTTTTGAATCAACTCAAGAGCGTCAGTATTCCCAGCGGCAGTATAATGCCCCAAATCCATATTCATGGCATTATGGCTGGATTGGTTAAGGGCCACATCCCACCATTCGGGGTGTTGTTGTTCGTGTCCGTGATAGGCTACTTTAATGCCGTTTTGTTCGGCCATTTTACCCAGCTTTAGCGTGTAGTCTTCCTCACGCGGAAGTTCTAAGGTAACGTGTGATGCCCCCAAGAGCCTTCCTGCTTGCATGGCATAATTAATATTTTCGTCAGAGTTCCCCTTGCGCAACAAATAATCGGGTTTAAAGGCATAAATGGAAACTCCTGCATCGTTGTACATTTTTCTCAGTTGGGTAAAGTCGTCAACAGAACGGTTTTTACTCCACACTTCTACTTCTTTGTCAAAGGATGCCTGTTGTTTAGTTAACTCTTCCAATTGTTTGGATTCTTCTTTTGTAATTTCCTTGTTTCTTTCTTTTCGCATTAATCCGTAATATAGACGTCGATCCATTTTATTTTGAGGCCGTCCAATAAAAGATTCAGCCGTACTGCCCATCAGTTCAACGGCATTAACTCCAGATTCCAAAATATACTGTAAGGTAGCTTCCGCACTTTGGTCTTCCATATCGCGAAAAGAATAGGTGATTAGCCCCAATTGCACCCCATTAATAGCACTTTGTGTACGCATTAAATTGGGAATGTAAGCGGGCATGCCCCAAGCTTTAGTTCCTAATATAGCGCTACCGGCAGTCAATACTGTTGTATTGGATAAAAATTGCCTACGAGAGATTGAGGATTTTTTAGCAGTCATAACAACGAAGTTTAAAAGATTATGTATTGTAACTTACAATGTACTTTATTTTTTATGAATCTGACCATAGAAGCGAGGCTATTTCTAAAAAAATAATAGTTTTACTGAAATTCTAGTTTCGCACATGTATACAATTGGTTATGATGTAGGAAGTTCATCAATAAAGATTGCCTTAGTAGAGGCGAAAACCCATAAAAAAGTAGCCGTAATTACTGAACCTCAACAAGAAATGCCAATACATGCCCCGCAATCGGATTGGGCAGAGCAAGATCCGAACCTCTGGTGGGGTCATGTTTGCAGTGGAACAAAACGCCTACTCAAAGAGAATAACATTGATCCGAAACACATCTTGGCCGTGGGTATTTCCTACCAGATGCATGGTCTTGTTCTGGTTGATAAAAACCATCAATCTCTTCGAAATGCTATTATTTGGTGTGATAGCCGAGCGGTCGAAATTGGAGAAAATGCTGCCGTAGCTTTAGGGGAAGCAAAGTACGGTCCGTACCTTTTTAATGCCCCCGGAAATTTTACAGCATCCAAATTAAAATGGGTAAAAGAACACGAATCAGAGGTGTATGAAAAAATACATCATTATATGTTACCCGGTGATTATATTGCCCTTCAACTAACAGGAGAAATAGCAACTACAATCAACGGTTTGTCTGAAGGGATTCTTTGGGATTACAAAGAAAAAAAAGTAGCCGATTGGATGCTCGCCCATTATGGAATTGATTCCGCACTTACCCCTCCTGTAGTCAGTAATTTTGAAGACCAAGGTAAGGTTACCGAACAGGCATCAATAGCTACGGGCTTACCCAAAAATATTCCCATCCGCTACCGTGCGGGTGATCAACCCAACAATGCATTGTCTTTAAACATTTTAAAACCGGGTGAAGTGGCCGCTACTGGAGGAACCTCTGGTGTATTGTTTGCCGTTTCTGAACGGGAGACCAGCAAAGAGTTTTACAGAGTGAATCATTTTGCTCATGTCAATTACACTCCCGCTACACCCACAATAGGAACGTTATTGTGCATCAATGGCGCGGGAATTCAATACAGTTGGTTACGTAAAATGTCTCAAATCAGTGAATTTTCAGAAATGAATGAAAAGGCCGAACAGGTTCCCATTGGAGCTGAAGGACTGATAAACCTTCCCTTTGGAAATGGGGCCGAACGGATGTTGTATAACCGCACCCCTGGGGCTCAGTTTTGCAATTTAAATTTAAACAGGCACCACCAAGGGCATCTGTGTCGAGCTGCACTTGAGGGGATTGCCTTTTCTTTTGCCTACGGAATGGAAATCATGCAGGAAGATAACCTCACTATTAATGTCATACGAGCGGGGAATGATAACTTATTTCGTTCTTCTCTCTTTTCAACAACGGTAGCCAGTTTGTTAGGCCAACCCATTGAAATTTTTGATACCACAGGAGCTATAGGGGCTGCACGAGCTGCAGGAATTGAAAACAAAAACCTAGAACTTTTTAGCGCTCAATTAGCTTCCCTTGACAAGGTAGCCGAAATTCAGCCCATTGCCTCAAATGAACCCTATGTGATCGCCTACAATCACTGGAAGAAAACATTAGAAACTAATTTGAATAATTTAAAACATTAATTATGATATTAACAGGAGACAAAGAATTTTACAAGGGTATTGGTCCTATCCCTTTTGAGGGAAAAGAATCAGACAACCCTTTAGCCTTTAAATATTACAATCCTGATCAAAAAGTTATGGGAAAAACCATGCGTGAGCACTTTAAATTTGCCGTGGCTTATTGGCATAGTTTCTGTGGTCAGGGAGGGGATCCGTTTGGACCAGGAACACAATTATTTCCTTGGGATCAATCGTCTGATCCTATTCAAAGAGCAAAAGACAAAGCCGATGCTGCATTTGAATTCATTACAAAAATGGGATTTGATTATTTCTGTTTTCACGATGTAGATTTAGTAGACGAAGCCCCTTCATTGGCTGAAATGGAAACACGGCTGCAAACCATTGGAGCCTATGTGGCCGAAAAGAAAAAAGCATCGGGAGTCAAATTGCTTTGGGGTACGGCAAATTGTTTTTCAAACCCCGTGTATATGAACGGAGCGGCTACCAATCCTGATTTTAATGTTGTCGCTCGTGCTGGGGCGCAAATCAAAATGGCACTAGACCTAACCATGACTTTAGGTGGAGAAAATTATGTGTTCTGGGGAGGAAGAGAAGGGTATATGTCCTTACTCAATACCGATATGGGTCGAGAACTAGACCACATGGCCCAAATGTTAAACCTTGCGAAAGATTATGCCCGTGCCCAAGGGTTTAAGGGTACCTTTTTTATAGAACCCAAACCTATGGAGCCCATGAAGCACCAATATGATTTTGACGCCGCTACCGCTATCGGATTTTTGGAGCATTATGGTTTACATCAAGATTTTAAATTAAATATTGAAGTCAATCACGCAACCCTAGCACAACACACCTTTGAACACGAGCTTGCTGTTGCTGCCAATTCGGGAATGCTGGGAAGTATAGATGCCAATCGTGGTGATTATCAAAACGGATGGGATACAGACCAATTTCCCAATAATATTTATGAGGCTACTGAGGCAATGTTAGTGTTGCTCCAGTCAGGTGGATTACAGGGAGGGGGAATTAATTTTGACGCTAAAATCCGAAGAAACTCAATCGATATGGAAGATATTTTTCATGCCCATATTGGCGGTGCAGACACCTTTGCACGCGGACTTTTAGCGGCTGAAAAAATCCTAACTAAATCAGCATTGCCAGCGCTCAAAAAGGAACGATATGCGTCCTTTGATCAGGGGCAAGGAAAAGCTTTTGAAGAAGGAAAACTAACTTTAGAAGAACTTTCTACAATCGCTTTAGGATCAGCAGCTCCCCAGCGAATTGGCGGAAAGCAAGAACGCTATGAAAACATTATTAATCAATTCATTTAGAAAGCTGAAAAATTTTCCTGATTTACCCAAGGTAGTTGTCATTGTATTCCTTTTGTTTTTGGGGTGTACGGGTACCAAACCGCATGCGGTTGTACTAAAAGAGGGTATGGTGTTGATTCCGGAAGGTGATTTTTATATGGGGAGTGACGACTCCCAATCCAGACCCGATGAATCACCAAAACATCGGGTTCATGTCGATGCGTTTTGGATGGATCAAACCGAGGTAACCAACGCGCAATTTAAAGCCTTTGTAGAGGCTACGGGCTATATTACCACTGCTGAACTTCCGCCTGATTGGGAAGAGCTAAAAAAAGAGCTCCCCCCTGATACGCCCAAACCTCACGATTCATTGTTACAAGCAGCATCGCTTGTATTTGTTCCTACTGAGGGGCCGATCAACTTAAACCAATATGATCAATGGTGGAAATGGCAACCCAAAGCCAGTTGGCAGCATCCCCTAGGTCCTGAAAGCACACTGGAAGGAAAAGAAAACCATCCGGCGATACACATTTCATGGTATGACGCTCAAGCCTATGCTGCTTGGGCCGGCAAGCGCCTGCCCACCGAAGCAGAGTGGGAATGGGCAGCAAGTGGTGGTTCAGCTCAAAAATATCCCTGGGGAGAAGAACCCGTAACAGAAGGTAAACCAAAAGCCAATGCGTGGGAAGGTACTTTCCCCTACCAAAACGATTTGCGGGATCAGTTTTTTTACACGGCTCCTGTTGGAGCCTTTGAAGCCAATGCTTTTGGGTTGTATGATATGGCAGGAAATGTATGGGAATGGTGTTCGGATTGGTACGATTATACCTATTACCAATCTCAAGCCAATCAAAAGGGGATAAACCCTAAAGGACCAGAACGGTCTTACGACCCTTATCAGCCTTACACTCAGCAAAAGGTAATGCGAGGAGGTTCCTTTTTATGTAACGATGCATATTGTTCAGGTTACCGTGTGGCTGCTCGAATGAAATCATCTCCCGATACGGGCTTACAACATACGGGTTTTCGCTTAGTAAAGTCGGTATCAGAGGCGGAATCAGATTAAAATAAAAAAAATGACACAGTGTCATTTTTTTTATTAGCTTCGTAAAAAATACCCAAATATGAAGATACTTGTTTGCATTAGTTGTGTGCCCGATACCACCACCAAAATAAATTTTACCGCAGACCAAAAAGCTTTTGAGACTCAAGGCGTTCAATACATTATTAACCCTAATGATGAGTTTGGGTTAACCCGAGCAATTCGATTGCAACAAAGCCATGGGGCTCATGTTACAGTTGTGACCGTAGGCGATGTGAGTTGCGAGCCAATTCTTCGAAAATGTTTGGCCATCGGAGCCGATGCGGCTCTTCGAATTGACACCCAACCACAAGACGGTTACTTCGTATCTAAGCAGCTTGAGGCTTTATGTCAAAAGCAATCTTTTGATCTTATCCTTACCGGACGTGAATCAATAGATTACAATGGAGGTATGGTAGGGGGGATGCTAGCTACTCTTTTAAACCTTCCCTTTGTAACCCATTGCGTAGGGTTAGAAATTAACGGAGACGAAGCGATTATGCAACGCGAAATTGATGGTGGCAAAGAACACACAAAGGCAAACTTACCCGTTGTGCTTGGCGCGCAAAAGGGGTTGGTTGAAGAAAAAGACCTTATTATCCCAAATATGAGAGGCATTATGCAGGCACGTCAGAAACCGTTAACGGTTGAAGCACCCGTTGCCCTAGACCCCCGAAGTCAAATTGAGCATTACGAAAAGCCTGAAGCTCGGGGTCCTGTAACCCTTTTTGATCTCTCAGATGTTGATGGATTACTAAACGCATTACAAAACCAAGCAAAAGTTCTTTAATCATGGCAGTAGTTACTTTTATTGAAACCCATAACGGAAAAGCAAGTAAGGCAAGTTTAGAATTATTGTCTTACGGACGATCAATGGCAGCAGCAACATCTGCTTCTCTAGTAGCAGTTATTTTTTCTGATTCAGATACCCAAGAACTTAAAGACCACGGTGCCGACGTGATTTATACTGTCGATACCGCTTCGGATTCCTATTTTAATTTGGAAAGATACAGCACAACACTAGCCGAAATATCTGCTTTAGAAAAGGCCACTTTAGTAGTCGTAAGTTCAAGTTCAGAGGGGCGGTATTTGGGTCCTTCACTAGCTGTAAAAACGGAAGCTACATATTTATCTAATGCGGTAGCCCTTCCTACAGCATACAATCCATTCACTGTAAAGCAAAGCTGTTTTACAAATAAAGGCTTTGCAATTTCAGAAAGTTTGTCTTCCTCCACGGTATTGTCCCTCTCTTCAAATTCCTTTGGAATTCATCCGCAACCAGGAAGGGGGGAAGTCAAAACCCATCCTTATGCTTCAACGCAGTCTAAACTAGAGGTCACTAAAGTGGAACACGCTCAAGAATCGATTTCTATAGCCGACGCGGATATTGTAGTTTCAGGAGGAAGAGGGTTAAAGGGACCCGAACATTGGCATTTAATTGAAGATTTAGCCTCAACATTAGGAGCGGCCACTGCCTGTTCAAAGCCCGTTTCTGATTTGGGTTGGCGACCCCATAGCGAACATGTGGGGCAAACCGGAAAGCCCGTGGCTTCAAATTTATATATTGCAATTGGGATTTCGGGAGCAATACAGCATTTAGCAGGAATCAATGCCTCTAAAGTAAAAGTGGTTATAAATAATGATCCAGAAGCGCCCTTTTTTAAGGCAGCAGACTACGGAATTGTGGGTGATGCTTTTGAAGTTGTTCCTGTTCTTATTGAGAAATTAAAAGCCCTAAAAAAAGCGTAAAATGATTACTAAAACAGTCGCTGATGTTGCTGATGCCCTACACGGTATTCAGAACGGTATGACTGTAATGGTAGGCGGTTTTGGACTGAGTGGAATTCCAGAAAACGCTATCGCTGAACTGGTGCGATTGGAAGTCAAAAACCTTACCTGTATTTCGAACAATGCAGGGGTTGATGATTTTGGACTGGGGTTATTGCTTCAAAAAAAACAAATTCATACCATGATTGCCTCTTATGTAGGAGAAAATACCTTGTTTGAGCAACAAATGATTTCAGGAGAACTCGAGGTGATCTTAACCCCACAAGGCACATTGGCCGAAAAATGTAGAGCGGCACAAATGGGAATCCCAGCCTTTTATACGCCAGCAGGATATGGTACGGAAGTAGCTGAAGGAAAGGAAACCAGAGAATTTGACGGCAAACAGTTTGTTTTAGAAACTGCCTACAAAGCAGATTTTGCCTTAGTAAAAGCATGGAAAGGCGACGAGGCAGGAAATTTAATTTTTAGAGGAACAGCAAGAAACTTTAATCCGCTGATGTGCGGTGCGGCTACAATAACGGTAGCTGAAGTGGAAGAATTACTGCCGGCGGGTGCCCTTAATCCAAATGAAATTCATGTACCCGGAATTTTTGTAAATCGAATTTTTAAAGGAATTCGATTTGAAAAACGAATTGAGCAACGAACAGTGCAACCCAAATAAAAATGGCACTAGATAAAAATCATATCGCGAAAAGAATTGCCCAAGAATTACAGTCGGGATACTATGTGAATTTGGGAATAGGTATTCCTACACTCGTAGCAAACTATGTACCTCCAGGTTTGGAAATTGAATTTCAAAGTGAAAATGGCATATTGGGTATGGGCCCCTTTCCTGTTGAAGGTCAAGAAGATCCCGATTTGATCAATGCAGGTAAGCAAACCATAACGGCACTTCCTGGGGCGAGTTTTTTTGATTCTTCCACAAGCTTTGGAATGATACGCGGGCAGCATGTAGATTTAACCGTATTGGGTGCAATGGAGGTTTCTGAACGAGGAGATATTGCCAATTGGAAAATCCCGGGAAAACTAGTGAAGGGAATGGGGGGTGCGATGGATTTAGTGGCCTCTGCTAAAAATATCATCGTGGCCATGATGCAGGTAAATCGAAGTGGAGAATCAAAATTAGTATCTCACTGTAGTTTGCCCTTAACAGGTGTAGCCTGTGTAAAACGCATAGTTACAGAGTTAGCTGTTTTTGATATTGTAAAAGAGGGTTTTCTTCTTGTAGAAAGAGCGCCAGGGGAAACAATTGAAACCATTCAAAACGCAACAGCCGGCACTTTGATCGTCCCAGATCAGATTCCTGAAATGAGATTTTCTCTTTAAGAGGTTGGTTTTCATTTTTCTTTCTTAATTTTAATAAAATTTTATACAATGACACGCACCACATTTTACTTAGTATTAAGCTTTATTCTATTTGTTCAATGTCAAAATGCAACGTCTTCTAATAAAGCAACTTCAGAAGATTCATCAATGAAAGCAGAAGAGCAGGCTTGGATAGACCTCAGCCCAAAGGACAGTTTTGACGGATGGCACATTTATCAAAATGAAGACGGAACCAAAACTGGGTGGACTGTTGCAGATGGTGTGTTTACCTACAATTCAGCCGATGCTAGTGGAGAAGGCAATAAGAGTTTATTAACCAATGCCACCTTTGGAAGTTTTGAAATTCAATTTGAATGGAAACTTTCACCGGAATCCAATAGCGGTTTTATGTGGGGGGTAAGTGAAGACCCCATGTATGAACATCCCTTTGTTACCGGACCTGAAATACAAATTATTGATACTCAAGTGTATGGAGATGACCCAGAGCATCAAGTACACACAGCTGGAGCACTTTATGATATGGTGCCCCCCGATCATTTAATGGCAAAACCTGCAGGCGAATGGAACAGTTATCATATTACTATTAACCACGAAACAAATTTAGGAACTGTGGTACATAACGGTATGGAAATTAACCGTTTCCCATTGCATGGTACCGAATGGGATACCATGGTAGCCAATAGTAAATTTGCCACTATGGAAGGTTTCGGAAAGTACACTGAAGGGCATTTGAGTTTACAAGATCACCCGGGAATTATTTCCTTTCGAAATATTAAAATCAGAAAACTGTAGTAATGGTTCAAAAAACCTCTTCTCGAATTGATTTAAACAGACTGTTCAGTAGTGTATTAATCATTTTATTACTCTTGCCTACGGGGTTAAAACTGATACATGCTATTGCTTATCATTCTACTTCGGAAGATTGTAAAATTGATAGGGTTCACTTACACGCTACTAATCAACATAATGAAGCCCTAGATTATTTTTTCCAGCCCCTGGCCCAAAATATAGAAGTTCCTGAGTTTACTCTTGTACCCCCTACTTTTTGGACAATACAATCCGTTTACTCGGTTCATTTATTTTCCTACTCTCAAACCGGAAAAAGTTCTCGAGCGCCCCCTGTTTTTGTTTTCTAAATATAACCATAGAGTCAATACTTGATTCTCAATCTTAGTAAAACAAAAACCCTAATTTATCTCATGAAAATTTATCAAAAGTATCTAAAAACCTTTGCGTTAACTGTATTCATTATCTCCCTATCATGTACTAAAGAGGCACCAGAATTGGTTGATGAACAGGAACTCATCACCACTGTTCGCCTCTCTATAAAAGGCCCAAATAACAGCCTTCAAGAAGCGGAATGGAAAATGGACGCTCCAAATACAAGTACCATTCAATTGGCCCCTCAAACACAGTATGAAGTAACGATCTCTATTTGGGATGAAAGTGATCCCTCAGATCCAGAAAATATTACAAACGAAGTAAAATCGGAAGCTGATGAGCATCAGTTTTTTTATGAATTTGCAGGTGTAGAGATTGACTTTAATTCAGCAACTTCGGATGTAGTCGATTCACAAAACAACCCCCTTTATGTTGTTTCTGAATGGAATACTGGTGCACTGGGTGAAGGCTCAGTTCAAGTTTACTTGATTCATGATCCCACAACTAAAACCAGTACCAATCGAGCAGGTTTTGGCGGTGCCACCGATGTGCAAGTTGCGTTTGATATTCGTATTGAATAATGTATAACTAGGTGTTTCGTGCTGAATGTATTTTTTGTTTTCTCATAAGCTTTTGGAGTGGTTTTTTAACCGCTCAAGAGTGCCCTTTTTATTTGCAAGGTAGAGTGATCGATTTGCATGACGGGACACCTATTTTTGGAGCCATACTTCGAATTGAAAACACAGGGCAATTTGCACAAACCGATGAAGATGGGGTTTATCTGCTCAAAAACGTTTGTTTGGAGGAATTGCGATTGATCATTTCTCATTCTGAGTGTCAAACTCTAGAACGCCGAATTCAACTTTCCGAGAATCAAAGTATAGATTTCGAATTAGAGCATCATATCAATACACTAGAGGAGATTGTTGTGTCCGAAAAACAAAAGGCAAATGTGAATCAGAGCGTAGCCGAGGCACGTTTAACCGCTACACAAATTGATCAATACAGCAGTCAAAGTTTAGCGACTGCCTTGGGGTCGCTTACAGGAGTTGCTACACTAAAAACAGGGAATGCTATAGCCAAACCAGTTATACATGGACTGTATGGAAGTCGTGTAGGAATAGTAGCAGAAGGAATCCGACTGCAAGATCAAGAATGGGGAGCTGACCATGCGCCCACCATTGACCTTAACGCGTTTGAAAGCGTTCAAGTAGTAAAAGGGGCATCTGCACTTAAATACGGTGGGGATACCGCTGGAGGAGTTATCATTTTAAATTCCTTTACTCCTTTGCCACGGGATAGTCTATATGGCAAAACAAGACTGACAGGCTCAAGTAATGGACGTGGTGGGGCGGTATCTTCGCAATGGATATTGACGCGCGCTACGGGATTTTATTTTAGCGGGCAACTCACGGCAAAACGTTTTGGAGATTTATCCACACCTGAGTACATACTAACCAATACAGGGCTTAAAGAAGGAAACATAAATTTCAAAATTGGCCGATCAAAAGTGATTAAAGGCTGGGAATTATTCTATTCGCGATTTCAAAATGAAACGGGGATTTTAAGAGCTGCACACATCGGAAATATCCAAGACCTATTGCGGGCACTGCAATCAGAGGTACCTTTGGTACAAGACCCTTTTTCTTATAGGATAGATGCCCCCAAACAGCAAGGAGTTCACCACTCTATTCAGGCCAAAGTATACAATCAGTTTTCAGAGCACAGTAAATGGAAAATCGACTATAATTACCAGCAAAATCAACGTAAAGAATTTGATATACGACGCGGGGATCGAGCCGATCTACCCGCGCTGGATTTACAGCTACAAACCCATAGTATTTTAGGAAGCATTCAAAAAAAAGTAGACTTTGATTGGGACTTTGAGTGGGGCATCAACGGATACCTTCAAGACAATTACTCTAATCCGGATACTGGAGTGAAACGATTAATTCCCGATTACCTCAAGTACCAATGGGGTAGTTTTTTAACAGGAAAATATGAGCCAAACAACTTAGGCTCTTTTGAATGGGGGCTTCGACTGGATCAAGTGAATTGGGATGTACAAAAATACTATACCCGTAAAGACTGGACGGACCGAGGGTACGACCAATTGTTTCCTTCTTTTGAAAAGGAATATTTGCCTACACAACTTCTAACACAACCCCAATTTCAGTTTATCACCCTTTCTGCTCATGCGGGATTCTCAATTCAACTTGGCCCAGCGCTAAAAAGTACCGGGGCCTATATTTTGTCTCAGCGCTCACCCAATGCAGCAGAACTTTTTAGTGACGGACTCCATCATTCTTTAGCCACAATAGAATACGGAAATTTAACTTTAGACAAAGAGACTTCACATAAAATTTTAGTCTCCGTATCTACCGAAAAAAATCCGTTTTCTTTTTCTCTTGAACCCTACCTGGCACGGATTCACAATTACATTTATATTGCACCCAAAGAGGTGCAACAAACCATACGTGGCGCTTTTCCAGTTTGGCAATACAATGCAACCGAGGCCCTGTTGTGGGGATTTGATTTTCAAGGATCACTAGATCTCTCCCCTCGAGTTCAATTCAATTCAAAAACTTCATATGTTCGTATTAATGATATAAGCCAATCTCAACCGGTAATTTCAATACCTCCCTTTCAGACAAATCAGAAGTTGTCTTACATTTTTCCAAAAAAGGAAGTGCGTATTGAAATTGAAAATCAATTTGTATCTTCCCAACGTTATTTTCCCGATTTTAATGTGGTTGTAAATACCTTAGAGGGAGATAAAATAGTGGGTCAGTTAGTGGATTTTAGCACCCCTCCCAAAGCCTATTCACTATACAACCTAAATATTTCCTTACCTTTGAAAGTAACCCCAAAATTATCTGGACAACTCCGCCTTATGATCCACAATATAACCCAAACAGCCTACCGTGATTACCTCAACAGAATGCGTTTTTATGCAGACGAGATGGGAAGAAACGGTAGTATTCAACTGATTCTTAACCACTAAACTTCCCTTTTTTTGAAGTATTTAATTCTTACACTTTTGTGTTGTGTAACATTATTGGATGCCTATTTAATTGGCTTCGATATCCCCTAATGGTCAGCTTTGGGCTGAAATATATATAGCCCTTTTATTTGCTGATTACTATTGCTTAACATCAAAGTATAAGCGAAAAACGATTTTTTTTGCCCTTTTGTTTTTGGGTTTGGGCGACCTTTTTCTGAACCTTGAAACCCCTTCGTATATGTTACAATGGGGAGTGTTTTTTTATTGGGTTATGCAGCTATTATTGCTCATAGATTTTATTTGTTTTCCAAATCCCCTTCGGTATTCAATCAGAGAGCACAGTTTAGGCATTTTATTTTATGCTTCTTATTTCATCATTTTTATGAACCATGTATATGCAAGTTTGGGTAACATGAAATGGCACGGCTTGGTGTATGGAATTACTTTTTCTCTCTTTGGTAGTTTAACCCTTATGGAATTACTTAAACTTCCTAATATGGAAAATGGTTTGCTCTTTTTTGGTCTTTTGCTCTTTTCCGTTCGCGATGTATTATTAACCTACAATAAGCGCTATTTTGAAAACGACGTTTTTACTTATCCTATTCCCCTTTTTCATGTCATTGGATTTTATTTTATGTTAAGCTTTCATAAAAAAAGAAGAAATTGTATTTTCAATGGAAGCAAAAAACCCAATATGAGATTTATAGTAGTCCTGCTATACCTGCTGTTTATTCAGTTTACGTTGGCTCAAGAAGACACTGTAGAAGGTTTGTATGCTGATCCCTCTGTAGAAACTCAATATGCCTTTGTTCAAGAATTGCTCTATGTGGCAGGCTATGTACCTGAACAACTTGAAATTTATCAAACCCTTCCGAATTATGCTCATGTTTACAGGGTAAAGTTAGATTCATTAACAGGAGGTTTTATGTTTGTTCGTTGGGATAAAAACAAAAAAGAACATTTTTTAGACAACAAAAGGATCGATCCAGGATTGTATTACAATCTCAATGTCGCTCGAGAATTGATGCGTTCTCAAGCCAAAAAAACATTTTTTACCTCAGAAGATATTGCCATACAAGCTTCAGATCAAAAGAAGATTAATACCCAAGATATTCTAGAAATACGGGAAAGTTTTGAACTTAAAGAAGAAGAAAAAAGGATAGAAGCTCTAGAATTAAAAAAAAACCAAAAGCAAAAAGAACAACTAAAGATAGAACGAAAATCGAAACGTAAAAAAATTAAATCGTAATCGTTAACGTATCCCCTTCTAAAGTGGCAGTATAACAGGTCAACCCTCCACTACAAGAATTTGAATAGGTGTTGTTGTGATGCCCACATTCAAATGATGAACCGTCGTAGCTCCAACGATCACGATTGCCTTGATGAGGACATTTGTTGTCAAAAACGCGGACTTCCTCTTTATTGATACGCAACAACAAAATATTTTTGGAGGTGTAATTTAACCACCCGCCCACTGTTTTTAATCCATTTAAATCTCCATCATTCAGGTTAAGGACCAAAGGTTCTTTTGCAGAACTCCCATTGTTATTGTTGTTTAGAACGGGGTCCATAGATTCCATATCCTCAGTGCTGCACGCTTCGATTAGGGATATACCAAAACTTGCAAAAACCACGTTTTTACAAGCTGTTTTTAAAAAGTCTCTACGGTTGTTTTTCATTTTTGTTTAAAATTAAATAAAAATAATTAAACAAACAAATAGTTTACCTTGCCTCTTTACTTTATTTTTGTTGTCAATTGTGAGTACATAGTTTATAATAAAACAAGCATGGTAAAAAATATAGCGTTAGCATTGAGTCTTTTCTTCCTTTCTTATGTAACTGCCCAAGAAACAGGAACACTTACGGGACGCGTCCTTGATTTAAAATCACAACAACCCCTTGAAGGAGCTACACTTATTTTGGAAGGAACAACCCTTGGGGTTGTCACTAATGAACAAGGATATTTCAGTATTGAAAATATACCCGTTCAAACCTACAATGTAGCGGTTAGTTTTTTAGGCTATGAATCGCAGACCTTGTACAATGTAATTGTAAAATCGGTGGGAAATATTCCGCTGCTCTTCCAGTTAGAGGAACTTACAGAATCATTAGACGAGGTAGTGGTTACAAAAAGTCCATTTAAAACCACAACTGAAACACCGCTATCAACGCAAACTTTTTCGGCAGTAGAAATTGAAACCTATCCAGGTGGGAATAATGACATAACTAAGGTAGTTCAAAGTATGCCGGGAATTTCTCCTTCTATCGGTGGGTTTCGAAATGATATCATTATTCGAGGAGGTGCGCCTAATGAAACGGTATATTACCTTGATGGGATTGAAATCCCTAACATAAATCACTTTAGTACGCAGGGTAGTGCAGGCGGCCCTGTAGGTATGATTAATGTTTCTTTTGTTCGAGAGGTGACACTATCAAGTTCTGCCTTTGGAGCCGAATACGATAATCCCTTATCCGGTGTGCTCGCATTTGAACAACGAGAAGGAGACCCGAATGGTTTTGGAGGTAATTTTAGGTTTGGAGCTAGTGAAGCAGCATTAACTTTAGAAGGCCCCCTTTTTAATAGAAAAAGTGATGAACCTGCTAAAACCACCTTTTTATTTTCTGTTCGACGCAGTTATTTGCAATTCCTTTTTGAATTAATAGGCCTCCCCATTCGCCCAGATTATTGGGATTACCAATGGAAAATCAAACACGAAATTGACGCGTATAATTCGTTAACTTTTATTGGGTTGGGGGCAATTGACGATTTTTCAGTAAAACCTCCTAAAGAATTTGATTTGGAGCAACAATCTGTTCTTGAGCAAGTCCCAATTATTAATCAACGCAGTACCACTGTTGGTCTTTCTTGGAAAAGGAACTACAAAAACGGAAACGGTTTTATGACTACAGCTTTAAGTACAAACCGCCTGGACAACATCTTTTCGCGCTTTCAAGACAATGTAGCGCAAACCGGGGTAATTTTTGAAAACGACAGTTATGAATGGGAAACCAAACTGAGGTACCAAACCACTCATTATCTGAACGAATGGAAGTGGTCGGCAGGGCTTAATTTACAACAATCAGCGTATCAAAATAACACCCGTTTTGTGTTTTACGATATCGCCTATGCTACAACGTTTGATTTTATCAAATACGGAATGTTTACCAAAGCATCACGAAGCTATTTTAATGATCGCTTAAACGTTTCCTTGGGCCTCCGTGCAGATGCAGATACCTTTACTACAGGATCTACACTAGTAGACAATCTTTCTCCACGCATGTCCTTTTCTTATGCACTAACAGAAAATCAAGAGTGGAAATTTAATGCCAGTATGGGGCGTTATTTTAAAATCCCAACCTACACCATGTTAGGATTTCAAGATCAACAAGGAGATTTTATTAATCAATCCGCTGAGTATACCCAAAGTAATCATTGGGTTGCGGGCTTAGAATATAACCTTACACCTTCCTCACGCTTTACCGTCGAGGGGTTTTTAAAACGGTACAATCAGTATCCAATATCTTTAATTGATGGAGTGGCCTTGGCTAACAAAGGCGGCGGATTTGAGGTTTTAGGGAATGAAGCCATTACCTCTACAGGTAAAGGGAAAAGTTCTGGAGCAGAGCTTCTTTTTCAACAAAAATTAGCCCGTAATTTTTACGGCGTGTTTGCTTATACATACTTTTTTAGTGAATTTACTGGGATTGATCAAAAGTTTCGCCCTTCGGTTTGGGACAGTCGGCATTTGATTTCTTTTTCAGGAGGCTATAAACTTAGAAGAAATTGGGAAATTAGTGCCCGCTGGAGATTTGCAGGTAAAAACCCCTATGTACCTGTAGACGTTGAACAAAGTGCGTTATCCTACCCCGAACTCATCTTAGACTATGATCGTTTAGGTGAGGTTAAGTTAGACGCTTTTAATTTGGCCGATATTCGCTTTGACAAAAAATGGAATTTTAAAAACTTGTCATTCAACCTTTATATAGAAGTTCAAAACTTTCTGGCTCAACCCAACCCAACACCCGAAGAATATGGATTGAGTAGAAATGAAGACGGAAGCATTAAAAAACCTCTTACCTTAACTCCTTTATCCACAACAGAAGGAAACAGAACCCCTTTGCCTTCTTTTGGATTTGTACTTTATTTTTAACGGTTAGAGTTCGAGAAGCCCCTCAGGCAATTGCATTACAATCTTTTTTAGGTCGCGGTGTATAGCCACGATAAAATCGTCGTGAATGGGTATTAATACTTCTTTTCTCTCTTCGGTTTGTACTTGAAATAGGGCTTGGGCGCCACTTTCAATCACCTGTTGAATTGCCCCCAGTAGTTTGCCGTCTTCCTCAATAGAAAATCCAACCACTTCATGATAGTAAAATTGAGTGCCTTTAAGCGGAGGCAAAAGAGACAAAGGCAAATAGAGGTCTTTTTTGAGTAAAGCCATTGCGGCTGCTTCATTGTCAACCGAATCAAATTGAATACGAAGTAATTCCGATTTATGTAGTTGGCATTTTTTTATAAAAAAAGGAACCAATCCTGTGGAAAGTTCCACGAAAATTGATTCCAATGTGATGTATTCTTCTGGGGTATCGCTATCCACTTTAGCTAGCATTTCCCCTTTAAAACTGAACTTCGCAACTAAAGTACCTACATAAAAACAATCTTCCTTTTTCATTGGGAAAAAGAACGGTTTATCCCTCTTTTTCTTCTGAAGCGGCTTCTTCTGTATTTTCTTCAGTTGAATCTGTGGTTTCAGCAACTGGCTCTTCTACAGGGGCTTCAGTTTCAGCAACAGCTTCTTCTACAGGGGCTTCAGTTTCAGCAACAGCTTCTTCTACAGGGGCTTCAGTCTCAGCAACAGCATCTTCTGCAGGGGCTTCAGTTTCAGCTACCGTTTCTTCAACGGCTACTTCTTCTGTAGTATTTTCAACTGCTTCAGCTACCGCTTCTTCAGTAGCTTGTTCTTCTGATGCATCGGCTTCAACGGCTTCGACTTCTGCAGCTGCTGCTTGAGCAAGGCGTTTCTCTCCGGCTGCTTTTTCGTCTTCTATACGTTTGGCATACGCTTCCGCTTTACCTTTAGAGATACCGTCTTTTTTCGCATCAATTTTCGCTACTTTTTCTTCTAACCAAGCGGCTAATTTTTTATCCGCTTCTTCTTCTGTCAAAGCTCCTTTGCGAACACCTCCGTTAAGGTGGTGTTTAAGTAAGGCTCCGCGGTAAGATAGAAGTGTTCTTGCTGTATCGGTAGGCTGAGCTCCTTTTTCTAACCAAGAAACGGCACTATCGATATCGATTTCAACTGTGGCGGGATTTGTGTTTGGATTGTAGATTCCTAGTTTTTCGAGATACCTACCGTCTCGTTTTGCGCGCGCATCGGCGGCGACAACCCAATAAAAAGGTTTTCCTTTTTTACCGTGTCGTTGAAGTCTAATTTTTACTGGCATAACCTATTAATTTGTGAGGATTCTCGATCCTCTGATTATTAATTCTGGGCTGCAAATATAGTGTATTTTACATATGCAAAAGTTTTTTTTAACTAATTTCTATATAGAGTGCGTTATCAAACTGAATCGTATGGATTTCTTATGACATAGTAGGTAGTACTTTCCTTCTATACTTTGAAAATAAAGTATTTTTACATAGATTTTTTTAGAATTTAAAATGTGTTTTTACAGTGCCTTGTCAGCTTCAGGGGCCACTCGGATCAAAAATGAGTGGGATGTAGTGGGTGAGCCCATTTCAGGAAATTTTAACGGCTTTGAGCATCCTATTACAAGTGTATTGACTGCATCAAATCCCAATCAAATCTTATCGATGGAGTGGGGTTTGCTTCCCCATTGGGCACAAGACCGTTCCTTTCAAAAAAGTACGCTCAACGCAAAAGGGGAAACTTGCGAATCAAAACCTTCGTTTAAAGAGGCACAACGATGCTTAGTTTTGGCAGATTCGTTTTTTGAGTGGCGGTGGCTGGATGTAAAAGGAAAACAAAAACAAAAATTTGAACTTACCCTTTCTAATCAAAATCCTTTTGCCTTTGCAGGTTTATACGATAAATGGTGGGACCCCCATGCGCAACGAAGCGTATTTTCATATGCAATCGTCACCACCGAAGCGCAAGGAATTATGAGAGAAATACACAACAGTAAATTACGAATGCCGCTTATAGTGGATACTGCTGATCACAAAGCATGGTTGCATGGCGAATGGATAAACCCCGTGTCGGATATCCATGCCACTCCCGACGACGCCAGCGGTCAGCTTTCGTTTTGGACTTCATAAGCGTAGAATGCACCCCCTCAATAAGCGAATAAAAAACTGTCAGTTGCCCTTTCTATAGTAAAGGCCAAAAGTTGCTCAGCGGAATAAAAAATAGTACTTTTGCGCACTAAATTTACAACGACAATGAACATTAGCAGAACGGACATAGACGCCTTAAATGCAGAAGTAACCATCCAAATCGATCGGAGTGATTTTGAAACCCAAGTAAATTCAATTTTACAAGACTATAAGAAAAACGTGAACCTTCCAGGATTTCGTAAAGGGCATGTGCCTATGGGAATGATTAAAAAACGGTACGAAATGGCTGTGATTGCAGAAGAAGTCAACAAACTGCTACGTGATAAGCTCGATTCGTATTTAAAAGAAGAAAAAATTGATCTTCTTGGATACCCGCTACCAAAAGAAAGTGAAACCCCTATGGATTGGACTGCGAATTCTATGGACTTTGCTTTTGAATTGGGTCTTGCTCCAAAATTTGAAGTTAAACTGGACAGTCTAAAAAAGGTGACCCAATATGAAATTGAACCTGACACCAAAATGATTAACGAACAGGTTGAATATATCCGCAAACAATACGGTAAGTTAATTTCTCAGAAACATCCAGAAAAGGGGTTTGAAATTACCGCTCAATTTAGAAATGAACTTGCTGAGCTTGAAAAAATCAGTATGATCACCTTTGAAAACCTGAAGTCTAAAAAAGTGATTGAGGATTTAAAAACTCAAACCATTGGAGCGGTGGTTAGCTATCCTGTAAAAGGATTGTTCTCTGACGAAGACCAAGCCAAACGGTTGTTAGGATTGGATGATCAAAAATGGGATCTGCTTAAAAAAGAGGACCTAACCCTAGAAGTTAAAGAAATCAATAAACGAGAGTTGGCCTCCTTAGACCAAACGCTTTTTGACAAACTCTATGAACCCGGCACGGTGACTTCGGAAGCGGAATTAAAGACCAAAATAAAAGAGGGATTAAAAAAACAGTTTGAACCCCAAACCGAACAAAAATTACTTAACGACATTACAGAGTATTTGGTTGATAAAACCAAATTCGATTTGCCTAAAACCTTTTTGCAAAAGTGGATTCAATCCAATGCTAAAGAGGAAATGAACGATGAACAAGCCAAAGAAGAATACCAACGCTCTGAAAAAGGAATACGCTATCAATTAATAGAAAGTCAACTGGTTAAAGAAAATAAATTGGACATGACTTTTGACGAATTAAAGGCCTTTACTGGAAACTTGGTGCGAAATCAAATGTTGCAATACGGACAACAACCCGATGAGCAACAAATGGAGGGCATTATTTCAAATGTATTGTCAAATCAAGAAGAAACACGCCGTATTTCTGAACAGTTGATGAGCAACAAAATACTTACCTTTTTTAAGGAAAAAGCCCCTTTAAAAGTTAAAAAGGTGGGTTTTGATGTATTTGTCAAAGAAGCTTATGGCAAATCATAATCGCATTATTTTCATTACTTTTAATAAAATTACCCGAAATGAATTACGGAAAGGAATTTAAAAAATACGCTACCAAACACCACGGGGTAAACGCCATGTATTATGATAAGATTGTCAGTAGTATGACACCCTACATCATAGAAGAACGTCAACTCAATGTGGCTCAAATGGATGTTTTTTCACGTTTAATGATGGACCGTATTATGTTCTTAGGAACTGCTATAGACGATCACGTTGCAAACGTGATTCAAGCCCAACTTCTCTTTTTGCAAAGTACTGATGCAAAACGCGATATTCAGATGTATATCAATTCTCCAGGAGGTAGTGTTTATGCCGGATTAGGCATTTATGATACCATGCAATTTATTAGCCCCAATGTAGCCACTATTTGTACGGGGATTGCAGCCTCTATGGGTGCAGTTCTTTTGTGCGCAGGCCATGAAGGAAAACGTTCGGCCTTACCCCATGCCCGTGTAATGATTCATCAACCCTTAGGGGGAGCCCAAGGACAAGCTTCAGACATCGAAATTACAGCTCGTGAAATTCTGAAACTCAAAGACGAATTGTATCAAATCATTGCCAAACATTCAGGACAAAGTTTTGAAAAAGTTACTAATGACAGTGACCGTGACTATTGGATGAAAGCTGATGAAGCTAAAGTATACGGCATGGTAGATGAAGTATTAGAAAACGCCCCTCAATAAATCGATACCCCATGAGCGCTACGGATCTAAATTGTTCTTTTTGTGGAAGACCCAAACCGGAAACTCAACTTTTGATAGCAGGACTTGATGCTCACATTTGTGATCGTTGTATTATTCAGGCACATGGTATAGTTCAAGAGGAAACTGCTGAAGAAGCTATAAATGAGGTCGATCTAGAATTAAAGCCACCAAAAGAAATTAAATCTTTTTTAGATCAATACGTTATCGGACAAGAGGCTTCCAAAAGAGTATTGTCTGTCGCGGTATACAACCATTACAAACGATTGATGCAAGTGCCTTCTAAAGAAGAGGTTGAAATTCAAAAAAGTAATGTGTTGTTGGTGGGGCCCACAGGAACGGGAAAAACCCTTTTAGCACAAACCATAGCCCGTTATTTAAATGTTCCCATTGCCATTGTTGATGCTACCGTTTTAACCGAAGCAGGCTACGTGGGTGAAGATGTTGAAAGTATTTTATCACGTTTGCTACAAGCCGCAGATTATGATTTAACTCGTGCACAACGTGGAATTGTTTTTATTGATGAAATTGATAAAATTGCCCGTAAAAGCGACAATCCCTCCATCACGCGTGATGTATCAGGAGAAGGCGTACAACAGGCACTGCTCAAATTATTAGAGGGTACCGTTGTTAATGTTCCCCCAAAAGGAGGCAGAAAACATCCGGATCAAAAATTTATTGAAGTAGATACTTCCAATATTCTTTTCATCGCCGGAGGGGCTTTTGATGGCATCGATGCGCACATAAGTAAACGATTAAATTTACAAGCCATTGGGTATAAAACGGCACAAGAACAACGGCATGTTCAAAAAGAAAACTTGCTGCAATACATTACACCAAAAGATGTTAGGTCGTTTGGACTTATCCCTGAAATAATTGGAAGACTCCCCGTTTTGACCTATATGAATTCTCTTGACAAGGACACTTTACTGCAAATAATGACCGTTCCTAAAAATGCCTTAACCAAACAATACGCCCGGCTTTTTGAAATGGACGGAATTGATTTGCAATTTACAGCGGGTGCACTTGAATTTATGGTAGATAAAGCACTTACTTTTAATCTAGGCGCCAGGGGATTACGTTCGCTATGTGAAGCCGTTTTAAACGATGCAATGTTTGAACTTCCTGATAGTGATGTAAAAAAATTAAAGGTCACGAAACAATACGTAGATCAAAAACTATCAAAGGTAGAATGGCCTCAACTTAAAGCCGTTTCTTAAGCATTCATTTGAAGCAATTCCTCTACTATTTTTCTCGAATTTGACAATCTAGGTACTTTATGTTGACCGCCTAGTTTCCCATTTTTTGCCAACCATTCGTAAAACAACCCTTTTCGAGCTACGTTAATCGTAAGTCTATCTAAAGTCATATTCTTATAACGCTTGGCTTCATAATCGGAATTTTCTTCTTGAAGCGCTTGATCAAGCAATGCCGCAAACAGTTCCATTTTCTCGGGTTCTCTTTCGAATTCTATAACCCATTCATGCGCTCCCTTTTTTTGATTTTGCATAAAAATTGGAGCTGCTGTATAATTTGAGACGACACAGTTTAAATCTCTAGTCACCTTTTGAATTGCCTTTTCTGCATTATCAATTATTAATTCTTCGCCAAAAGCATTGATGTGGTGCTTGGTTCTACCGGTAACTTGAATTCGATAAGGCGAAAGATGGGTAAAGCGAACGGTATCTCCAATTTTGTAACGCCAAAGTCCTGCATTTGTGGTTATAACAAGCGCATAATTTGTATTTAATTGGACTTCAGAAAGGGGGATGCAATTTGCTTCATCAAGGGCATCATTATCCAGATTAAAGGGTATGAATTCATAGAATATCCCATAGTCCAACATAAGCAGAAGGTCCTCAGAATTGTTTTGGTCTTGAATAGCAAAAAACCCCTCAGAAGCATTGTATATTTCGTAAAATTGAAAGCCAGGTTTTGGAAAAAGACTACGGTACAAGTCGCGATACGGTTTAAAACTTACCCCACCATGAAAATAGACCTCTGCATCGGGCCATACCTCAGTAACCGTCGTTTTGCCTGTTTCGCGTAATACATTTTGTAGCAGTATTAACATCCATGAAGGAATTCCGGCCAAACTGGTTACTTTTTCAGGCAGTGTTTCTGTAATTATCGCTTTCATTTTGGTTTCCCATTCTGCAATTAAAGAAGTTTTATGGCTTGGGGTGCTGCTCAGTTCAGCCCAGAAGGGGAGGTTTTGAATAATTATGGCAGATAAATCTCCAAAAGAGCTGTTGTTTTCGTTATACAATTCATGACTTCCCCCAAGCCGTAAGCATTTGCCGCTAAGCAATTGGGAATGTTCATTATTATTGAAGTAAAGGGATAGCATATCTTTTCCCGCTTTGTAATGACAATCTTCTAACGCTTCTGTGCTAACGGGAATAAATTTGCTTTTGGCTTGAGTGGTTCCACTTGATTTGGCAAACCACTTTATCGGACTAGGCCAAAAAATATTTTGAGTTCCCTTTCGGCAGCGCTCAATAGCTTCACTTATGGATTCGTAATTGCTTAAGGGAATTTTATTTTTAAAATCGTTATAAGATTCAATGCTTTCAAAACCGTAGCGTTTGCCAACCTCGGTATATTTCGCTTTGGATATCAAATGGTACCGTAACTCTTCCTGAACTTCATTAGGAAATTTCATAAAAAGTTCTATTTGGTGAATTCTCTTTTTAAGAATCCAAGAGGCTATAGAGTGAAATAAGGGTAAGGGCATAAAATATTCGTTATCTTACTGCATAAAAATAAAGAAATATCAGCGAGCAGATGTTTAAAACTACCTTAAAAAAAATGAAGACGGAAATGGCCAGTCCGATTCAATACTATTTAGAAACTGAAAATGGGTTTTTGAATATTAATTTTTGCTTAGAAAAACAGCTCACACTTCAACATAAAGGTTCTCAGTGTTTACAATGTTCTCTTGAACGCCCCATTTTTAGACTGGGGTTTTGTCAGCGTTGTTTTTTTGACAGTCCAGCCGCTGGAGAGTGGATTATGCGCCCCGAATTAAGTAAGGCGCATTTGGGACAAGCCGATCGTGACCTAGCCTATGAAGCGGAGGTACAATTACAACCCCACATTGTGTATCTGGCTTTAAGTAGCCACTTAAAAGTAGGGGTAACACGTAAAAGCCAGTTGCCTACCCGTTGGATTGATCAAGGAGCGCATCAAGCTATGGCACTTTTAGAAGTTCCTAATCGATACCTTGCCGGTGTAGGTGAAGTGGCCTTAAAAGCCCATTTTTCAGACAAAACCAATTGGAGAAAAATGCTGCAAAAGCCAACAGAAAATATTGATTGGGAAGAAGAACGAAACAAGGCATTGGATGTTTTACCCAACGATTTAAAACCCTATATAGTTCATGATTCTACAGAAAAGATAACCCTAGATTTTCCTGTGCACCAGTATCCTGAAAAAGTGACCAGTTTAAACCTTGAAAAGACCCCTTTTTTTGAAGGGCAATTGGTGGGAATTAAAGGGCAATATTGGATCTTCGAAGATCAAACCGTGTTTAATGTACGCGGAAATGAAGGCCAAAAAATAATGTTGACAATTGCTTAATGGATGTGCTTTGAAGAATCGGCTATTCGACGATTTAATTCACTGAGTTCTTTCCGGGTTAACTCTCGGTATTTCCCTACTCCCATATCCAGTTCAATATTCATAATCCGAATCCGTTTTAAAGCAACCACACGGTAATCCAAATACTCACACATACGTCTGATTTGACGATTTAAACCTTGGGTAAGTATAATTCTAAACTTATTTTTATGGAGTTGTTCTACCACACATTTCCGGGTTACGGTATCTAAAACAGGCACACCATTTGCCATTTTTTCAATAAAGTCCTTCGTAATCGGTTTGTTGACCGTTACGACATACTCCTTCTCATGGTTGTTTCGAGCCCGTAAAATCTTGTTCACTATATCCCCGTCATTGGTTAGCAATATCAATCCTTCACTGGGTTTGTCTAACCGTCCGATAGGAAAAATACGAATGGGGTAATTGATGTAATCAATAATGTTGTCTTTTTCCACTCGAGTATCAGTAGTACATACAATCCCGACAGGTTTATTAAACGCGAGATAAACTTGACGATCCCCTTGCGAATCAATAGAATGGCCATCTACCGAAATGTGATCGTTTGAGGTTACTTTTTGCCCCATAACAACGGGAACCCCGTTAACGGCTATGCGGCCTGCTTCAATAAGTTTATCAGCCTCTCTTCGAGAACAATACCCTACTTCACTTAGGTGTTTATTTATACGTACGCCTTCTTCTGTTGCCATAACCAACTATATCTTAATTTCGTCTTGGGGGGCGAGATTGAATTTTTTTCGGAAGAGGTACACAAAAAAATACAAAAAGGGAGTGTCCAAAAACGCTACCAGTATTTTAAACAGAAAACCTGAAATCACTAATCCCACAAACTGATCCCAAGACAGGATATTGAACAGACACAGCAGTCCAATTACCGCAACAGTATCAACGAGTTGCGAGCTAAAGGTTGAAAAATTATTACGTAGCCATAGGTGTTTTCCGTGGGTAAACTTTTTCCAAAAATGATAAATTCGGATGTCGACAAATTGTGCGGCCAGATAGGCGATCATCGAGGCAAAAACAGCAATGGGTGATAGTGCAAAAACGCGTTCAAAAAGAGCATCACTCACGGGTGAGTTTTCCAATGCTGGAACAGCATTGGCAAGAAGAAGTATTCCCATGGAAAAAAAGGAAGCAAAAATTCCCGCGACCACCACTTCATTTGCTTTTTTCTTCCCGTAGATTTCAGAAATCAAATCGGTAATTAAAAAGGTAAGGGGGTAGGGTAAAATTCCCACAGAAAGCTCAAAAAGGGAATTGCCAAAAATTGAAATTTGTATTGGGTACCAATAGAAGAATTTTTGAAATATTAAGTTAGACACTACCAGCGAGGTAATAAATAATCCCGCCAAATAGAGGTATATTTTACGGGCGTGTTCTATGGGTTCAGCAGCCATTTATTGAATATTTAAGTCAAAAGGGAGTAAGGCCTGAAAGACGGTATACGAATTGGGATTGGTAAATGATTCTAAGGTGTGTTGCATCTTTTTAGGCACCCATCCTTCTAAGGGATGAGGAGAAAAAAGCGAAACAGAAACTCCCTGAAGGAGCGATTGTAAACTTTCTTCAAACTGAGGATAGGTCATCACATTGTATTCTTGAATTCCTGCGGCTTGTGCTGCAGCGTTTAGGGCATCTTGTATTCCTCCCAATTGGTCGGCTAGCCCTTGAGCCACAGCTTGATTTCCACTCCACACGCGTCCTTGGGCTAGGGTTTCAACTTCTCTTGCTGCTAATGAGCGCCCTTGTGCAACTCGATCTTTAAACAGGGCATAGGTTTGTTCAATTCCCTTTTCGGTTTGTGTTCTAAAATTATCCGTCATAGGTGAAAAAAAACTATATCCTAGCCCGTTGGGATGGGTTTCAACACGTTCTGCACGAATGCCATTAGAGGCTAAAAAACCACTTGCATTAGGCAGGGTGGCAAATACGCCTATAGACCCCGTGACGGTTAGTGGGTCTAAAAAGATTTGATCGGCCCCAGCAGCGATATAATACCCCCCTGATGCGGCTACATTCCCCATGGAGACAATCACGGGCTTTTTTGCTTTTACTTTTTCTATGGCTTGCCAAAGAAGCTCTGAGGTTAGTGCACTTCCCCCCGGAGAATCAACACGAAGTACAACGGCTTTAATCCAATCGTCTTTTGCTAGGGTTTCAAACGCTTTTACAAAAGCCTCTTGCGTAATATAACTTTCCGATTCGGGTCCATACAAAATGGTTCCTTGTGCATACACTACCGCAATACGGTCTTTAATTTCTGAATTGTATTGCGAGGCGCTTCCCAAAAGTGAGGCTGTAGATACGTAGGATACGGAATCTTCTGCTGAAATTCCTAAGCGTTCTTTTACCATGGCTTCGAGGTCACTTTCATAGCCAAGTTGATCAACCAGGTGGGCTTCAAGGGCATCTAAGGGTACTGCAATTTTCGATTCTTGCGCCAGGGCATCAAGTGCAGATGGGCTCAAGCTTCGGGTTTCTGCCATTTCGTTGCGAAGGGTTTCCCATAGATTATTGAGCAAACTTTTTATTTGAAAACGATTGTCAGCACTCATCTCATTTTCTAAAAAAGGCTCAACGGCACTTTTGTATTTTCCGTGACGTATAACCTCCATTTTTAGACCGTAACGGTCTTGAAAATCTTTGTAGTATAAAACCTCTGAGGCCAACCCTTTAAATTCAATCATACCCGCTGGATTTAGAACAAGAGAATCCGCTACCGAGGTGAGGTAATAAGATTTTTGACTTGCAATATCATGATAGGCATAAATGAATTTTCCTGTTGCTTTAAATTTTAGCAATGCGTTTCGAATTTCTCTTATTTGACTCCATCCGGCGGAGATAAAATCGGCCTGTAAAACAATTCCTTCAATATTAGGATGCTGGGCAGCTGTGTCTATCGCAAGTAAAAGCTCATGGAGACCAATAATTTTATCATTAAGTTCGAACAAGACTTCAATTTCATTAAACGTAGGGGGACGGTCCGCAATTTGGGTATTCAAATTAAGTGTTACCACGCTATTGGGTCTTGAAATTTTTGGCGCCATAGGCTCTTGTAGTATACTTGCTATACCGGAAATGAGCAGTAGCCCAAAAACCAAAAGTAAAGTCAGCGCTGTTAGTGTCCCTAATACGGAGGCAAAAAAACTTTTAATGAAATTCATGTGCATGCAATTAACGCTACAAATATAGGGTTTTGTAGCTTTGCCCCAGAGTGAAGAGAAGGAACCACAATAGCGCAATTATCTCATTAGGAAGCAATCAAGGCAACCGTTTGCTGTTTATGCAAAAAGCACTTTGCCTATTAGAACAAGAAACCCTTACCCTTGAAGATTGTTCATCCTTATATGAAACCCCACCTTGGGGATTTGAAAGTTTACCTTTTTATAATGCCGTAGCGGTAATAAAAACTTCACTTTCTCCCCTTGAGTTACTTGAAGAGCTGCTTAAAATTGAACGTCAACTCGGTCGAATACGAGCTACAGAGTCAACAGGTTATGAAGCCCGAACCATAGATTTGGATCTGTTGCTTTACAATGATGTAATACTAGAAAGCCCTTCTCTTTCCATGCCGCATCCCCGATTGCATTTACGAAATTTTGTATTAGACCCTCTCGTTGAGGTAGCGCCCCAATGGGTCCACCCGCAATTTGGAAAAACCATGGTTCAATTGCGAGCGGAAAGTGAAGATACCGCAACGGGTGAAAAACTGCCCTTTGAACACTGGACGCCTCCGATATTTGATTTTTTCCCTTACCTCGCCGTAGAAGGAAATATTGGTGCGGGAAAAACCACCTTAACTCAAAAAATAGCAATGCGTTTTGGGGTTTCTAAAATTCATGAACTGTTTTCTAAAAACCCCCATTTGGTTCACTTTTATGAAAATCCAGACATTCATGCCCTATCGGTAGAGTCTTTTTTTTTACAAGATCGAGCGCAACAACTTTCTCATTTTTGGAAGCATCATAAAGGCAAGGCTGTGGCCGATTATTCTTTTGATAAATCGTTAATATTTGCTTCTCAAACCTTGGAATCCTCGCTTTTTGACTCCTTTCAGCACACCTTTTCAGCAGCACAAAAATCCCTCCTGTTGAACAGCTGCATCAGCAGATAAGACGCCGTGGGCGTTCTTTTGAACAAACCATAGAAACGTCTTATCTAAATGCGTTAGAAAAAAAATACAAGCAATGGTGTTCTTTACCTTCAGAATACCCCAAAGTAATTCTCTCAACTAAAGGAATTGATTTTGAAGCCAATGAAGCTGACTTTCAATACGTTTTGCGGGCTATTTTCCGAATTGGAGTTTTGCGAACACATCCCACACCACCACTCCAGTAGCTACGCTGATATTGAGGGAATGTTTGGTTCCGAATTGGGGAATTTCAAGCACCCCATCACATTGAGAAACCACATCTTGACTTACCCCCTGTACTTCATGACCCAGCACAAAAGCGTATTTTGTGTTCTGTTGGGGAACAAATTCAGATAAAGGAAGGGCTTTATCTGCTTGTTCTACAGCCCAAACCTGTACGTTTTCTTTTTGGAGTTTTTCAACTACCTCTAGGGTTGTATTGCCATATTCCCAAGCCACGTTTTCTGTAGCACCAAGCGCCGTTTTATGAATGTCCTTATGGGGAGGTGTTGCCGTAATTCCACAAAGGAAAACCTTTTCAATTAAAAAGGCATCGGCTGTACGAAACACAGAACCGATATTATTTAAACTGCGCACATTGTCTAAAATGAGAATTATAGGCGATTTTTGAGCCGCCTTAAATTCGGCTTCGGTTTTCCGATCGAGTTCTTCGTTTTTGAGTTTGCGCATAACTTGTTAGAAAAAACAAAAGTACACAGTCTTATTTTTCTCAAGCTATTTGCATCTTTGTTTTTGAACTCCAAACAAAATAAATACATTCGTAAAAACGGTAAATTTTGGCTAAAGCAACCAAGGAAACCCCTTTAATGAAACAGTACAACAGCATCAAGGCGAAATACCCTGATGCCCTTTTGTTGTTTCGAGTGGGTGATTTTTATGAAACATTTGGTTCTGATGCAGTAAAAGCCGCTTCAATTTTAGGTATTATTTTAACTAAACGAGGTGCAGGAAGTACTAGTGAAACCGAATTGGCAGGATTTCCTCACCACTCTTTAGACACCTATTTGCCAAAATTGGTGAAAGCCGGCTGTAGGGTGGCCATTTGTGACCAATTGGAAGACCCTAAATTGGCCAAAACAATAGTAAAAAGGGGTGTTACCGAATTAATTACCCCTGGGGTTTCCCTTCACGATGATGTTTTAAACCAAAAAGAACACAATTATTTAGCAGCTGTATATTTTGACAAAAAATGGGGGGTTGCTTTTTTGGACATCTCAACGGGTGATTTTTGGACCGCTGAGGGAACAGTGGCCCAAGTAGATCAATTGTTGCAGTGCTATACCCCCAGTGAAGTGCTCATTGCAAAACCGAAAAAGGCCCTTTTTACGGAAGCGTTTGGCACTTCCCATCCCTGTTTTTTAATGGAAGATTGGGCTTTTGAACAGAGCACGGCCTTTGAGAAATTGACCACTCACTTTTCAACCACTTCATTAACAGGGTTTGGCTTAGACGCCTATACTGCTGCCGTTTGTGCTGCTGGGGCGGTGTTGCATTATCTTTCAGAAACACAGCACAATAAGCTTCAGCACATTACCCGTATTCATCCTATTCACCAAGAATCATATGTGTGGCTGGATCGGTTTACCCAACGCAACTTAGAGTTGTTTCAACCCACCCATCCTGAAGGGGTGCCTTTAATTCAAATTTTAGATCACACACGAACGGCTATGGGCGGGCGTTTGTTACGCCGTTGGTTGGCCTTTCCTTTAGTGGATCCTAAGGCGATTCAGCACCGCTTGGCCTGTGTACGGGTTTTTTATGACGATCATGACATCCGAACAAAAACGCATGAGGCCCTTGGTGATATTGTTGATCTAGAGCGTATCATGGCTAAAATTGCCACAGAAAAAATTAGTCCCCGTGCTTTGGTTCAACTTCTCTATGCACTAGAGAGCTTGGCAAAATTGAAATCGGAACTCAAGCAAACCCAACATCAGGTGTTCCTTAACGAAATAATGGAGCTGCCTGACACGAAAGCTGTAGTAGACTTATTACAACAGACCCTAGACCCTGATGCTCCTGTTTTGGTATCAAAAGGCAAAGTGATTGCTGCTGGGGTTTCAGCTGAGTTGGATCATTTGCGCAGTCTTCGCAATACAAGTCAATCGCATTTAGATGCCTTGCTTGAAAGGGAAACCAAACGTACTCAAATCCCCTCCCTTAAAATTGCCTTTAATTCAGTTTTTGGCTATTACATTGAAGTGCGCAATACGCATAAAGACAAGGTGCCTGAAGATTGGATACGTAAACAAACCTTAGTGAATGCTGAGCGGTACATCACAGAAGAGCTCAAAACATTTGAAACTCAAATACTTCATGCTGGCGAGGAAATACAACGCCTAGAACAGGAATTGTACACCGCACTTTTACATCGATTACAACAGCATTTGTCTCTCTTAAAACAAAATGCAGCTGCCGTGGCGCGTTGGGATGTATTGTCTTGTTTTGCTCAACTGGCGGTAAAACACAACTACTGTGAACCCGAAATACACGAGGGCGTAACCCTCGAATTACAAGGCGCTCGTCATCCGGTGATTGAACTACACTTGCCTTTGGGCACACCCTACATAGCAAATGATGTGACCCTTGACCCTGCTGATCAGCAAATGATTATGATTACCGGGCCCAATATGTCCGGTAAATCAGCCTTGTTGCGTCAAACGGCTTTAGTCGTTTTGATGGCGCAAATGGGAAGCTTTGTTCCCGCAACCCAAGCCAAAATGGGGATTGTTGATAAGCTGTTTACGCGTGTAGGAGCTAGCGACAACATTTCAATGGGGGCGTCTACTTTTATGGTTGAAATGAACGAAACGGCTTCAATTCTCAATACGCTCT
>RGZR01000002.1 GCA_010031465.1 Flavobacteriia bacterium
AACACTTTTTCATACACTTTTGTCTGTATTGTTTTTGATTCTTCGATCAGATTCCCTTCACCGTCAGAACGGATATAAAGCTCTTCAAAGGAAGCCTCAACATTCCCGTATTGTAAAAGAATACCCACAATTTGTCGTTCTAAAATAAGCATTGGGTTTTCCAGTCGATCTACAGGCAGTGCTTTTTGAATTAGGGGTTTAGCTTCAGGTGTTGGGGTAAGTTGACGAAGGGTGGTTTTCTTATTATTTATTTCTTGAGCTAAGGCATTAAATAAGACTTCTTCAGAAAGTCCCATCGAAGAGGCACATTGCTTAAGGTAAATTTCTTGTTGAATAACATCGGGAATTTTTGCTATACTTTGAACAATCTCACGAACGGTAGTTGCCTTTTGAACAGGATCGTTTTGAGAGGCTTCTAAAAGCAAATCCGTTTTAAACTGAATAAAATCTTTAGGGTTTTCTTGAAGGTAACTTTGGAGTTCCTCTAAGTTGTGGTGTTTCGCAAAACTGTCCGGATCTTCGCCTTCAGGAAAAGTACAGATTTTAACATTCATCCCTTGTTCCAAAATAAGGTCTATTCCTCTAATTGCGGCGCGTAACCCTGCAGCATCACCATCGAATAAAACCACCACATTTGAGGTCAGTCTGCGCAACAGACGAATTTGTTCGGGAGTAAGTGCTGTTCCGGACGAGGATACCACATTGTGAATCCCCTTTTGATACATTTGAATAACATCAGTATAGCCTTCAACCAAATAGCAAACATCTTCTTTTGCAATGGCTTTTTTAGCCTCATAAATTCCGTAGAGGATCTGACTTTTATGGTAAATATCACTTTCAGGTGAATTTAAGTATTTAGCTGTTTTGGCATTTGAGGAAAGGACGCGCCCCCCAAACCCTTGTACTCTACCTGCCATACTCCGGATGGGGAAAAGAATACGCCCACGAAAACGATCAACATTTCCATATTCGTTTTTAATTACCAATCCTGTTTCTTCTAAGTATTTTAGGGAATAACCCGCTTTGGTTGCCGTTTCATAGAAGTGGTCTTTTTTCTCTAATGCATAGCCTAATCCGAAAAAAGCAATGGTTTCAGCTGTAAATCCCCGTTCTTTAAAATAACTCAAGCCTAATGCTTTACCTTCATCAGTTGAAACCAAATCTTTTGTAAATTGCTCCTGTGCAAACTGATTTACTAAATACAAACTCTCCCGAGTGTTTGCTTTTTCCTTTTCTAAATCGGTTTGCTCGGTTTCCTCAATTTCAATATTGTACTTTTGAGCTAGGTACCGAATGGCTTCAGGATACGAAAAGTGTTCGTGTTCCATTAAAAAGGCGACCACATTACCTCCCTTACCACTACTAAAATCTTTCCAAATCTGTTTAACTGGAGAGACCATAAAACTGGGTGTTTTTTCTTGTGAAAATGGACTTAAACCCTTAAAGTTAGAACCTGATTTTTTCAACACCACAAAATCTCCGATCACCTCTTCAACACGAGCGGCTTCGTAAATTTTATCTATGGTATGACGTGTGATCAACCGATTTATTTTTGATTAAAAATAAACATTATACCTCAATACAAAAAAGAGGTTTTAGACTTTGCGTTCAATAACGTAATTTACCATAAGGGCAAGGGCATCACGGTATTCATCTTGCGGAAAATCATCCAAAAGGGTTAGGGCCTCATCTCGAAAGGATTGCATTTTTTGAAGGGCAAAATCCAATCCTCCTTTTTCTTTAACCAAAGCGATTAACTTACGTACTTTTTTCTTGTCCGTATTGTGGTTTTTTACTGTGGTGATAATCCAATGTTTTTCTGTGGCGCTTACCTTGTTTAAGGTGTGAATCAAAGGAAGCGTCATTTTCTTTTCCTTTATATCTATTCCAAGAGGTTTTCCTATACGATCTTCACCGTAATCAAATAAATCGTCTTTTAATTGAAATGCCATGCCGAGCTTCTCGCCAAACAAATGCATTTTGTCAATTGTCTTTTGATCAGCTCCAACAGATTGTGCTCCCATGGCACAACAAGCAGCAAGTAATGTTGCTGTTTTTTGACGGATAATTTCATAATATACCTCTTCCGTAATGTCTAAATCTCGTGCCTTTTCAATTTGCAATAACTCCCCTTGACTCATTTCACGGACAGCAACTGAAATGATTTTTAATAAATCAAAATCTTCATTTTCTATTGACAATAATAGGCCCTTTGACAATAAAAAATCACCTACTAAAACCGCAATTTTATTTTTCCATAAGGCATTAATAGAAAAAAAGCCTCTTCTTTTATTACTGTCGTCTACCACATCATCGTGAACTAAAGTAGCGGTATGAATCAGCTCAATTACGGCAGCTCCCCTGTAGGTACGTTCGTTTACTTTTCCTTTACCCAAAAGTTTAGCTACTAGAAAAACAAACATGGGACGCATTTGCTTTCCTTTTCTATTGACAATAAAATGAGTTATACGATTTAGAAGAGCCACCTTAGAGGACATTGAGGCTGTGAATTTTTCCTCAAACAATTCCATTTCATGGTATATAGGGCTCTTTATGCGCTCAACAACTTTCATAATCAGGCTAAAGATATCAAATCTTAAAGGATCTTGAGGTTTCTTAGCCGTTTCCTTTCGATTCTATTTTGTTTGCTAATTGACCACATGCTGCATCAATATCTACCCCTCTTGATCTTCGGTAAGTCACTTTAATTTTTTGTGAGGCTAAGGAGTTAAGATAGTCTTGAAGTACACTTTGATCTGCTTGTTCCATTTGGGCGGTATCAATCGGATTGTACTGAATGATATTCACCTTTGATGGTATCCGTTTACACCATTTTACTAAGGCCTGAATGTCTTCTTTTTGATCATTTATTCCCTTCCAAACCACATATTCAAAAGTGAGTTCGCTTTTGGTTTGCGCATACCAATACAGTAGGGCCTCTTCTAAATCTTCAAGGGTAAAGGATTTGGCAAAGGGCATTATTTTTTCTCGAACTTCCTGACGTGCACTGTGTAGGGATACCGCTAGTTTAAAACGTACTTTATCATCGGCCATTTTACGTATCATTTTCGGAACACCTGAAGTGGAGAGTGTAATGCGTTTGGGAGACATAGCTAATCCTTTAGGATCAGTAATCTTGTCAATTGCCGATAAAACATTAGCGTAATTCATTAAAGGCTCGCCCATTCCCATAAATACGATATTGGATAAGGGATGCTCATAGTACAACTGACTTTGTCTATTCATGGCCACAACTTGATCATAAATTTCATCAGGATTCAAATTGCGCATTCTTTTTAATGCTGCAGTAGCACAAAATGTGCAGTCTAAACTGCATCCTACTTGAGAAGAAACACAGGCAGTCGTTCTCTTTGCGGTTGGGATAAGTACAGATTCAACAATGAAATTGTCGTGTAGTTTCACAGCATTTTTTAGTGTGCCATCAGCACTGCGTTGTTGCCGGTCAATTTGAATGTGATTTATGGTAAAATTTGCTTCTAAAAGTGCCCTATGGGTTTTGGATAGATTGGTCATCAACTCAAATTGATGTACCCCTTTTTGCCATAACCATTGATACACTTGGGCCCCTTTAAATGCTGGAGCTCCATGGTGAATAAAAAAGCGCTCTAAATCGTCTTTTGATATTGCTCTAATGTCCTTTTTGAAAACCTCCACCCTTCTAATTTATAGTAAAAAGGGGCTTACAAAATCAACATCGCATCACCATAAGAGTAAAAATTATATTTCTCTTTAATAGCAATCCTGTACGCCTCCATGATAAAGTCTTTATCAGCAAAGGCAGAAACCATCATCAATAAGGTGGATTTTGGCGTATGAAAATTAGTGATCATACAATTTGCAATTGAAAAATCGAAAGGAGGAAAAATAAATTTATGTGTCCAGCCTTGATATTCATTCAGCAAACCTGCAGAAGAAACTGAACTTTCTAACCCACGCATTACAGTAGTTCCTACAGCACAAATTTTCTTCTTTTTACTTTTTGCTCCATTTACTTTAGCAACAGCTTCGGCATCAATAATTAATTCTTCAGAGTCCATTTTATGTTTAGACAAATCTTCTACTTCTACCGGACTGAAGGTTCCCAAACCAACATGAAGCGTTAGTTCAGCAAGGTCAATTCCTTTGATTTCAAGACGTTTGAGTAAGTGTTTAGAAAAATGAAGTCCGGCTGTAGGGGCAGCAACGGCTCCTTCGTGTTTTGCATAAATGGTCTGATAGCGTTCGCGGTCTTCATCTTCAACCGGTCTTTTTATGTATTTGGGAAGAGGAGTTTCGCCTAGCTCTTTAAGTTTTGTCCTAAATTCAGCGTAGCTTCCATCAAATAAAAAGCGTAAGGTTCTTCCCCGAGAGGTAGTGTTGTCAATTACCTCTGCCACTAAACTTTCATCTTCTCCGAAATACAACTTATTTCCAATTCTAATTTTACGCGCAGGATCAACAAGAACATCCCATAAACGTTGCTCTTGGTTTAATTCTCGCAATAAAAAAACTTCAATTCGAGCTCCTGTTTTTTCTTTATTTCCATACAAACGAGCGGGAAATACTTTGGTGTTATTAAGAACCATTACATCGCCTTCATCAAAAAAATTAATGATTTCTTTAAATGCATGGTGTTCTATGGTCCTTTCTTTACGATTAAGCACCATAAGTCTCGATTCATCTCGATCGGTAGCAGGTCGCTGGGCTAAAAGGGCTTTAGGGAGTTCAAATTGAAAATCAGAAAGCTTCATCTATATATTTTAAGAGTGCAAATATACCATCTCAAAACAGGCCTTGTCAAGGAAAAAGAGAATTATCTCTAAAGAATATTAAAATTTAAGTTTTTAAGGTCTGCCCAATAGTCTGGATAGGATTTTGAAACCACTTCAGCTTCTTCTATGGTAAGGGGTGTTTTTAGTCCTAAAGGAGCAAAAGCTAAGGCCATTCTATGGTCATTGTATGTAGGTATACTGCAATTGGGTTTGAGTTTTCCTCCAGGGGCTAAGTGTAAACTTTTATCCGTCACACTAATGTTTGCCCCTAATTTGGTTAATTCGGTATACAAAGCTTCCAATCGGTCTGTTTCTTTTATTTTAAGGGTGTGAAGCCCTTCTAAATCACAACCTACCCCTAAACCAAAGCAGGAAACGGCCAAAGTTTGGGCAATATCTGGGGCTGTGGTTAAGTCCCATCGAATACGCTCAGGTAGCGGGTGTTCCTTTTTGGTTAAAAAAAGTGTGTGTCCTTCAATAATAGATTCTACCCCAAGAGAACGGTAGATTTCCATAAGAATCGCATCCCCTTGTAAACTGTTTTTTTTATAGCTGTTTAATTGAATTGATGCGGTTTGGGAAAGGGCAACAATACTAAAAAAGTAGGAGGCTGAACTCCAATCGGATTCAACCACTTGTGTTTTTCGAAGTATATGAGTTTGGAAATCCACTTCAATGGTATTGCCTTGAAATCGTGTTGAAACACCGAAATTATTCAGTAATGATAACGTCATCTCAATATAAGGGACTGAGGTAATTTTACCTTGTAAAGAAAGAGAAATACCCTGTTCAAGAGTGGGCCCCATCATCAAGAGTGCCGAAATATATTGACTACTCACATCAGCAGGCAAAGTAACGTGTCCGCCTTTTAATTGTTTTCCTTCAATTTTTAAAGGAGGATAGCCTTCCTTTTTAACATAAGAAATTGAAGCGCCTAAAGACCGTAGGGCCTCAACCAAAATTTTAATAGGCCGTTCTTGCATTCTTTGAGAACCTGTCAAAATAACTTCTCTGCCTTGCTGGTGAGAAAAAAAGGCCGTTAAAAAACGCATTGCCGTTCCTGCGTGATGCACATCGATTGTCGATTCCTGAGTTTTAAGCGCAGCTTCCATGACTACACTATCGTCAGCATTGGATTTATTTTCTACTTCAAACCCAGAAAAAAGGGCTTGCAGCAACAGTAAACGATTCGTTTCACTTTTAGATCCTGTAATTTGCAAAGCGCCTTTACAATGTCCATCGGGGTGGGCAATAGTTAGGTTCATCTAGCGCTTAGGATTTTAATTTTGGATTGGAATGGTGCCGGTCATGATCCCGTTTGGTTTTAACGGATAATTTTTTTTCAAAGGCGGTTTGCAAGTCAACTCCTGTTTGATTTGCCAAGCAGAGGGTAACAAAAAGTACGTCGGCAAGTTCTTCAGCTAAATCTTTGGTTTTGTCTGATTCTTTTTCAGATTGCTCGCCATACCGTCGTGCAATGATACGGGCAACTTCACCAACTTCCTCGGTCAGCTGTGCCATATTGGTTAATTCATTAAAATAGCGAACACCATGATTTTTTATCCAATCGTCAACTGCTCGTTGTGCTCCTTTTAAATCCATGCCCAAAAATAACGATAAATGTTGTCTTTTTACTTTTTCCTTTGCAGAAGCTTTAGATAAGTAAGGGTTGAATTTCTTCCAAAGATGTTACTATAGGGCAATGGGTATGGAGAGGTTCATTGTGAACATTAAAATGTATTGCTTGAAATCCCATTTGTAGTGAACCTTCAATATCTGCCTCAAAACTATCACCAATCATCAATGCCTGATCGGCCGAAACTTGGGATGCTTCAAGGGCGTGTTTGAAAATCTGTGGGTGTGGTTTTTTGTATCCTGCTTTTTCTGCTGTTACCACTTTGTCAAAAAAAGGAGCTATCCCTGAATTTTTAAGTTTATGGTGCTGCACTTGTTCAAATCCATTGGTTATGATATGTAATTTATAATGGGGTTGTAAGGCTTTTAAAAGGGGCAGAGTTCCTTGGATGAGGTATGGAAAAGAACTTAAATAGCTAAGGTAAGTGGTTGCCATCGTTTGAATTTTTTGGGATGAAACCTCAACATCAATTTTGGCAAACGTATCTTTTAACCGTTGAAATTGAAGGGATTCATGGTCAATTTTATTTTCCCTGTAGGCTTTCCAATAGGCTTTATTAATGGGTTGATAGGCTGACACAAAGGCCTCCAAATCAAGTAGGATAGACTCTTCTTTAAATACTTTTTCAAAGGTAAGCGCTGAGTTTTTTTCAAAATCCCATAAGGTGTGATCTAAATCAAAAAATAGGTCTGTAATTTGTTCCTTTTTTACCATGGAATATAATGTTATAGTGCAGAAAACCTTAAAATCGAAACTTGATTTCCTCAAAATTTTGGGTAAAAGTTGTTTATTAAAGTAATCTCTGATCTGCGAAGCTAAAATAGCCTTTTTCTGAAATTATCAAATGATCGAGTACTGTCAGATCTACTTGTTTGGCAGCCGACGTAAATTTTTGAGTTAACTGGGAATCACTCTCACTCGGACGCAGACCACCAGAGGGATGGTTATGAGCTAAAATAAGAGCTGTGGCCCCCAATTTCGAAGGCCCTCTTAAAGGCCAAGCGGAGATCAACAGCAGTTTGGGTAATTCCTCCTCGGCTAAGTTGATATTTTTCAATGAGTCTAGAAGATTGATTCAAATAAACAATCCAAAATTCTTCATGAGGTAAATTTTGTAAATCTGGAGCCAGTAGTGTAAAGGCACTATTACTATCTTTAACCACTGTTTTAGATTTAATTCCCCTGTAATACATTCGCTCACACAAATCAAACGGGGCTTTTATTTTGATGGCCTTAACTGTTCCAATTCCCTTAAAACGGACTAATTGTTCCAGTGATTGTTGTTGCAGTTTGTTAAGGTCATTATCATTTACCTTGAGTATGTACTGCATTAATTGAACAGCGTTAAGTTCACGGGTACCATTACCAATAAGCAACGCCAATAATTCTGCATTTGTTAGATAGGCGGAGCCAAATTGTTTGAATTTTTCTCTTGGGCGATCTGAAGGATCCCAATCTTTAATAGAAAGCTTATTTGAGGTCATCGGGCAAAGACTGTACTTCAAGATAGAAAAAAAGTAACTACAGCGCAACGGCTCTACTAGTAAGCGTTTACTTCTGTTTTAAGCCGCTCCCAATTAAACCCTCCAAAATTTCCTGAACTCATCATCAAGAAAACGGTATCGGTTGGGTTTTGATTAAAAATAAAATCTTCAAGCCCTTCTTTTTGGGTAACCACTTGAAGTTGTGATTGCCCAAAGGCTTTACTAATTTGATCAGGAGCAATGGGTGTTCTGTTTTTAATTTTTAAGGCTTCCGGATCATAAAAAACTACCGAAGCATCGGTTTGCTGTAAAGTGTTTTGATATTGAACTAAAAACGCAAGATCTAAACTACTGTAAGTATGTAGTTCTAAACAGGCAATAATTTTTTTTGAAGGGAATTGGGAACGAATCGCTTCAGTGGTTGCTTTTACTTTACTTGGGGCATGAGCAAAATCTTTAAATAAAATGGAAGTTGAACCTTGTGCGATACACTCTAATCGTTTAGCAGCTCCTTTAAAACTGGGAAGGGCTTCGTAAAAATCAGAGGCGTCAATTCCCATGAGTTGGCATATCCATTTCGCGCCAGCTAAATTTGAAAGGTTGTGTTTACCAAAAATATGGAGCGGGACATTGCCCTCCTCTGTTTCTAAATAAGTTACCCCTTGATCTATGGAGTATTTCGGCGTATGGTATGGAATTTTTTTTATGGGATGGGAGGCGTTTTCAACTAACGATTTAACCCCTCTGTCTTCTTCATTATAAATCAATACCCCTCCTTTTTGAAGACTGTAAATAAAATTTTCAAATTGGGCTGTATAGGTTTCAAAACTAGGAAACACATTAACATGATCCCAAGCAATACCACTAATAAGGGCTATCTCAGGGGTATACCACAAAAATTTAGGTCTTTGATCAATAGCCGAGGACAAATATTCATCGCCCTCAAGGAGAATAAAGTCATTTTCTTCTTGAAGAGATAGGGTTTTTGAAACGGCAGGCACAGGCGCCCCCACCATAAAATCTGGTATTTGATTGTGGTATCCTAAAATATGTAAAACCATTGCGGTTATTGTTGTTTTTCCGTGACTACCCGCAACAACCACTCGGGTTTTATCTTTACTCAACCCGGCTAAAAACTCAGGGTAGGAGTTTATACGTAAACTTAATTCTTGTGCGCGTTTCAATTCTGGATTATCTCCTTTAGCGTGCATTCCCAAAACCACTAGATCAATGCTATTTGTAATCTGTTCAGGATTCCACCCCAACGTTTTGGGAGCAATTCCTGCTTTTTCTAAAGCGGTTTTCGCTGGATCAAAAAGCACGTCGTCACTACCAGAGACCTCATGCCCATGATTTTTCATTTCTAAGGCTAAACTATGCATCGCACTTCCTCCTACAGCAATAAAATGTATCCGCATTTTATTCAGGGGCTTGATTTAATAATTTCCACAACGCATCTTTTAGTGCTGTAAGTTGGTATTGTGTTGCACTAGAAATAATTAAATGGGGAATCCCCTTAAAGGATTTTTTCATCTCCTTTTCGTATTCCATGAGCAATTCTTCATCTAATAAATCTGACTTTGATAATACCACCATAAATGACTTATCCAGCAATTCGGGATTGTATTTTAAAAGTTCATTTTGAAGAATTTTAAAGGCTTTATGAACTTCATGAGTATCTGCCGGGATCAAGTATAATAAAACAGAGTTTCGTTCAATATGCCTTAAAAAGTAATGCCCTAATCCTTTCCCCTCAGCAGCGCCTTCAATAATTCCCGGAATATCAGCCATCACAAATGACTTAAAATCTCGGTATTCTACAATTCCTAAATTTGGCTTTAAGGTGGTAAATTCATAATCCGCAATTTTGGGTTTTGCTGAAGTTAAAGCGGACAATAAGGTCGATTTTCCAGCATTTGGAAAACCTACCAATCCCACGTCTGCTAAAACTTTTAATTCCAAGGTGATGAACATGCCCAACCCTTCAATTCCGGGTTGTGCATAGCGAGGGGTTTGTCGGGTAGGCGATTTAAAATGCCAATTTCCTCGACCTCCAAGCCCTCCTTTTAGCACCACGTATTCCTGATGTTCTTCGGTAATTTCAAAAAGTATTTTTTGGGTTTCAGAATCCCGAATCACCGTTCCCATAGGCACTTCAATAATTCTGTCTTCGCCTTGTAATCCTGAACTTCTGTTTTTAGCACCGTCACTTCCATGTCCGGCAGAAAAATGCTTTTGAAACTTAAATGTATACAAAGTCCACAACTGTGGATTTGCTTTAATAATTACGTGTCCTCCACGTCCTCCATCACCCCCGTCAGGCCCCCCTTTGGGAATGTATTTTTCTCTTCTTAAATGAGTAGATCCTCTTCCCCCATTTCCTGAGCTAACGAATATTTTTACGTAATCAACAAAGTTGCCTTCGGTCATCCTGGATTATAAGCTACCTATTAAATGGGTTAAGCGCAACGTAATTTCTTCTATTGTGCCAATACCATTCACGCTATGAAATTTCTGTTGTGCCGAATAAAAATCTCTAAGTGGGGCGGTTTTTAAATTGTATTCTTCAAAACGATTGCGAATTTTTTCTTCGTCTTGATCGTCAGTTCGACCACTTGTTTTTCCTCGATTTAATAAACGTTCTATCAAAATTTCATCATCGGCTTCCAAAGCAATTGTAGCATTGATTGGCATTTTTTTACGTGTTAAAAAATCATCTAAAGCCTCGGCTTGTGCCTTAGTTCTTGGAAAACCATCAAAAATAAATCCTTTTGCTTTTGGATTTTGATCCACGGCTTGTTCCAGCATGTCAATGGTTACTTGATCAGGCACCAGATCGCCATTATCCATATACGATTGGGCCAATTTACCTAAGGGTGAGCCGTTTTGAATATGACTGCGAAATAAATCGCCAGTTGAAATGTGGAATAATCCATATTTTTCTTTCAAAAAAGCGGCTTGTGTTCCTTTTCCAGCACCTGGTTTTCCAAAAAGGACAAGATTGATCATAGTGAAATATTTTTTTCAAAGATATCCAATTTGAACGGCTTTTTTCCATTCCAAAAAACTTATCCGTATTTTTGCCAAAAGAATCAAATGGGTTTTTTTTCAGGAACAAAAACAATCGGAATTTTAGGCGGTGGTCAACTGGGCAAAATGCTATTAACCACCACTAGAAAATGGGATCTAACCACAAAAGTTATGGACCCAAGCAGTTCTGCCCCATCCAAAATAGCATGTAACACATTTGTTCAGGGTGATTTAATGGATTACGAAACGGTGGTTTCCTTTGGAGCTGATGTAGACGTATTAACCTTTGAAATAGAAAATGTGAATACCGATGCCCTTGCGCATCTAGAATCAAAAGGGGTTAGTGTATATCCCCAATCTTCAGTTTTAAAAACCATACAAAACAAAGGGCTCCAAAAACAGTTTTATGTTGAACATTACCTTCCCACAGCACCCTTTCAACGGTTTGACTCTAAAGTGGCATTAAAAGAAGCTGTTGTAAAAGGCGACATGAGTTTTCCCTTTGTTTGGAAAGCAGAAACCATGGGATATGACGGCTACGGGGTTAAAATTGTTCGCTCCAATCAAGATTTGGAAACTGTTAACGAGGGCGAATGTTTGGCTGAAGAAATGGTTAAAATAGACAAGGAATTAAGTGTAATTGTATGTCGAAGCCCAAAGGGGGAAGTCGCATGTTACCCCTGCGTAGAAATGGAATTTCATCCCACAGCCAATCAAGTGGAATATGTAATTAGCCCTGCTCGAGTTTCGACTTCGCTGGCTAAAAAAGCTGAAAAAGTGGCCCTGGCTGTTTCAGAAGCCTTTCAACATGTTGGGCTATTGGCTGTAGAATTGTTTTTAACGCAAGAAGGCGAATTGTGGGTAAATGAAGTAGCCCCTCGTCCTCACAATAGCGGACACTTCAGTATTGAAGCCTCTTACACCTCTCAATTTGAACAACACATTAGAGCGATTCTGGATTTGCCCTTAGGGAAAACAGAAAACAAAGTGGCGGGAGTTATGGTAAATATTGTTGGTAAAGAAGGATACAACGGCCCTGTTTTTTATAAAAATCTAGAATATATATTAGCAATTGAAGGGGTCAATCCCCATATTTATGGTAAAAAAGAAACCCGTCCATTTCGAAAAATGGGGCACATCACCATAATAAATGAAGATGTTGACATGGCTCGTAAAATTGCAGAACAAGTAAAAGAAACCTTAGAAGTAATCTCAAAATAAAATGGCACAAGTAGGAATTATAATGGGCAGCAAGTCGGATCTTCCAGTAATGGAAGAGGCCATAGCCCTCTTAAAATCATTTTCTATACCAGTTGAAGTGGATATTGTTTCCGCACATCGAACTCCTGAAAAAATGATGGATTACGGAACCCACGCCCACGAGCGGGGCATCCAAGTGATTATTGCAGGAGCGGGCGGCGCTGCGCATCTTCCGGGTATGGTGGCCTCGTTAAGTCCACTACCTGTAATTGGGGTGCCCATAAAATCCAGTAATTCCATTGACGGGTGGGATTCCATACTGTCCATATTGCAAATGCCTGGAGGCGTGCCTGTGGCCACGGTAGCACTAAATGGGGCTAAAAATGCCGGAATTTTGGCTGCACAGATTATAGGTGCAAACAATCAAAAGGTACAACAGCAGGTTATTGAATATAAAAAAACACTTAAAAGTCACGTTTTAGAAAGCAGCAAATCATTAAAAAAATAAATGGAACACAATCCGTTAGTCAAGCCGTTTGACACCCCCTTTGAATCGGCCCCATTTTCAATAATTCGTCCCGAACATTTTGTACCCGCATTACAAGAAAACATTAAAACGGCACTAGAAGAAATTGAGGCTATCGTTTCGCAAAAGGAAGTGCCTACCTTTATAAATACTATTGAAGCCCTTGAACAAAGTGGTTCATTTATCGGACGAAACAGCAGTCTTCTTTTTAACCTCAACAGTGCTGAAACCTCTGAAGCCCTTCAAAAGGTAACACAACAAGCCGCCCCGCTATTAACACAATTTCAAAATGATGTTCGGTTAAATACAGCGCTATTTCAACGGATTAAAGAAGTATACGAAAATCAAGCCGCATTTGAGTTAACTACCGAACAAAAAACATTACTCGAAAAGGAATACAAAGGATTTGTACGAAATGGTGCTTTACTTGACGAACAAGCCAAGACTTCGCTTCGCACGATTGACACTGAATTGGCGCAACTCAGTCTTACATTTGGAGAACATGTATTAGCTGACACCCAAGCCTACACATTACACATTACTGATTCTGAAAAACTGAAGGGTTTGCCAGAAGCTCTTATTGAAATGGCCAAAAGCACAGCGGAACAAAAACAATTGGAGGGATGGGTATTTACGCTTGATTATCCCAGTTATGTTCCCTTTATGACCTATGCTGAAAACAGAGCTTTACGCAAAGAAATGAGTCTCGCTTTTGGTAAAAGAGGATTTCAAAACAATGCGCAAAACAATGAGGCTATTGTTTTAAAAATTATTCATCTGCGTCAGCAACGCGCACTTCTTTTAGGGTATGCGTCTCATGCTGCCTTTGTGTTGGAAGAGCGTATGGCGCAATCTGAAGAAAACGTAAAACACTTTTTAGATCAGTTGCGAGAAAAAGCGTATCCGGCAGCTTCAGTAGAATGGCAATCCTTAGAGGCTTATGCTCAAGAAATGTATTCTTGGGATAAGGTTGAAAAATGGGATACTGCCTACTTGGCCGAAAAAATCAAACAACGGGATTACGAACTTGATGAACAGAAATTAAAAGTGTATTTCCCTTTGGAAAAAGTTGTAAATGGACTTTTTTCAATAGTGGAAGATTTATTTGGTTTACGCTTTAAAAAAAGCACCCAAATTGACCCCTATCACAGTGAAGTTGATGTCTATGAGGTGTCTAAAAACGGTAGTTTTTACGCCTTGTTGTACACCGATTTTTTTCCTCGTCCTGGAAAAAGAAACGGCGCATGGATGACCAAATTCAGACCGCAAAAAGAAGGACAACGGCCCCATATTTCGATTGTATGTAACTTTACGCGACCCACCCAAAAACTGCCTTCTCTTTTATCATTTCAAGAAGTTACTACCTTATTTCATGAATTTGGACATGCCCTACACGGCATGTTGGCCAATACGAAATACAGCAGTTTAAGCGGAACAAGTGTATATTGGGATTTTGTAGAACTCCCAAGTCAGCTGATGGAAAATTGGTGTTATCAGCCCGAAGCCTTAACCCGATTTGCCAAGCATTATCAAACTGACGAACTCATCCCTGAAGAAATGATTGCCAAAATTAAAAAAGCAGCCTTTTTTCATCAAGGCTTACAAACCTTACGTCAGTTGAGTTTTGGGTATCTTGATCTTTCTTATCACAGCCAAACGGCTCCCCATATAAAAAACATAAAAGCACACGAAGTTGAGCAAATTTCGCCTTTGCAATTTACTCCTGATACAGCTGAAAATTGTTTGAGCACCTCCTTTTCTCATATTTTTCAAGGAGGCTATGCTGCTGGCTATTACAGTTATAAATGGGCGGAAGTATTAGACGCCGATGCTTTTGAACTCTTTTTAGAAAAAGGAATTTTTAATGCCGAAACCGCCCAAGCTTTTGAAACCCACATTCTTTCTAAAGGAGGCACCGAACACCCCATGGTGCTTTATAAAAGATTTCGGGGTAAAGAACCCGATCCGGGAGCCTTATTACGTCGTGCAGGGTTAGTATAATTTACTACTTTTTGTACCTTAAAAGGGTTTACCCCTTATCGTTACGGCATGATTCCCAATTTGGGGGCTTGCTCTATGGCCCTTCTACCCTACATTGTTTTTTTCATTGTACTGCACAACTTTCTTTCTTTGGGAATGCAGCTATAGGCGAACAACATGAGTTGTTTATTGCTTTTCCGAAAACCTATTTTGCAGGAGGGGTTATATATACAAATAGAAATCCTGCAAAAAAAGAGTCGTTAATACCCCTGCCACTTTAGGTATCCTCCTTGCAGGTCATAGATTTTAACAAACCCTAGGGAGTCCATGACTTTAGCGGCCAATCCACTACGTACACCAGACCCACAATACACCAATACAGGTTGATCCTTAGAATAAGCGACTATTTTCTCCATAAAGTCAGGAGCATTATAGTCCACATTTACGGCCCCTTCAATGGCTCCCGAATTAAATTCTAATGGGGTGCGCACATCCAAAAGCAAAGGGCTTTTGGAGAGTAATTTTTCGAATGCAGGTTTATCCACCAACTCAATTGGTGTTGTGTTTTGCGAACAAGCAATAAAAAAGAGGGAAAGTAAGAAAAGATGTTTCATGTTAGTACGTCGTAATGCGATGCAAGTTAGAGAGAATTTCAATCATAACAAACCAAAAAAGGGGAAGGGCTTCTACCCAAAAATGAGTGTAATAGAATGACCGTTTTTGTGTGCTTTTCCAAACCAAAACAGCCAACAAAACAAAGACCATCACCGAAGACAAATTGAAGACTTTCGGCAGGTCAAAAACAACCCCTAGTAGTATCGTAGCAACCAGAAGTAAAAAAAATCCAATGCTTTTAACCCTTTTTATTCCAATGCGCTGAGGGAGTGTCTTTAGAAAAGGAGAATCGGTGTTTGTATCGCGTATTTCAAAAGGTAAAAGGGCTACGAAAACATAAATGCCTTGAACACAAAACAAGGGCAGAACAACAGTTAGATCATAGCATTTCAATTCTAACATCGGGATACCTACCGTAAGCAACACCCAACTAAGCACTACCCATAGGGTTTTAAATCCTTTAATTTCACGTCCGTTTTTTGAAGCTACAAATGGAGTAACATATAATAAAACCAGTATACCTATAATGAACACTACAATTTTACTAAGCGAACTTAGACTAAAGAAATGCAGTACGGAGCCCAAAGCAGACAGAAGGGTTACTCCAACAACCATTTTTGAGCTCAATAGCCAATCCCAACCCTTTAAGAGCGGAAAAAATTTGATGAAATTATACGCAAAAACGGTACTGCTAAAAATAAATATTAACAATGAATTTGGAACGGACCTGTCAACTGCAGTTGTGCTTACTAAGGCTAATGAAACAACGGCGATGGCAACGTGTATACTGGATTTTAAATAAAAATTAAAGACACGAAATAAAGATTGAATCATGTACAAATATCCTTTGTTTACATCAAAAGTGTTTAATGTTTAAAAAATATTTTAAAATCCCGTACAAGTTGAAAATAAAAAAAGGGTAGAAATTCTATTTTTGCGGTAAAGAAATAGGCATGAAAACGGACACTTTTGTACATAGACACATTGGGCCAAATGAAGAGGAAATTCAATTTATGTTGAATAAGATTGGCGCAGACTCTATTGATCAACTGTTAGAGGAAACCCTTCCTTCCTCCATACGGCTAAAATCACCTCTCCCCATTGATAAAGGCATTAGTGAATACGCTTTTTCTAAACATATACACCAACTGGGTAAAGAAAATGACCGTTTTGATACCTATATCGGAATGGGGTATCATGCAGCCATAACCCCTGCAGTGATTCAACGAAATATACTAGAAAACCCAGGTTGGTATACCGCTTACACCCCTTATCAAGCGGAAATTGCTCAAGGGCGACTAGAAGCTCTTTTTAATTTTCAATCGCTAATTACGGATCTCACAGGAATGGAACTGGCCAATGCCTCACTTTTAGATGAGAGCACTGCCGCTGCTGAAGCCATGACCATGCTATTTGGTACGCGCACGAAAGAGCAAAAACAAGCGGAGGCTACCCATTTTTTTGTGGATGAAAATACATTACCTCAAACCCTTTCGTTGCTTAAAACGCGAGCGCTTCCCCTGGGAATAACTTTAGTTGTAGGGTATCCGGATACGCATGAGTTTGATGCGCATTTTTTTGGAGCCATATTTCAGTATCCCGGAAAACACGGTGCAATACCCAACCTTAAACAGTGGATTGAAAAGGCCAATACAAAGGGTGTATTTACCGTAGTTGCAGCAGACATTATGAGTTTAGTTCTGCTTGAAAGTCCAGGCCATTACGGCGCAGATGTGGTATTGGGAACTTCTCAACGGTTTGGTATCCCCCTGGGGTATGGTGGGCCCCATGCTGCATTTTTTGCCACTCGCGAGCACTACAAAAGAAACATTCCGGGTCGAATTATTGGGCAAACACGGGATTTAGACGAAAACCCTGCCCTGCGAATGGCATTACAAACACGTGAACAACACATAAAACGCGATCGGGCTACTTCCAACATCTGTACAGCACAAGTCCTACTTGCCGTTATGGCAGGAATGTACGCGGTTTATCATGGTCCTAAAGGATTGCGCGCCATAGCTGAGGGAATACATAAACATACGGTACTACTAAACAACAACTTAATTGCTCTCGGAATAACTCAAAAAAATGACCATTTTTTTGATACGTTACACTGTGAGGTGCGTTCAGCTGAACTTAAGACTATAGCAGAGCAAAAAGAAATCAATTTTTATTATCCTGACTCAAACTCAGTTAGTATTTCAATTAATGAAACTACAACAGAGGAGGATGTATTAAAAATAGTTTCTGTTTTTAAACAGTATCTCCAAAAAGATCACCTTCTTGAAGCAATACCGGCTTCCTCCTCTTTCCTATTGGGAGAAAGAAAAACATCTTATTTAACTCATCCTGTCTTCAACTCTTACCATTCAGAAACCGCATTGATGCGCTACATCAAATCTTTAGAACGAAAGGATTTAGCTTTAAATCAATCGATGATTTCCTTGGGTTCATGCACCATGAAGTTAAATGCGGCAACAGAAATGTTTCCGTTAAGCGATCCAAACTGGGGTGCCATACATCCTTTTGTACCGATTGAGCAAGCTAAAGGGTATCAGAAAATGCTTACCCAACTTTCTGATGATTTAACTAAAATCACAGGATTTGCGGCTACCTCCCTCCAACCTAACTCAGGGGCACAAGGAGAATATGCTGGCCTTATGGTCATTCGGGCTTTTCACGAAGCAAATAAACAAAGTCACAGAACAATATGTTTGATCCCCGCTTCAGCTCACGGAACAAATCCTGCCTCTGCGGTTATGGCTGGCATGCAAGTAGTAGTCACAGGAACAGATGAAAAAGGAAATATTGATTTTGAAGATTTAAAAGAAAAGGCCCTTTTACACAAAGAAAATCTAGCCGCGTTAATGATTACCTATCCCAGTACTCATGGTGTGTTTGAATCAAAAATCAAAGACATTACCCAATTAATTCACGATTGCGGAGGACAGGTTTATATGGATGGTGCCAATATGAACGCCCAGGTAGGAATTACAAGTCCGGCTGAAATTGGAGCTGATGTATGTCACCTCAACTTACACAAAACCTTTGCCATTCCTCACGGCGGAGGCGGACCCGGTGTAGGTCCCATTTGTGTTGCCGCTCATTTACAATCCTTTTTACCCAGCAACCCCATAATCCAAACTGGAGGTGATGAAGCCATTACTGCCATTTCAGGCGCTCCTTTTGGATCTGCCCTTGTCTGTTTGATTTCTTATGGATACATAAAAATGCTTGGGGCTGAAGGACTTAAAAAAGCAACAGAAATAGCCATTCTCAATGCCAACTATATTCAAAAGCGATTACAAGGGGCTTATGAAATTCTTTACACAGGCGAAAAAGGAAGGGCTGCACACGAATTAATTATTGATTGCAGACCCTTTAAAGAATGGGGTATCGAAGTGGTTGATATTGCCAAACGCCTAATGGATTATGGATTTCACGCACCCACAGTTTCTTTTCCGGTGGGGGGCACAATGATGATCGAACCCACAGAAAGCGAAAACGTGGCTGAAATGGATCGTTTTTGCGATGCTATGATCTCCATTCGTATGGAAATAACTGCAGAAGATGAGCAAGCTAGACAAATGCTAAAAAACGCTCCGCATACCCTTGAAATGGTCACTTCAGATGAATGGAAATTTCCCTATACTAGAAAAAGAGCAGCCTATCCTTTAGAATTTGTTGCTAAAAATAAATTTTGGCCCAGTGTTAGACGAGTGGATGAAGCCTATGGAGATCGTAATCTCGTATGCAGTTGTACTTCTATTGATTCTTATATTACTACTTGATATACATATTTTTACATATTTAAATACAAGAAGCAAAGGCGCTTTGAGTAGCCTTGGGTTTCGTATGTTTTTTTATTAAATAATTAACTTAGATTAAAAATACCACTACTTTTGAACTAGAGATATGAATATCAAAATTACAGGTAGCGGAAGTAGTATTCCTGAATTAATTCAACCCAATGCTGCATTTTTAAATCACGATTTTTTTGATGCAGAAGGTGCACACATTGACCTTGCTACAGAAGAAATTATTGAAAAGTTTAAAGCCATTACTGGAATTCAGCAACGGCGTTACATACGTGATAATCAAACGGTGGTAGACATTGCCACTGAAGCTGCTCAAAAAGCGATTCATGATGCACAAGTAGATGCAGAGACCCTAGATTACATCATTTTAGCACACAATGTAGGCGACATTCGCAAAAACTCTAATCAAGTGGACACATTACCCAGTTTGGCTTCGAAGATAAAAGCCAAATTGAAAATTAAAAATTCCTCTTGTGTTGCCTATGATATCTTATTTGGCTGTCCTGGATGGGTGGAAGGAGTTATACAAGCCTCTGCCTTTATCAAATCGGGGATGGCTCAAAAATGTTTGGTAATTGGGGCTGATACCTTGTCTAGAGTATTGGACGATTCCGATCGGGATTCAATGATTTACGCCGATGGTGCAGGAGCCACCATTGTACAAGCTACCGAAGAAGTTGGCGGTATTTTATCTCACAAAACAGCCACATTTACTGCCGATGGAGAAGCAGAATTTATTTATTACGGGGAAGCCAATACCAATAGTGACGGTACAAAATACATTAAAATGTATGGCCGAAAAGTATATGAATTTGCTTTAATTCAAGTTCCTCTCGCTTTAAAGGAATGTATAGAAGCCTCGGGTTGTTCAATAGAGGATGTAAAAAAAATATTCATACATCAAGCCAATTTAAAAATGGACGATGCCATTATTAAACGGTTGTATCGACTGTACAAAAAACCCATGCCTGAAACGGTTTTACCAATGAATATTCAGGAATTTGGAAACAGTTCTGTAGCTACGGTTCCCACATTATATGACTTAGTGAAAAAGCAACAATACGGCGGTCACTCTCTTCAACAAGGAGATTTAATCGTATTCGCTTCCGTAGGAGCTGGAATGAATATTAATGCCATTACCTATAGAGTGTAACCCTATAGAATTACTCTAAAAAGCCTCAGAGAACCAAAATTTGTATCATGTAAAATCACTACCTTTGATAGGGTATGAAAATACTATCTCACATTGGACGATATTTCCTAATGATCCAGCAAACCTTTGGTAAATTTACCAAATGGAAAATGCTTAAGCAATTGATTCTTAAAGATATAGATGTTTTAGTAATCGGATCACTGGGAATCGTTGCTTTTATCTCCTTTTTTGTCGGAGGGGTGGTTTCCATACAAACAGCATTAAATTTAGAGAATCCACTATTGCCAAAAAATCTAATCGGATTTGCCACTCGGCAGTCCGTCATTTTAGAATTTGCACCTACTTTTATTTCCATTATTATGGCAGGGAAGGTGGGTTCTTATATCACCTCTAGCATTGGAACCATGCGAGTTACAGAGCAAATTGACGCATTAGAGGTTATGGGGATTAACACTTATAATTATTTGATTTTTCCTAAAATAGTAGCCTTATCATTATATCCCTTAGTCATTAGTTTTTCAATGTTTTTAGGCGTTTTTGGCGGATATATTGCTTGTGTTTATGGCGGCTTTTCATCAAGTGCTGATTTTATTGAAGGGATTCAAATGGACTTTATCCCCTTCCATGTTGGCTACGCTTTTATTAAAACTGCTTTTTTCTCTTTTATTTTAGCTACCATTCCCTCCTATCACGGATACTATATGAATGGGGGTGCCTTAGATGTAGGAAAAGCCAGTACGGTTTCATTTGTTTGGACGAGTGTCGCCATCATACTTTTAAATTACCTCATCACCCAATTGCTTCTTACCTAAATGATCAAAGTAGAAAACATAAAAAAATCATTTGATGATATTGCTGTTTTAAAAGGAATATCAGCCACATTTGAGAAGGGGAAAACAAACCTAATTATTGGACAAAGTGGATCGGGAAAAACGGTTTTTTTAAAATGCCTACTCGGTTTATTTAACATTGATAGTGGTAAAATATTTTTTGAAAACAAACGGCTAAAAGAAATGTCATTGGCTGATCGTTTGGTACTTCGACAAGAAATGGGGATGGTTTTTCAAGGAAGTGCTTTATTTGACTCCATGAATGTTGAAGAAAACATCATGTTTCCACTCGGTATGTTTACGTCAAAAAAAAATAGTGAAATTCGAGACCGTGCCAATATTGTAATAAAAAGGGTTAATCTCATCAATGCCAATGAAAAATATCCTGATGAAATTTCTGGTGGCATGAAAAAAAGAGTAGCCATTGCCCGAGCCATTGTGATGAATCCAAAATTTTTATTTTGTGATGAACCCAATTCTGGATTGGATCCTAAAACAGCCATTTTAATTGATAATCTAATTCAAGAAATTACAGAAGAATATCAAATCACAACGGTGATCAATACACACGACATGAACTCTGTGATGGAAATTGGTCAAAAAATAGTATTCTTGCGCAATGGATTAAAAGAATGGGAAGGATCAAAAGAAGATATTTTTTCAACCGAAAATGAAGCAGTAACGAATTTTGTATATTCTTCAGACTTGTTTAAAAAAGTGAGAGAGGTTTACTTAAAAAAATAATTATTCAGGAATTACTCCTGCATGAGGACTAAATAAGTAAATCCTACCTGTTTTTATTTCTTTACATTCAATTCGAATTCTTCTTTTTTTGATTTTGATAAACCGTCTTCCGTTTTCTAATCTAAAAGATTGCCCCTCATGAAGATCATTCACACAGGGTACGGGTTCGGTTTCTTCATCCCAATGCTGTAGAGCCTTGACTAAGTTAAAATCACGATCTGAACTTGCCTTAGGGTTTTTCATGTGACGAGCCAACACACTACACAAGTTGCCCGGAAAAATATTGGGCTGCAAAAAGGGCAATAGTAAAGAACGAAAAGCCATTTTCCATTCTAATCCGTGGGGTCTTGCTCTTCTTCCATGCTCTAAAAACACTTTAAAATGAGCAAGCTCGTGCAAAAGTGTGATCAAAAAGCGGTAAGGATTTAAAGATGCATTTATAGTTATGGAAGTTGTTCCATTTGAGTTCATCCGAAAATCACCGTGCTTTGTCAATCGATGTTTTGTTATTTTAATGGCAATAGGATAGTGTTCCAAAAGGGCTTTTACTTGTTGTTGCGCAGCGTGAGGAATACTTTTTAAAACTAAATCCATTAACCAATTAGGGGGTTGACGAAGAAACGGGAAGAACCTTACCATTGAAATATCGGTGTCCCTCTAAAGCAAACTGAAGAATATAGTCTGCCATTTCATTAGCTTGAATTGGAGCTTTAAACTCAGGAAAGGCTTGAGTTAACATTTCTGTTTGTACCGCGCCTAAGGCAAGGGCATTGAATTTTGGACCCGTTGCTTTAAATTCTTCCGCCAAAAGTTCAGTTAAAATACTCACTGCCCCTTTACTACTGCTGTAGGCGGAAAGCCCAGCAAATTTACTTGATCCCCCTATTCCACCCATACTACTAATATTGACCACATGGCTGTTCACTTTCATAAAGGGAAGTAGGGCTTGCGTAATGGAGACTAAACCAAATACATTTGTTTCAAATACCTGATGAAAATCTTCAGAAGTTGTTTCTAAAAAAGGTTTATGAAGTAAAATACCTGCATTATTAATCAACACATCAATAGTGTCTGTAGTTGCTCGAATTTCATTAACCGCTTGTTGAACGTCTTTGGTGTCCGACAAATCTAACTGCAAAGGAATAACTCCTGAAGTGGCTTGCAATGAGGTAACATTTCGTGATAAGGCAAAAACACGATGGCCTTTCTCCGCGGCTTGCAAAGCCAATTCACGACCAATGCCTTTACTTGAACCTGTAACTACAATTGTTTTTGGCATATTTTAAAGATAGAGAATTTAGGCTATCCGGGCTACTCTTTATCTACAATACCATAGTTAAAGGGTTTTCAACATACCCTCTAAGCGTTTGCAAAAATTGTGCTCCAGTAGCTCCATCTATTACTCTGTGATCACAAGCTAGAGTTAATTTCATCGTATTCCCTACCACTATTGACCCATTTTTCACTACGGGCTTTTGAACAATGGCACCAACAGAAAGGATGGCCCCATTGGGTTGGTTTATAATAGAGGTAAATTCTTGAATACCAAACATTCCTAGGTTGGAAATGGTGAATGTACTTCCTTCCATCTCATTAGGAGTGAGTTTTTTATCTTTTGCCTTTAGCGCATATTCTTTTACTGTACATGATGGTGCTGTGTGATTTGACTATCTTCCCACTTCGCATTAGCTTGCGGATGTTGCTTTAATGCAAGTGCTGAAGCTTTAACTACAATATCATTAAATGAAATTTTAGTGTCAGGTAAAGCGTTGTATTGTTCTCTAAACGAAATAGCGTGATCCATGTCAAACTCCACACCCAAATAGTAATGGGGTGCAGTAAATTTTGAAGCGGCAAGCCTTTTCGCTATGGTTTTACGCATTTGAGAATTGGCAATTGTAGTAACTGACTCTGTTCCCTTGGGAACAATAACCGCATTTGTCATTCCCGCCGAGGGAGTATACTGATCAATATCTCGTTTAACAATTCTACCCTGCTCTCCTGAACCGTGAATTCTAGCGAGGTCAATTCCTTTTTCAGCCGCTAATTTTTTAGCCAAAGGGGAAGCTACAATTCGACCATTTGGAGTAGCTGTTGTTTGGGGTTGACTTACTGGAGTTTGTGTTGTTTTACTCTCAGCGATTTGAACGGGAGCTTCTTCAACGGGCGCTACATCATCCCTTTTAACAGGAGAATTCGCTGTTGCTTTTTGGCTTTCAGCCCAAGCTTTTACTTCTGTACCTTTTTCGCCTATTACAGCCAAGACACTATCTACGGGGGCTGAATCTCCTTCTTGAAGGCCAATATACAGTAAGGTTCCGCTGTAGAATGATTCAAACTCCATTGTAGCCTTATCTGTTTCAATTTCAGCTAGAATATCGCCTTCTTTGACTTGATCCCCTACTTTTATATTCCATTTGGCCACGGTCCCTTCCTCCATCGTATCGCTGAGTCTGGGCATGGTAATAATTTCAACACCTTCGGGTGCAGCTACAGGAGCATCTGTTGAAGCTTCCGCTTTAGGAGCTTCTGTCGTTTTTTCTTCTGTCTTAGGAGTATCGGTTTTTTGTCCAGATAGTAACCCTGAAATATCTTCTCCTTTGTTTCCTATAATTGCCAATAAAGAATCAACAGCTGCAGTGCCGCCTTCTGGAATGCCAATATGCAATAATTCACCCTCGTTAAAGGATTCAAATTCCATAGTGGCTTTGTCCGTTTCAATTTCAGCAAGGATATCGCCTTCTTTAATTTGATCCCCTACTTTTTTTAACCATTTTGCCACGGTACCTTCTTCCATCGTATCGCTTAGGCGAGGCATTGTAATTATTTCTGCCATGTTCTAAAGTTTGTGTTTTATAAAGGGATAATCTTGTTGCTCATAAACAGCATCATACATCAAATTGAGGTCTGGAAAAGGAGATTCTTCGGCAAATTTTTCACATTCTGCCACTCTTTCTTTCACTTCTTTATCAATAGCTGCGAGTTGTTTTTCAGTTGCGTATTTTTTGCTTAGTATGATTTCTTTTACTGTGCTTATTGGGTCAATTTTTTTGTATTCCTCAACCTCATCTTTAGTTCTGTAATGTTGGGCATCAGACATAGAGTGTCCGCGATAACGATAGGTTTTCATTTCAATAAATGAAGGTCCGCCTCCCGATCGGGCTCTTTGAATCGCCTTATCCATAGTTTTCGCGACTTTTACTGGGTCCATACCATCACAAGGCTCACAAGGCATATCGTATCCTAAGCCAAGTTTCCAAATTTCATCATGTGAAGCCGTACGGGCTACAGAAGTTCCCATAGCATAGCCATTATTTTCGACTACAAAAACAACGGGCAATTGCCAAAGTGTAGACAGGTTTAGGGTTTCGTGAAGTGATCCTTGGCGAACGGCACCATCACCCATAAAACAAAGCGTAACATTATCACGGTCAAAATATTTATCGCCGAAAGCCATTCCTGCGCCTAGTGGAATTTGACCTCCTACAATTCCGTGTCCTCCATGGAATTTAAATTCTTTAGAAAATATATGCATTGATCCTCCAAGACCCATTGAAGTTCCGGTAGCTTTTCCGTAGAGTTCTGCCATAACACGTTTAGGGTCAACACCCATACCGATCGGTTGAACGTGGTTTCTATACGCTGTGATCATTCGGTCTTTACCCAATTCCATAGCGTGAAGAGAGCCTGCTAAAACAGCTTCTTGACCGTTGTAAAGATGGAGAAATCCTCGAACTTTTTGCTGGATATAAACAGAGGCTAGTTTATCTTCAAACTTTCTCCAAAAGAGCATATTTTCATACCAATTCAGATAGGTTTCCTTTGTAATTTTCTTCATAAATCCTAAAATACGTTCCTTAGACAGAGGGCAAAATTAAAGATTTCTGTCCTATACGGGAAATATTAAAAGCAATTTATTAGGGATTTATTGGGCTGCCGTCCCTGTACTACTATCAATAGGGGAAGCAGCAGTAGAATCTAATTGTAAGGCAACTGAAAATCGTAATGTGTTTTCAAGTGGATTACGCACATTTGAAGCTGAAAAAAGGTAGGAAATATCGATTTCTATAAAATTGAGATCAAAGCCTGCACCCATTGTCAGATACCGTCTAGACCCTTTATTTTGATTTTCATTAAAAAATCCGGAACGCAAGGAAAAGGAGTCTTGGAAACGGTATTCAAATCCCAAGGCCATGGTAATTTCACTCAACTCTTCTGAAAGCCCGTCAGGAGCATCACTAAAGGAAGTGAAAATGCCCGATAAAAAATCAATATCAGGTTGCTGATACCCCATGAATCTTGCATTTGTATCATACACGGCCACAGGCGTTGGCACAAGTAATTTATTGAACTCAGTATAGATTCCAAGGCGGTTAGTATCGTCGTAAATCAGATCAAGTCCAAAACCAAGTTTTAGGTTCGTAGGTATAAAGTTTTTTTGTCCACCAATATCATAGTTTAATCGAGGACCAATATTTGAAATCGTAAGGCCGCTGCGAAACAGCCCTTCCTTAGTCCCTAAATCAAATACTGAACTTTCAAAATAAGTAGCAATATCAATACCCAAAGAATTGGCTGAAGAAGTATCTGCATCGGTAGTAATCTTAAGATCCGAGCGAATGTACCGGCCTGCCACTGCCATAGAAATTTGCTCACTTAACTTTAATGCGTAAGATAGATCTAAAGTTAACTCAGTAGGGCGCTCATAGCCTTGATCCACTATTGAACCTCCTATAAGCTCATTAAATTGGATGTCACCCAAACTAAAATACCTCAAACTGGTTGCCCATGCACTTCGCTCATTTAACTTTTTGTAGTAGTTTATATTTCCTAAAAAAATATCGTCCACCAATTTGCTTAGGTAAGGCGTATAGCTTATTCCTATGGAAGTTTCAGAACTGGCAAAAACGTATTTTGCAGGATTCCATTGTTGGGAATAAGTGTCTGCGGAGGTAGCTACACCCAATTCTCCCATACCAGCAGCGCGAGCATCTGGGGTAATCATCAAAAAGGGAACCCCAGTTGTAATAACCCGATTGGAGTTTTGTGCTTTTAGTTGGCTTGCATTAAACACCAAGAAAAAAACAATTGCCCTTTGTAATATTTTCTTCACGCTTTTTAAACGCATAGATTTTTATTTTCGTGTATTTGATGAGAAAAAAAACCGCTTTTTTAAAAATAGAACAATATTACTCCACAACTTTCGTTTTTGATTTTACCAAGGCATAATTTATTTCATGCAATTAATTTTATAAATCTCATAATTCGTATATTGCATAACGTTTTGAAACAACAACAAACTATATAAACTTGAAAAGTTTAAAACGACTCTCCTACGTCTTTATCGTAATGCTTGTAATGGCAAGCTGTGGAGGAGGTAATAATACCTCCAGAGCTACAGGGTGGGACATTAATTCCAAAAAAGGAGTCTTCCAGTACAATGTGGATTTTGATGAACAAGAAACCGGACCCGGTCTTGTTTTTATCGAGGGAGGTACCTATACCAAAGGACAAGTTCAAGATGATGTTTTACATGATTGGAACAATACCCCTAACCGCCAACATGTTATGTCTTTTTATATGGACCAAACAGAGGTAACTAACCTTATGTATCTTGAATACTTAGACTGGTTAGAATATGTTTTTCCAACCGAAGAAGAGCGTTATCGACAAATTTATGAAGGGGCCCTGCCTGATACCTTAGTGTGGCGCAACCAATTGGGGTATGTTGAAGAATTAACTACCAACTATTTACGTCACCCTGCCTATGCAGAATATCCTGTTGTTGGGGTAAACTGGTTACAAGCCGTTCAGTATGCAGAGTGGAGAACTGATCGGGTGAATGAATACATTCTCGAACGCGAAAGTTATATTCAAAAAGACGTACGATTTACGAACGTTGACGCGAACAGCACTTTTACAACTGCGGCCTATTTAAAACGACCTGAAACGGTATATGGCGGGTTAATGGACAGTATAAGCGGAAAAAGTGCAGAAGTGCGCAAAGGCGACTCTATTGTAAAAGTTTATGCAGGTGTCGAAAAAGGAATACTATTACCCTCTTATCGCTTACCCACAGAAACTGAATGGGAGTACGCCGCACTGGCCATTGTTGGTGATCGTGAATACAATAACTACAGGGGGAAAAAGAAATACCCATGGTCTGGTGAATACACCCGTTCTAGTGAACGCCGAACGAAAGGAGATCAATTGGCAAACTTCAAATTAGGTAAGGGAGATTACGGCGGAATTGCCGGCTGGTCAGATGATGGTGCCGACATTACCATTCAAGTCAAGCAGTACCCTCCAAATGATTTTGGTTTATACGATATGGCAGGTAATGTTGCCGAATGGGTTGCTGATGTCTATCGACCCATTGTTGATGATGAAGCCAATGACTTTAACTACTACAGAGGAAACGTCTATTTAAAAAATGTGATTGGCGAAGACGGTAAGGCTGAAATTATAGCCCCCGACGAGATGGTATTTGACACCTTACCCAACGGTAAAATCTTACTTAAAAGAATGCCTGGAGAATTAAACCAAGTAGCTATTGATGAAGAAGAGACGTTTTTACGCCAAAACTTTTCTGAAAGCGACAATCGAAATTTTAGAGACGGCGACACTGAATCGTCTAGAAGTTTTGCCGCAGGGCGACCCGATCCTACGGTAAATAGCGAAAGACCTGAGACTTCAAAAATGTATAACGCTCCCCTTTCCCCTCAGTTAACCACAGATGAAAATGGGAATTTACTACTCAATGTAGATACATCTTCTAAGCGAACTACATTAATCACCGATGAGGTTCGAGTATACAAAGGAGGGTCGTGGAAAGACCGAGCCTATTGGTTAGATCCAGCCCAAAGACGCTATCTTCCCCAATATATTGCAACAGATTATATAGGCTTCCGTTGCGCTATGTCGCGTTTGGGATCGAAAAGTCAAGTTAAAAAAACCGTGCGCCATAAACGCAGTGGATAATTTAAAAAAGTAAGCATCTTAACCACAAGATGCTTTTTTTTTAAGATGAATATTGAGTCGCTATACCAACTATTTTTACGCTCTACAGGAGTGTGCACCGACACGCGTATACTGGAAAAAGGAAATTTATTTTTTGCTTTAAAAGGGCCTTCGTTTGATGGAAATGAATTTGCAGATGTAGCTTTATCCAAAGGGGCTATAGCAGTAGTTGGAAGTGATACTAAAATAAAGGCACATGCTGATAAGGCTTTTCTTGTAAAAGACACTTTAATTGCATTACAACAACTAGCCACTTACCATCGCGAAAAATGCAATACCCCTCTAATTGCGCTTACAGGAAGCAATGGTAAAACCACAACCAAAGAGCTTATCCGCGCTGTATTACAAACAAAATACAAGGTTTTAGCAACGCAAGGTAATCTTAATAACCATATAGGGGTGCCCCTAACTCTGCTCCAGCTAACTTCAGATCATGACATCGGCATCATCGAAATGGGTGCAAATCATATTGGTGAAATCAAGACTTTAGCTGAGATTGCAAGGCCTAATTGGGGATACATTACCAATTTTGGGAAAGCTCACTTAGAAGGGTTTGGAAGTGAAGAAGGGGTGATTCAAGGAAAATCTGAATTGTATTCCTATCTAATTAAAAACCAACAGCACGTTTTAATTAATGGTGATGATCCTATACAAGTAAAAGCCACTCAAAATGCAATAAAGCACAGCTTTGGAACAAAAAATGATGCTGATTATATATGGTCAGCCCCACAAACAAATTCATCTAAAGGATGGGTATTAACCTTTGAAAAAAATCATTTTGAAAGCAATTTATACGGCGACTATAATTTGCCAAATCTAGTTGCTGCCATATGTTTTGGGCACCTTTTTGAAGTCCCTTTAAAGGCTATTCAAAAAGGCATTTCTAGCTATCAAGCGGATAATAATCGATCACAAGAATTGACAATAGGTCCGTGTCATATTATATTAGATGCCTACAATGCCAACCCATCAAGTATGAGTGCAGCTTTATCCGCTTTTTCGTCTGTTGCTACGGCAAAGAGTGCCCTAATTTTGGGAGATATGAAAGAATTGGGAGCTGGTTCTTTAAAAGAACACAATGACCTACTTAAAGCTGCAATTCAAAGCCCTGTTGGGACTATTTATACCCTTGGAGAACATTTTATGACCACCACGGAACAACACGCAAAAATTCAACGCTATCCTAATATTGACGCGTTTTTGGAGTACGTCCCCCTCCCTATTGATAAACACGATCGATTGCTAATTAAGGGGTCACGGTCAATGCGTCTAGAACGGATCATTCCCTATTTAAAGAATGAGGAGAACCCATGAAAAAAACACTACTCATAGGTTTATTACTAAGTTTATATTGCTGCCAAAAGCCAGATGATAAATGCGGTCAAATCATTCAAAAAACAATGATCAATAACAAGTACTATTTTGTCTTACAAACAGAGGAATATGTACATTACTATTCCAATCCATCGAATCCAACTATTCCTGACGATGGAGTGCGACAGGGTGCCGTTACAAAGGAAGTATACGATTCCTTTTCGGTTGGAGACACCTATTGCTCAGAATAAGTTTTACCCTTGATGTGCTCCTTTAATAATTTCTTCTACGACTTCGGGATTGAGTAAGGTTGACGTATCTCCCATATTGGAAAGATCTTGACTGGCAACTTTACGTAAAATACGCCGCATAATTTTACCCGATCGTGTTTTGGGTAAACCTGGAACGATTTGCACCACATCCGGTTTAGCAATAGGGCCTATAATTTTACGAACTGTATCTTTTATTTGTTCACTTAACTGCGCTGCATCTTCACTCGATTCACAAATAGCAAAGGCATAAATACCCTGTCCTTTAATATCATGAGGATAACCCACTACTGCAGATTCAATTACTTTGGGATGTTCGTTAATCGCGTTTTCAACTTCAGCTGTACCCATTCGATGTCCTGAAACATTAATTACATCATCCACACGACCCAATATACGCAAATAACCATCGTGATCGCGCTTTGCCCCATCGCCTGTAAAATACATCCCCGGATAGGTAGAAAAATAGGTTTCTTTACAGCGTTTATGGTCTCCATAGGTGGTTCTTATAATAGAAGGCCATGGAAAGGCAATACATAAATTTCCTTCAACATTGTTTCCTTTTAATTCTTTCCCCTCAGCATCAACAATTACTGGCTGAATACCCGGTAAGGGCAAGGAGGCGTGAGCGGGTTTATTAGGCGTTATTCCGGCAAGGGGTGAAATCATAATTCCCCCAGTTTCTGTTTGCCACCACGTATCCACTAAGGGACATTTTCCTTTTCCAATAAGGGAATGGTACCAATGCCAAGCTTCTTCATTAATAGGTTCTCCTACTGATCCAATAACAGTAAGTGAGGCTAATGAATAGGGTGTAATAGGATCTAATCCATAAGCTTGAAGGGCACGAATGGCTGTGGGAGCTGTATAAAATTGATTGATTTTAAATTTGTCAATTATTTCCCAAAATCGTCCAGGATGGGGATAGGTCGGCACTCCTTCAAACATAACCGAAGTTGCTCCGGCCAGTAGAGGACCATAAATAATATAGGAGTGTCCTGTTATCCAACCAATATCGGCAGTACACCAGTATATATCGTCGGGATTGTATTGAAAGACATTCAAAAAGGAATAGTAAGTATAGACCATATAACCCGCAGTAGAATGCACAACCCCTTTAGGCTTACCCGTAGATCCTGAAGTATATAAAATAAAAAGGGGGTTTTCAGAATCCATAATTGCTGCTGTATGCAAAGCTGACTGTCCCTCCATAACATCATGCCACCATATATCCCTATCGGGTTTCATGGTAACGGATTCGCCTGTACGTTGACACACTATGACCTTCTGAACAGAAGGTGCGTTTTCAACAGCTTCATCTACTACAGCTTTTACGGGTATTTTTTTGGCTCCCCTAAAATTTCCATCAGCTGTAAGCACCATTTTAGCTTGACAATCGTTTATTCGATCGGCTAAAGCAGTAGCAGAAAATCCTGCAAAAACAACTGAGTGAATGGCCCCTACCCGAGCACAGGCTAACATGGCAATTGCCGCTTCCGGAATCATGGGCATGTAAATAATCACCCGATCTCCTTTTTGTACCCCTTGTGCTTCTAAAGCATTTGAAAATTGACAAGTACGTTGGAAAAGTTCTTGGTAGGTGATCTTTAGTGGACGTTCATCTGGATTGTTAGGTTCCCATAAAATAGCCGTTTTATCTCCATGAGTTGGGAGTAAACGTTCAAAAATATTTTCAGTAATATTAAGTTGAGCCTCTTCAAACCATTTTACATCCGGTCCTTCAAAATCCCATGAAAGTATTTTTTTCCACGGTTTTTTCCATTGAAAAGTAGCGGCTACTTCCCCCCAAAAAGTTTCAGGATCTTGTATGCTTTTTTCATACTGGTGAATGTAATCGGATAGGGTTTTAATTCTATGATTCATGAGTATTCATTTAATGTAAATCTCCAGAGGGCAATGCTGAACCTCTTGGCATTCTTATACTTTCTGTTAATTCTTGTACTGCTGAAGGAGGGGCTGGAGTAAATCGAGAAACCACCCAGGCCGTAATGAAGTTGATGACCATTCCTAAAGTACCAATCCCTTCTGGAGAAATACCCCACCAGTACTGATCAGGTGTTCCGGGTCCGCCAAGTTGAGGCTTAAAATAAAGGATATAAAAGGCCGTAAACAGTATCCCAATGATCATTCCGGCTATGGCTCCCTCCCTATTCATTCGCTTATCAAAAATTCCCAAAATAATGGCTGGAAAAAATGACGAGGCTGCTAAACCAAAGGCTAAGGCAACAACTTCAGCCACAAAACCCGGAGGATTTAATCCTGCTAAACCAGCAGCAACTACAGCTACAGCAATAGATACCCGTGCTGCATACAACTCTCCTTTTTCTGTAATTGAGGGGCGTAAATAATTTTTTAGTAAATCGTGAGAAATTGAGGTTGAGATGACCAGCAATAAACCTGCCGCTGTAGAAAGGGCTGCAGCGAGTCCTCCTGCCACTACCAAGCCGATAACCCACGGGGGTAAATTAGCTATTTCAGGGTTTGCCAAAACAATAATATCGCGATCAACTGTCAATTCATTTGTGGCTGCATCAGCAACATATTGAATGCGACCATCAGCATTTTTATCGGTAAATTGAAGTAATCCCGTTTTTTCCCAATTCGTGAACCATCCAGGCACATCAGCATAAGGAGCCTCAGACACCGTATTTATTAAATTGGTTCGTGCAAAAACAGCAACGGCAGGGGCCGTAGTATACAAAATAGCTATAAACAATAATGCCCACCCGGCTGAAACACGTGCATCACGAACTTTAGGAACAGTAAAAAACCTTACAATTACATGAGGTAGACCTGCTGTACCAAACATAAGTGCAGCAGTAATAAAAAACATATTTATGGTATTGGATTGATTAATTGAGGTGTAGTCAGAAAAGCCTAAATCAACCGATAATTGATTTAATTTTTCCAATAAAAAGACACCATCTGGACCTCGAGAACCAAAGCCTAACTGAGGAATTGGATTTCCCGTCATTTGAAGTGAAATGAAAATGGCAGGGACCGTAAATGCGAAAATCAATACACAAAATTGAGCAACTTGTGTATAGGTAATTCCCTTCATACCGCCGAGTACTGCATAAAAAAAGACAATACCAATTCCTATCAAAACACCCACATCAAAAGGGACACTTAAAAAGCGAGCAAATGCAACCCCTACGCCCTTCATCTGACCTACCACATAAGTAAAAGAAATAAATAAGGCACACAGTAAGGCTACTAAACGAGCGTTTTTAGAATAATAGCGTTCTCCAATAAAATCAGGTACTGTAAATTTTCCGAATTTTCGCAAATAAGGGGCTAACATTAAGGCTAAAAGTACATAGCCTCCGGTCCAACCCATTAGATACTGACCTCCTGAAAAACCCATAAAGGCAATCATTCCGGCCATAGAGAGAAACGAAGCCGCCGACATCCAATCTGCAGCGGTTGCCATTCCATTCGCTATGGGATTGACTCCTCCTCCGGCAACATAAAATTCTTTTGTTGACCCCGCACGAGCAAGAATGGCAATTATTATGTATACTAAAAACGTCGTGCCAACTAAAATATAGGTCCAAGTTTGTGCTGCCATATGCTTAAAAGAAAAAGTTATAGTTCATCTACATCGTGTTTTTTATCCAATCGATTCATCAAATAGACATATACAAAAATCAAAAGAACAAAGGTGTAAATTGCGCCTTGATGGGCAAACCAAAAGCCCAAGGGAAATCCGAGAATTTGAAATTGATTTAACGTTTCTGCGAACACTATTCCGAATAGAAAAGAAACAGTAAACCAAATGGAAAGAAGAATCCCCAGGTATTTCAAGTTAGTACTCCAATAGGTTGATTTTTTATTCATAAAATTTAATATCGTTTGTACATTACAATTATAGAGAAATAGTGTAGGGCCACCCTACAAACTGTTGTGCCGATGCTTCTGTTACATCAACAGTTCGGGGCCAACATTCAAAGGTTACCTGGCGTGTTTCCGTATTAAATCGGATTAACCCAAACCCGGCTCCAAATGATGTAGATTCTGGATTGACATAAGCCTGCATCGTAATTTTGTTATTAAATCCATCCAAATAGCGTCCCGTCCAGGGTAAAAGAGAATTTCCGTTTTCCCCTGCTTTTTCGTTTTCAGGCCACCACCATCTACTGTAATAATCATTTACAATTGCCGGAACGACAAAAGCCCAAGGGCCATCCTCAAATTCATTTATTCCGTGTTGGATAACAGTAGCAAGGTGTTGATCTCCTGCGATATGTACTGCATTGGCTTGTTTAATTTTTGTAAGTGCTTTTTTTCGTCCCGTTTGCGGCCAACCGTTAGAATCTAAATCCGCATGAAGTCTATTCTCTAAACTTCCGTGTAAATGAGCTCCACCACAAAATCCGGTAGCAGACAAAACTACCCGCATTTTGTCTGAGGTAACTTGATTGGTTCCCCAGGCATCAAGAAAATTAAGTTGTTCTTCACCAAGAAGAACAAGTTCAGGCAAATCTATTGAGTTGGGATCGTAATCGGGATTGCGAATATGATCAGGACGAGGACCTTGTTGCGGAATTTTTCCGTTCGGACCCGATTTGAATTTTCGGTCTTCTATTATAGCAATATCCAACCCCCCAAGAAGCATACTCGTAAAATAACTGGAAATGCCCTGTTCTAAAGGAAGCGAAGAAAAGGGATCGGGCAAATGAGAGGTTTGGCAACGCTCCACCATTTTTACATATTCGGGATGATGGTAATAACCGCCATCATTTCCTTCTGGTAAAAGTGATTTTTTACCCCTTTCGCCCCACAGATTTCCTTGGCCGATATCGTGATCGTCAGGAATGGTTATACAAGGTCGGTTTCGAAAAACCTCGCGGAATTGCATCCCAAATTTTAACCATGCCGCTGTGTGTTCTTTATGGTCATACGATTGGTCACCAGCAAAAAAAACTAAATCTGGGTCTAATGCATTAATATTGCGAACGTAGTGGGCACGGTCTCCTCTATCTTGGTTACTATTACACGACAATGCCGCTATAGATAGTTCTGTTTTTGAAATAGGGTCTTTACGTATCAGCCCTTCAAAGGAAGCTTGGTTGCTGTGCAAAAGTTTATATCGCACCTCTTGTTGTTGATCCCACCCTTCCATTTCAAAGGTCGTTGACCAACCCAATTCATTTACATTTTGCTTAGCCACTTCTTTCCATTCTCCCTCTTGGAAAAAAGCCAATCGCACCTCTCTTGTTTCTTCAGGATAAAGCGGAAAAAGTTGTGCGGTTAGTTTTAGTTTGTCGTTCGCTGTAGTGTAAATTCCAAAGGCAACAACTTCTTCACGAGGAACCTTTAAGTTTATTATTTCATTGGCTTCTCGGTTCCACCAATCGTTTGTACTAAAAACATCTAATCCTGAAAAGGGAGCTTGAACATAGTTAGGTGATATAGGTGTGCATGACACTACAAAGAGAATGATAAGAAGCCCCATAAGAGTACAATAGGAGGCTTTTTTATATGATTTTTTCAATGTATAATACAAATTGGTTCTAACTCCTAATATACACTTTTTTAGCATTCTAGTAAAGGAGGAAATAGCTGAAGTGAAAATACGGTTCTTTAGGTGGTTTTTTTAGAAAATTATCAAAAGTGGTGGGTGTTACTGGATTCGAACCAGTGACCTCTACCCTGTCAAGGTAGCGCTCTAAACCAACTGAGCTAAACACCCTTTAAAGAACATGATTCACCGTAATTGAATATATTCTCACACCTAACGCTTTCCACACAATAAATCAATTGAATGCGAAAATACTAAAATTATAAAGCAGATTTCTGAATTTAATTGAAGATTTGTAGCGGCGTATAGCCAGATAAAAACTATGGGGATTTACGAGTCCATATTTGCGTTCGTCCCAATAAAGAGAAGCCCAAATAGCCTCTTACTTTCAGCGTGTTTTCCTCTTCTAAAGTAAGGTAGCAATCGTAAACTTTTCCCGATTTGGGATCGAGTATGGTTCCGTCCTCCCAACTGTCGTTTTCAAGAGTAAGATCATTCACTATAACCAGCCCCACTATAGGTTTGTTTTTGTTTTCACCTTTGCAATTTTCACATAATTTTCCTTGGTCTTCAGGTAAAAGCAAATTGATTATTTTACCGTATATCTTTCCGTTTTCTTTATAAAGTAGTACCTCTGATTTTTTCTTACCCGTTTCGTCATCTTGGGTAATCCAAACCCCTTCAACGGATTCTGTTTGTGTGTTCGTCAGTAAAAGTGCGAGATAAAGAAAAATAGTGGACATCATTACGGTTTCGTTTAGTTTTTTTAAATTTAAAAAATTAGTTTGTTTTAGACCAACTTTACTTTGAAAATGAAAAACATCCTTAAACAATTTCGATACTTGATTCTTTTACTTCCTCTTGGGCTTTTTATTGCTTTGGTAGATAGTGAGGTTCTCAATGGATTTTTAGGCACCAACGAATTGGCTGATCATTATCGGTTTTTAGGGGTGTTGATATTGGGGGTATGTGTACTTCTGTTTGTTGTTTTACAAATCGATAAGAATTCTGATTCGTCTAATTAAAAGAGTCGCTTTACCTACCTTTGCAAAAAAAAGTTATGCATCACTTTCAGGTTGAAGACCTCGAAAACATGTCGAAAATATATCGACTGAATTTAATTAACAGTGTTACCGGATATAAATCAGCACACTTAGTAGGTACAACTTCTGCTAAGGGAATTGACAATGTGGCTATTTTTAGTTCGGTGATCCATCTAGGGAGCAACCCTGCGTTGCTTGGGTTTATTTTACGCCCTACGACAGTTCCGCGGCACACCTATTCCAATATGAAAGCAACGGGTGTGTTTACCTTGAATGCCATTGCCCAGCACCAGATTGAAGATGCGCATCATACCGCTGCAAATTATCCGGAATCCGTTTCGGAGTTTGATTTTACAACCTTAGAAAAAGAATACAAATCCTTTTGGAAGGCCCCTTTTGTGAAAGAAGCCCCTATTCAAATAGGGTGTCGGTATGTCAATGAATACCTAATTAAAGAAAACGACACGCTACTCATCGTAGGTGAAATTGTACATTTGTGTATTGCAGATGAGCTCTTGTTAGAAGACGGTTGGGTACAACTAGAACACGGTAAAATAGTTACAATTAATGGTCTTGATGGCTATGCATTACCTCAACTTTTAGAACGATTCCCTTATGCCCGACCCAAAACATAACGAACATTTTTTCTTTGAGAAGGTTCGTGATTTGTGGACGGGGTATGCAGCAGAACACAGTCAGGAAATTCCCCCACTTTTAGAAGCCCTTGAGCGTGAAACCCATCAAAAAGTGTTGCAACCCCGAATGATCAGTGGACCACTACAAGGCCGCTTTTTGAGTTTACTATCACATCTCATTCACCCTTCTTCAATACTTGAAATAGGAACTTTTACGGGGTACGCCACCCTGTGTTTAGCTGAGGGGTTATCCAAATCTGGGGTGCTTCACACCATTGATTGCAACGAAGAATTGGTTTCGCTGCAATCTCGATTTTTCAATAAAAGTCCTTATGCACATCAGATTCATCAACATTTAGGAAATGCCCTTGACATTCTTCCAACGCTTGAGGGTCCGTTTGATTTGGTATTTATTGATGCTGATAAAGTGAATTACAGCTTTTATTTTGATTTGTTAATAGACAAAATGAAACCGGGAGGAATGCTGATCTCAGACAATGTATTGTGGAGCGGTAAAGTTCTTGAGAGTGCAGCTGATAAAGACGAATCTACACTTGCACTTCAGGCCTATAACCAAAAGTTAAAACAGGATTCTCGTATTCAATCCGTTTTACTTCCCTTGCGTGACGGCTTAACCCTAAGTAGAGTTCTTTAAAGATCTCGACGAATAGAATCCTCTAGATCACCAATGTCTTTTTTAACTTTGTCGACCTCCTTAGTAAATTCTTTGGTCAAAGATTTTGTAGGGTTTTCAATATCTACATCCACTGACTTTTGAATTTCACTTTTGATGTCATTTGTGGCTTGGCGCACTTGGGTCATCCCTTTGGCAAGAGTTCGAGCAATAGAAGGAATCTTATCGGCTCCAAAGACGAGTAACACTATAAAAAAAACAAAAACGATCTCAGCTCCGCTGATAAATAAAAACATGTGCTTTATTTTAAATCAAAGATAGTGGGTTTACCCTTTTATTTTTTCTTTAAATGTGTCAAAATCTGAAGGAGTTTCTTTATTAGGCCAACTGTTATTGTCAAGATTTACATCGGCGGTTTCTTTATCAGGATCAATACTTACGCCAATCAATTCTTTATCAGAAGCAATAATTTTAGAAACACTAGCATCATTTTTTCGCCAAAGTTGAACCGGATAAGAAACGCGTTCTTTGGTTCCATCCGCATAACTGTATTCAACAATTAAAGGCATCACTAATCCTCCCGGTTTTTCAAATTCGATTTCATAAAAATACTTAGGTACTTCTGTTGAAAGATCAATGCCTTGTTCGGTTAAATAGTCTTGCAATACTTTTGCCCCTGCTAAAGGATTTTGCATAGCTTGTTCGGGATCAAAGGCATCGCTGTCTTCATCAATCTTAAATACCATATTGGGTAAAGAGGCTACATCATAACCATAGGCTTCTAACCGTTTTTTAGTTTCTAAATCTGGGGTATCCGAAAAATAATAGCGTTTTACCTTTTTAACGCCAATGTCAACTACATCAGTACTATAAAACCACCCTCTCCAAAACCAATCCAAATCAATGGCAGAGGCATCTTCCATTGTTCTAAAAAAATCTTCGGGTGTTGGGTGTTTAAACATCCATCGTTGGGCATACGTTTTAAACGCATGATCAAACGCCTCACGGCCCATAACCGTTTCTCTAAGAATATTAAGTGCCGTGGCAGGTTTTGCATACGCATTGGGTCCTAATTGGTATACATTTTCCGGGTTGGACATTATTGGAGAAATATAGTTTTGATCACCAGCCATATACTGTACAATGTTTTGGGGAGCTCCTCTACGTGAGGGATAGGCATCAAGTCCTACTATGGATTCAGGATGTGATACCCCAAATTCTTGCTCGGTTAGAAATTGAACAAAAGTATCAAGTCCCTCGTCCATCCAACCCCACTGGCGCTCGTCAGAATTGACAATCATTGGGAAAAAATTATGGCCTACCTCGTGAATAATAACACTAATCATACCAAATTTAACTCGATCAGAATAAGTTCCGTCCTTTTCGGGGCGTCCGTAATTCCAACAAATCATAGGGTATTCCATCCCTTGATTTTTAGCATGTACTGAAACAGCCTTAGGGTAAGGGTATTCAAATGTAAAATTAGAATATGTTTTTAGGGTTTGGATAACTGCTTTTGTAGAATATTCCTCCCAAAGGGGGTTTCCTTCTTTTGGATAAATGGAAACTGCCATTACTTTTTGAGACCCCACCTGAACGGCTTGACGTTCCCAAATAAATTTACGAGATGTAGCAAATCCAAAGTCACGTACATTTTCTGCTCTAAATTTCCATGTACTTTTTTTTGTTGAAAACGAAGATTCTTTTGCCGTTGCTTCTTCTTGACTTACAATAATTACAGGTTTATCAAAACTCTTTTCAGAATCCACAAAGCGTTTATATTCTTCTCGTGTAAGCACTTCTTTCGGGTTGAGTAAGCTCCCTGTAGCTTCCAAAATGTGATCAGAAGGCACTGTTATATTGACGTCATAATCACCAAATTCAAGGGCAAATTCTCCATTCCCCCAAAACTGATAGTTTTGCCATCCTTCAACATCATTATACACGCATAGTCTTGGAAAAAACTGTGCAATAACATAGGCTCTGTTTCCATCTTCTGGAAAATATTCATATCCTGATCGACCCCGCTTTTCCACATGGTCATTAATATTGTACCACCATTTAATTTTAAATACAAATTGACCATCCGGAGCTATGGCTTGAGGCAAGTCAACTCGCATCATGGTCTGATTGACTGTATAACGCAAGGGCTTATTGTCTTGGTCCACCACCCATTCTATATTAAATCCACCATCAAAAGGTTCATTAATGTAATCACTGACAAAAGAAGAAGGGCTTCCAATTATACCCGGATTTGCCCCATTTTTTTCTAAAGCAGGCGCATCTTTTTTACGAATATTTTGATCCAGTTGCAGCCATAAGTAGGGCAGTTGGTCGGGTGAATTATTGGTATAGGTAATCGTTTCTTCACCATACAAACGCGTGTTTGCATCATCCAATTCCAAATCCATTTTATAATCTACTTTCTGCTGATAATATTCCACTCCAGGAGCTCCTGAAGCATTGTGGTATTTATTAGGATCGGCAAACTGATCGTATAGTTGTCTAAATTTATTTGTGTTGGTGTGCCCTTGCTGTACTTGAGCTTTTACTAATAAGACACCGAAGAGACTGAAAAACAATGTTTTTTTGAACATGAGAATTAGATTTTAGGTGAAAATTCGAGCAGCTAATATACTTAAAAGTAGTTCGAATTTACTCGCGTTATAAATTTTTGATTAGAGTTCAATTTTGACTGAAGGCCTTCGGGAATGTAAAAGGAAACTTTTCCTTCCCACTGACCCTTTAAAATGAATGATATTTTGTTGCTCTTCAAAAAGTGAAAAAAATACGGTGTTGAAAATTTCTAGTTCCTGTATCTTATCCTTCAGTTGGACTTCTAGGTAACATTTCACAATATCATTTTTGTATTCTTTTCCCAAAAATGAGAGTTCCAAAGCCGATTGATCAGCAAATAACTGAAGTGCCTTTGACAGTTCAGAATCCAAAAGAATATCTACTTTTTTTGCATCAAAATCGGGATCCAGTCTTACGTTAGGATCTTTTTGCTGCAACATTAACTCCGCATCATCTGTAAAAAGCTGTAGGGTTATTTGAATTGTATTACGTTCTATTTTGTGTTCAATTTCCGTAGTACTTACATAGTATTTATGAGTAGTAGAGCCTAAAAGAAAGAAGGTGCAAAAAACCAGGAGCAATGAAGACCGCATACTGTAGTTTACTTGTTTTGTGTGTTTCGATACTCTTGACTTTTAGTGATTAAATAGTCAATAAGTTGAAATTGCTGGCTTTGTTTAAGAAGGGCTCCCGTTTTCATTTGAGAATCCACAAATACCAAAAAGTCCATCACTTCTTCTTGTTGAAGTTGTAGGTCTTGAGTAAAAAAAACATCGTCAAATACTTTTGGTAGAATTTCACTGGGTTTTAATCGAAGTTGTTCTTCCTCTGTTTTTCCAGAAATGACTTTAGCAATTAATTTAGCAATATTGACAAAATCAATACCGTTGTTCACCAATCGGTCATCCGTTAATCGATTAACCACACGGGTAGATTTATCCATTTCGTAGTCAAATCCCTTAAACTCTTCTTCCTTTAAATCTAAAAATTTATCAATATCTTCCGAGGTAACCACTACCTCTTTAAGTTCAGTAATATTTTCATTTACAGAGACAACGAGTCTATTTTTTTGAAGGATTTCTGGAGTTATTGTTACGCTTCGAATACGATATTGAACAGAAGAAAATACAATTTCATCGCCTTCAGCTACTTCTATTTCAAACTCTCCCTCATCGTCTGTAATTGTTGTGGTCTGAGCGGTATTGTTCACTACGTTTGCGGCAACTACAATCGTGTTTTTATATAACAACTTCCCCTTTATTGGAGTACGAACTTGTGCTTGAACACTCCCTAGAAGGACCATAATAAAACATAAAAAAAACGTACCTTTCAATGGATAAAGATTAGGTTAATTGTTCATGAGTTACCCCTGCTTGTAGAAGAGCATAATTCATATAAAATTAGTTCCTCTTCGTGGGTTAACATCGTTAAAGATAGGTTTCCTTTTAAAATTATAAGAACAAACAGATTGTTAATTTTATTATAATGAATCTTAAAATCAAAGAAATCGATACGCTAACCACCTTTGAACTCAGGCACCCCCTTTTACGAGCGGGCCGCCCTGTTGAAAGTTGTGCTATGGAAGGTGACAATCATCCAACCACACTTCATTTAGGTGCCTATGCTGACCAACTATTGATTGGCATTTTGAGTGCTATGGCTAACCCTTGCGATGAATGTAAATCTTCCAATACGTATCAATTTAGAGGAATTGCCGTTAGAAAAGAATACCAAGGTCAGGGTGTAGCAAAAACCCTTATTTCCGAAGGTATCGATATATTGATAAGAAGGTTTGCTACCCAATGCATTTGGCTCAATGCCCGTGTAGCTGCCCAGGGGCTGTATCAAACTACAGGATTTTCAGCCGTTGGCGACCCATTTACTATAGAGCCTATCGGTCTTCATCAACGCTATAGATTAGAATGCACATGACACGAAATCAGTTCTTTTCCACACTTTTAGGTCTCTACCTTACGCCTTTACTCGGAAAAAATTCACGTGAAAAATATTCTGCAGCTCGCCTACTAGGTCAAGAAACACTAGTGCAATACAGCTCTTCTATTCCTTTGAGTAAAGCCGCAGGAAAAGCATTTGTTAAAATGCAAAAGGCTGCATTAAAAGCAAGCATAACACTAGAAATTGTATCAGGATATCGATCCTATGAAAGACAAACTCAAATTTGGAACCGAAAGTACAAAGCAAATCAAGATGCCGGATTATCTCCCATTGAAAACATTCAAAAAATCATTGAATATTCTACCCTGCCAGGAACCTCAAGGCACCATTGGGGGTGTGATGTAGACTTGATTGATGGGTCAAAACCTAAAAACGGTGACGTATTACTTACAGAAAAATTTCATGAAGAGGGCCCTTATG
>RGZR01000011.1 GCA_010031465.1 Flavobacteriia bacterium
AAAGCTGTGCTACTTTTGCTAGGATTTTAAAAATATGAATACAACTTTCTTTTACTATAACAACTTTTATTACTTCTACACAGAAGCAGGAAGGACTTTGTAGTAATTGAAATACATATATACACTAAAAGTCCTGATTTTTCGGGACTTTTTTTTTGAATTCAAATGAAAACAAAAACTAAAGTAGCCATACAAGGAATAAAAGGATCGTTTCATCACGTGGTGACGCTTCGTTTGTTTGGTGATGCGGTTGAAATTCACCCATGTGAAACTTTCGATGAAACCGTAAAGGCAGTTGTCGATGAAAAGGTTCCTTACGCCGTTATGGCTTTAGAAAATTCTATTGCCGGCTCCATTATCCCTAATTATGCTTTAATTGATCAAAACAACCTGCGAATCGTCGGAGAATATGGCTTGAGCATACACCATAACTTGATGGCCTTACCCAATCAACGTATAGAAGATCTTACTGAAGTACGATCACACCCTATGGCGCTATTACAATGTAAATCCTTTTTTAAGCAATTCCCTCACATTCGTCTTGTAGAAGCAGAAGATACCGCAGACGAAGCGCGAATACTGGCAGAAGAAAATTGCCTGGGAAGGGGAGCTATTGCCAGCAAAGAAGCAGCAGATCTTTTCGGATTATCCATACTGGCTTCTTCCATTCAGACCATTAAAAATAACGTGACCCGATTTGTGGTAGTTCAAAATGAAAAAGCAGTAAAGCCTTCTGAAGAGGTAAATAAAGCCGCTTTAAAATTTATTTTAGACCACAAGCGGGGTAGTTTAGCAGCAGTGCTCAATGTGATGAGTGATTGCCAATTGAATTTAACTAAAATTCAATCGTTGCCCGTTATTGAGACTCCAGGGAAATATTCCTTTTTTGTAGATGTCACTTTTGATCATTTTGAGTATTACGATAAAGCCCGAAAACTGATTGAAATTATGGCCTCACAGTTTAAAATTTTAGGAGAATATAACCAACATCAGCGATGAAAACAGCACACCGATTACAAAGTGTCCAAGAATACTACTTCTCGCGAAAGCTGAGAGAAGTTGCCGGTTTGATTCAAGCGGGACATCCAATTATAAATATGGGTATTGGTAGCCCCGATTTACCTCCACATCCTTCTGTAATTGAGGCATTACAAGACGCTACATCTCATCCCAAAGCCCATATGTATCAGAGTTATCAAGGGCTTCCTGAGCTGCGTACAGCCATGGCCGATTTTTATCGGACACATTACAAGGTAAATCTTCAACCCCAATCCGAAATTCTGCCTTTAATGGGCTCTAAGGAGGGCATTATGCATATTTCAATGGCATTTTTGAATCCAGGCGATCAAGTGCTAGTCCCGAATCCTGGGTATCCGACCTACGCATCAGTTACCCGCTTACTTGAAGCTGAGCCTGTGTTTTACGAATTAAAAGAAAGTCAAAATTGGCAGCCTGATTTTGCCGCTTTAGATGCTTTAGACACTTCCAAAGTTAAGTTGATGTGGATCAATTATCCGCACATGCCTACAGGGACGGAAGTATTATCCACAACTTTTGATCGATTAATCGACTGGGCAAAAAAACGCTCAATTTTGCTGGTTAATGACAACCCTTATAGTTTTGTTTTAACTCAAAAGCCGCAGAGTTTATTGTCTCGACCAGGCGCCTTAGAAGTAGCCCTAGAATTGAATTCATTAAGTAAATCATCAAATCTGGCCGGATGGCGCGTAGGTATGGTGTGCGGTAAAGAAACCTTCTTACAATCTGTATTGAAGGTGAAAAGCAATATGGACTCAGGTATGTTTTACGGAATCCAAAAAGGAGCTATTGCCGCTTTAAAAGCCACTACAGACTGGTATACAAAGCTGAATACAATTTACACTCAACGCAGAAAAGCAGTAGAAGTATTGGCAAAGGCTCTTGGCGCCACCTTTGACCCTAATCAAGTGGGATTGTTTTTATGGGCTAAATTACCGCCAACAAGTACAGATGCAGAAGCCTTTATTGATGCCCTTTTGCATGACAAGCATCTTTTCATAACACCGGGCACCATTTTTGGAAGTCAGGGAGCAGGATACATCCGTTTTTCTTTATGTGTGCCTGAAGAAACAATTGTGGAGGCAATTAAAAGAATAGAATCATGAACATAGGCATAATAGGTTTAGGATTGATCGGTGGATCATTGGCTTTAGCATCAAAAAAATACACCCTTGGTAGCCGCTGTTATGGACGCGATATTAATCCCACTCATGTAAAACAAGCGCTGACATTAGGTATTATAGATGAAGAATTAACCGATGCTAAGTTGCCACAAATGGACATCGTTATTCTTGCAGTACCCGTGGATATTGCTTGCGAATTGGTACTTACCTTGCTTGACAATTTAAATGACAACGCCTTAGTAATGGACGTTGGGTCTACAAAGACAGGAATCTGTGAACGTGTTAGTGTACATCCAAAACGGAATCAATTTTTAGCTACACACCCTATTGCAGGTACCGAATTTTCAGGTCCTTCAGCAGCCTATCCAGAACTGTTTTTGGAGCAAACTCAAATATTGTGTGAAACTTCTTTCACCCGACCAGATCTATTAGAATGGGCATTGCAATGGTTTCGATCAATGTCTATGCGTATAAAAGAAATGGATCCAAAAGCGCACGATCAGCACATTGCTTATGTGTCGCATCTTTCTCACGTTTCTTCTTTTATGTTAGGTAAAACCGTGATGGAAAAAGAAAAAGACGAACGTGCTATTTTTGATATGGCGGGAAGTGGATTTGCTTCAACTGTTCGTTTAGCAAAAAGTTCACCTTCTATGTGGACCCCCATTTTTAAACAAAACCGAGAAAATTTACTTGAAGTACTTACGGAATATATTGAAAACCTAAGTGCCTTTAAAAATGACCTAGAACAACAACACTATGATCAGCTATACCAAACCATGGAGGCCACTAATGCTATCCGTTCTATTTTAGCTGGCATCAATGAAAACAATACAAAGAATAATAATTAATACTCATGGAAAATAAAAAAGAAATGCGCCAATGGCTTGACAACTTTGGATTAGATCATCCTCTAGTAATAGCCGGACCCTGTAGCGCGGAAACCGAAGAACAAGTGCTAAAAATAGCACACGAATTAAAAAATACCGATGTTACTGTATACCGTGCCGGCATTTGGAAACCAAGAACCCGCCCAGGCATGTTTGAAGGTGTTGGAGCTATCGGTTTGGGATGGCTTAAAAAAGTAAAGGAACAAACCGGTTTATTAACGGCAACAGAAGTAGCCAATAAAGACCACGTTCAACTGGCATTAGAAAATGACGTGGATATTCTTTGGATCGGAGCCCGCTCTACCGTTAGTCCTTTTATTATGCAAGAAATTGCGGATGCCCTAGAAGGAACAGACAAAATAGTTTTGGTAAAAAATCCAGTAAATCCAGATTTGGCTTTATGGCTTGGAGGTGTTGAACGACTTTATAAGGCCAACATTAAAAAACTAGGTTTAATTCACAGGCAGCAAGTAACGCCTGATCGATTAATTGAAATTATGCAGGATTTAAAAGTGCGTAAAATTACCACCGAAGAGCAAGCCTATCAAAATGAACTTAGTGTGCTTCGGTCTCAAATTGATATTGCAGACCAGAACCTTTTGGATATTTTAGGCAAAAGGATGAAAGTTGCCGAGCAAATTGGGACTCTAAAAAGAGCAAATAACGTGGCCGTTTTACAAAACAAACGTTGGAACGAGATTTTAGGAAGTATGATTTTGGAGGGACAAGACAGAGGACTGTCAGAAGAATTTATTTTACGTGTTTTCAAAGCGATTCACCAAGAGTCAATTAACAAACAAGAGAAAATTTTAAAAGCGTAATTATGAATACCCTATAAAAGATGGATAGACTTTACCTAATGAGAGAGGCCAGAAGCATACTTCAGCCCTATTGGTTAATTTCTGTAGGCGTGTGTTTGGTTTATGCTATTGTATTAGGGGTTCCACCAGAACTCAACACCTATGGTGAAGGGTTGAGTTTGCTTTTGGCCGGCCCACTTAACTTGGGTTTGTGCATGTATTTTTTGAAGATATCGAATTCTGAGTCCCCTGGAATAGAAAATATTATAAACGGTTTTCAGCCGCTACTTCAAGTGCTTTTATTGTATTTTGTTTCCTCACTATTGATTGTTTTAGGCTTATTGCTTTTTATTTTACCAGGAATTGTTCTGTCTATGGGGTTTTCCATGTCCTATTATATTATGGCAGAACAACAGGACATTACTTTTGTAGAGGCGCTACAAAAAAGCTGGGATTTAACCCAAGACCATAAAATGGACTTATTCCTTTTGAATATTCGATTTATTCCTTGGTATTTATTGGGCTTGTTGAGTTTAGTAGTAGGGGTATTTGTAGTAATTCCCTGGCATCAAACCACACTGTCATTAGTTTATAAAGAACTTAAAGCAAAGAAATTAAAATAAAAAATCCGCCAGTAGGCGGTTTTTTTTTGGAATGCTTTAGGCTAGAATTCCTGCAATTCGTTTGACAGCTTCTTTGATTTCGTCAACTGAAGCAGCATAAGATATCCGGATACATTTTTCATTTCCAAAGGCTTCTCCTGAAACAGTTGCTACGTGTGCTTTTTCTAAGAGGAACATCGAAAAATCTGAGGCATTGGCAATGGTTTTTCCGTGTAATGTTTTTCCTATATAATAAGAAATATCCGGAAAAACATAGAAGGCGCCTTTAGGTTGATTTAAAATAAAACCAGGAATGGCCGAAAGGAGTTCAATAATCATTTCTCTTCGTTGGGCAAATTCATCAATCATATATTGTATCTGACGCACAGGGGCTTCCAAGGCAGCAATTGTTGCCCTTTGCGCAATACAGTTTGCTCCACTAGTAATTTGACCTTGCATTTTATTGCAGGCTTTGGCAATCCATTCAGGAGCTCCTATATACCCAATTCTCCAACCTGTCATCGCAAAAGCTTTAGCCACTCCATTTACGGTAATGGTACGGTCAGTCATTTCTGTAATGGAAGCAAAACTAAAATGCGGTACACCGTAATTTATGTGTTCGTAAATTTCATCTGAAAGGATAAAAATATCAGGATATTTCTCTAGCACTTTGGCCAAAGCTCTGTATTCAGCTTCAGTATATACCGTTCCACTGGGGTTGTTCGGTGAGTTGAACATTACTAATTTGGTTTTCGACGTAATGGCGGCCTCGAGTTGTTCTGGAGTTATTTTAAAATCAGTTTCAATTGAAGAGGGAATTACGATACTTTTAGCCTCAGCAAGTGTAGCAATAGCAGAATAGCTTACCCAATAAGGGGCAGGCAATAAAACTTCGTCATCGGGGTTGAGCAATACCATACAAACATTTGCGATAGATTGCTTAGCTCCGGTAGATACCACAACTTGTGAAGGGGTGTAAGTTAACCCATTATCCCGTTTAAATTTTAGGCAAATAGCCTCTTTTAAATCGGCGTATCCGTCAACCGGACTGTAAGAATTATAATTGTCTTTGACGGCTTGAATGGCGGCGTCTTTAATAAATTCTGGGGTATTAAAATCAGGTTCACCAAGACTCAATCCAATGATATCAATACCTTGATTTCGTAATTCACGAGCTTTGGCAGCCATGGCCAACGTTTCGGAAACGGGCAAACTATTTATGCGTGCTGAAAGATGATCCATAAAATAAACTATGCGGGTTGTACCCCCATTTGTTTTAAAAATTTAAAATGCGAAAATAAGGCACTTCGCGTAGTTTTGTATTCGTTATAAGGTAAATTAAACTCTTTGGCGGTTTTTCTCACAATAGCACCAATCTTGGTGTAGTGTACATGACTTATGTGTGGGAATATATGGTGTTCAATTTGATGATTTAATCCTCCAGTAAACCAATTCATAATTTTGTTTTTGGTTGCAAAATTCACAGTTGTTTTTAACTGGTGTATGGCCCAGGTATTTTTCATTGTTCCGCTTTTGTGAGCTTCATGCATTTCAGCATCTTCTACAACATGAGCCAATTGAAAAATTAAGCTTAAAATGATGCCGGCAGTGTAATGCATGACCACAAACCCAATGAGTACTGTCCACCAAGGAGCATCAATCAAAAGGATAGGGAGTACAATCCAAATTGAAAAATACAGGATTTTGGAAATATATAAACCCATCCATTGCAAACTAGGACGTTTGCTGTTTAAATAGGAAAGTTTTCTTTTAGTATAGCGTTTCATCTGTTGGAAATCTGCAAAAAGAGCCCAGTTTAGGGTTAAGAGACCGTAGAGAAAAACAGAATAATAGTGTTGAAATTTATGGTGGGGAAACCATTGTGAATGCTTCGAAAAACGCAATACACGTCCTGCCTCTAGGTCTTCATCGTGCCCATGTATGTTTGTGTAGGTATGATGAAGAATGTTGTGTTGTACTTTCCAATTGAATACATTCCCGGCTAAAATATAAATACTGCTTCCCATGAATTTATTTATCAAAGAATATTTTGAAAAAGAGCCGTGATTGCCATCATGCATTACATTCATTCCCACTCCGGCCATTCCAATACCCATAACAATACAGAGTAAGAGTTTAACCCATAAATTAATGGATAAGGTCAATACCATTAAATAGGGTGCAATAAGAAGAGAAAACATGACTACGGTTTTCACATACAGCTTCCAGTTTCCTGTTTTGGGAATCTGATTTTCTTTGAAGTAGTGATTTACGCGCTGGTTTAAAGTTTTAAAAAAATCTTGTGTGTCTTTACGTGAAAAACGTAGGCTTTGTTTAGCTTGCATATATGTGGTAAGTGAATTGTAAAAATAAACGAAAAATAGTTTAATACAACCCTTGATTTAAAATACGTGGAAGAAATTCTTTTTTATTTTCCAGAACTCAGCAAAGAACAACAGCATCAGTTTGCTGTTTTAGAGCGGCTTTATGCTATCTGGAATCAAAAAATCAACGTCATTTCTCGAAAGGACATGGACCATTTTTACGAACGGCATGTTTTACATTCATTAGGTATTGCCAAGGTGAATCCCTTTTTGCCAGAAACAAAGGTTCTTGATGTAGGAACAGGGGGCGGTTTTCCGGGAATTCCTTTAGCCATTCTTTTTCCGAGTACACACTTTTATTTAATTGATAGTATCGGAAAAAAAATAAAAGTGGTTGATGAAGTTATCCATACTTTGGGGTTGAAAAATGTAAGCGTACGGCACCTTCGGGCAGAGGAATTTCAACATTCAGTTGACTTTGTTGTCAGTAGAGCGGTAACTCGAATGGCTGCTTTTGTTCCCTGGGTAGAGGGTAAAATTTTAAAAAACGGAAGGCACCAAATGGCAAATGGAATTTTGTATTTAAAGGGAGGAGACTTAACAGAAGAACTAACCCCTTTTCCAAAAGCAACGATTCACCCACTAAACAACTATTTTAATCTGTCTTTTTTTGAAACTAAAAGCGTTGTTCACGTTCCTTTATAAAAACCCCTAATGTAAATTTTACGATTCTAAAAAAGGATAGCGATAATCCGAAGCAGGAATAAAAGTTTCTTTTATTAAACGTGGAGAGACCCATCGCATGAGGTTAGCGGCAGAACCTGCTTTGTCATTTGTTCCGGAGGCTCTGGCACCGCCAAAGGGTTGTTGACCCACAACCGCCCCTGTAGGCTTATCGTTAATGTAGAAGTTTCCTGCGCTATTTTCAAGGGCTTGAAACGCTTCCTCTAGCGCATAGCGATCATTTGAAAACACTGCACCAGTTAAGGCATATTCTGAGGTTTGGTCAACCAATGTTAAGGTCTTCTTCCAATCCGCGTCCTCATATACATAAAGAGTAACAAGTGGACCAAATAATTCTTTTTCCATGGTAAAGTATTTTGGGTTAGTGGTTAGCACTACAGTAGGCTCTATAAAATAGCCCTTGCTGTCGTCATACGTTCCCCCAATCAAAATTTCTGCATCACTGTCTTTTTTAACCTGTTCAATGGCGTGAACTAAACGGTCAAAAGAACCTTTATGGATTACAGCTGTAACAAAATTTTCAAAATCAGCCGGTGACCCCATGGAGAGGCCATTAAGGTCTTGCTTGACAAAATCGATAACGTCTTGCGCTAAAGATTTAGGTAGGTAAACTCGAGAGGCAGCCGAACATTTTTGACCTTGAAATTCAAAGGCTCCTCGTACTATACCTGTCGCCACTTCTTTAGGAGAAGCAGAGGGATGAGCCACAATGAAATCTTTACCTCCAGTTTCTCCAACAATTCTAGGGTAGGTTTTGTAGTTATGAATGTTTGCTCCAATTTTCGCCCAGATTCCTTTAAATATATCTGTAGAACCGGTAAAATGAATTCCAGAAAAATCCGGACTTTCCAGCACTGTGTCGGTAATCATCACAGGATCACCAAAAACCATATTTATAACCCCATCAGGGAGCCCTGCTTCTCTAAAAACTTCCATAATTACTTTTGCAGAATAGATTTGATGGTCGCTAGGTTTCCAAACCACGGTATTACCCATCATGGCAACAGCGGCGCTTAAATTTCCTGCAATCGCGGTAAAATTAAAAGGACTTATGGCATACACAAAGCCTTCTAAGGGTCGGTAACTGATTCGGTTCCAAATGCCGGGACTGCTTTCAGGTTGGTTTTCATAAATTTCTTGCATGAAATACACATTGAAACGAAGAAAATCAATCAGTTCACAGGCCGCATCAATTTCGGCTTGATGAATGGTTTTGGATTGGGCCAACATGGTAGCCGCATTTATTTTTGCTCGGTAAGGGCCGGCAATAAGCTCTGCAGCTCGTAAAAAAATAGCAGCTCGTGAAGTCCATTCCATTTGACTCCATTTTTTACGGGCACTAAGGGCAGCTTCAATGGCTTCATTAATTTGTTTTTTCTCGGCTTTGTGGTAGTACCCTATTTTATGTTGATGGTCGTGTGGAGGTTGAAGAGTGTCAGTAATTCCTGTTTTAACATCTTGGTTTCCAATACGCATGGGAACCTCAATAGTTTGATTGAAAAGTGCACTATAAGTAGCAAGAACCTCTTCTCTTTCGCTGCTGTTTGCTGCATATGATAATACGGGCTCGTTGACGGGATAGGGTACATTAAAAACACTGTTGGCCATAACTTCTTTTTGGGTAAAAATATTCAATTAGAAATAAACGGCAAGGAAAAAATTTAAATCTCTTAATTGAGAATGTGTGGAACGCTGAGTTTAAAATTGGGTATGTCCACTTGAAATTTACGTGCTGAAGAAAAGTTAATCATGATATAGGTACCAGACATGGCGCCCACGGGAGACGTAATTAAACAACCGGATTGATAGGAGTGAATTTCCCCGGGTTTTAAGACAGGCTTCTGACCTACTACACCATCACCATTTACATATTGAGGACGATTAATGGATTCAAGAATCTTCCAATGGCGAGAAAGCAATTGAACTACATCTTTACTTTGATTCTCAATAGTGATAAAATACAAAAAGGCGTGATGAGGCACTTGGTTTTTTAAAAAACTGCCCTCGAACCGAGATTCCACGGAAATTTTAATTCCTTTTGTAATTTGTTTTATCACACTTAATTATTTCGGGTAAATTAAACAATAAATATAGTTAAAAAGAATGAATTATACTAAGATGCAATTTAGTTCTTTAATTCAAAAGAATTTGCATTTCCTACACCTACTAAAGAATCATATTGCGCTCCAATAGCACGGTAATACACTAGAACGAGATAATTGTTTTCTGTTAATGCAAAACTCCCACTTATCGCATTTTTATAGAGAACGCCTTCTTTTCGAACCACATATTTATAATTGTAGAACCCTTGTTTTAGTAGAATAACACTCTCATATACCCCTAAAGCGGGATTGTAGTACATAGCATTAGCCTCACTTAATTGGTAATTGTTAAATCCACCATACACATAGATTTCTTCATTTTCAAGGCTGTAATTTGACGCTAAACTAAAATACACCAAACTGTAATCGGCTTCAAAATCAGAATCACCAGGCCTCATAATATTTCGAATTTCAAACGCCCCATTTATGTCGGGAGCAAGACTGTATTCAGATAACCTTCGGGGTATATCCACCTTCAGATATGTTTCATATAAGTCTTGTTTTTGTGTAAAGGTTATGTTGGCACTGGTAACTCGAAGGTCTTTACTGTCAAAGAAAAAATATTCATTTCCTCCTTCAAATTGTGCAGGATATTCATAGCTATATTCCAAAGAGGTTCCTTTATAAAATTGAGGCTTGAGCCCCGTGATTTTTGAATCCCATTGATCGTTTTGTAACAGCGTGATAAATACGTTCTTGTCTGGATTTCTAAAGGGTTCTCTTTGTGGTGTAATTTTAAAATGAAGAGACTGATGGGTAGAAAAGCGGTCTAGATTTTGAGGCCTGTACACTGCAGCTTGAACAGCGGCTGAAGGCTCATATACACAAAATCTTCGTGAAAAAGCCAACGTATCCTCAGCGGTGTAAATCTCCAAAACATAGTTGCCTGATACTTTTAGTTGAACATTTTCATTGGGAATAGCTAACGAGTAGTGAGTATAAGCTTGGAGGGTGTTGAATGAGGTGCGGTAATTTTCAATACGGAGGTTATCATATCCCTCTAAATACTCATTTTGAAATAATGTAGAGGGTGTCCAATCCCAATTATAATGGTGAATCCGATAGTAATAATCAGACTCATCACCAAGCAAATCATCAAATTCCAATGTTATGGTTTCTCCTAAAGCCACCAAGGGAAAATTGCGCAAGGGCTCCTTTCCTCGAAACTGAATGGTTTTGATATGATCTGGAGGATAATGTTCTTGAACCTCTTGACCGGAAACCTTAAAAAGGAAAGTTTGAACAAATAAAAGTGATAAAAAAAGGGATATTTTCATGCCCAGTAAAAGTACTCGTTCCGTTTTTGTTTACCAAATTGCAGCTTGATTAGCCAAAACATTAAACAGTTATTTAGAAAGAATATAAATAAGAATTTTTCCTAATTATTTACCACTGCTAAAAGGGGGTTTATTTATAAATTTGCAGCGTTTTAGAACGAATCAACTTAATGGAACTAATCAAAGCAATTCAAACGCGAAGAGGTGCCCAACTCAAGCTAAAAGGAGCTGCTGAAAAAGCACTAAGCACAGCCCCACCTTCAAGCACTTTTGCCCTACATCCCGATGATTTTTTTGGACTAACCCCCAAGCTAAGTGTAAAGGAGGGCGACAAAGTAAAAAAGGGATCCCCCATCTTTTTTGATAAAAAAAACCCCGATATTATTGTGGTTTCTCCCGTTGCAGGAGTTGTAGATCAAATTCAACGTGGGGCGAAGCGAAAAATTGAAGCCATTATCATCAAGGCCTCTTCCAAACAAGAAGCAATAAAATTGAAAATTGATGGTAAAAAAGGGGATGCGGATCATATTAAGTACTTGCTTAAGCAAGGCGGTATGTGGCCTTTCATTCAACAACGCCCTTATGGAATAGTTGCCAACCCTTCAGATACACCAAAAGCTATTTTCGTATCTACCTACGCTACTGCACCATTGGCGATAGATTATGACTTTACATTACAGCATGATCAAGAGGATTTCCAAAAGGGAATTGAGGTTCTCAATCATTTGGTTGAAACACCCGTTTATCTTGGAGTAAGTAAATCTTCTCCTGGGTTTTTTGAGCAAATTCAGCATGTAAACCACTACAGTATTTCAGGTCCACATCCTGCCGGAAATGTAAGTTTTCACATTCAAGAAATATGTCCAATAAACGCTGGTGAACGTGTTTGGACCGTAAATCCTGAAGATGTAGTAAACATTGGACGGTTTTTCAATTCAGGTGAATTTTCGGGGCAACGCACCATTGCCGTATGCGGAAATGGAATTCGCCAACCCAAATATTTTGTCACCTCATTAGGGGTTGAATTAGCCCCCCTTTTAGAAAATGTAGGAAAGGCACATGATAATGTTCGAATTGTTAATGGCGATGTACTAACAGGAAATAGAGTTTCAGCCAACGGCTATTTAGGGTACTTCAACACAGTAGTTACTGCAATTCCAGAGGGGAATCATTTCCGAATGTTTGGATGGCTTCCTTTTAAAGACAACGGTGTTTTAAGTTTATCAAACACTTCTTTTTCCCGACTTTTTGGAAGTAAAGGGTTTGATGTTGATACCAACCTAAACGGCGAAGAAAGAGCATTGGTAGTTACAGGCGAAATGGAGAAAGTTTTTCCGTTTGATATTTTCCCCATGCAATTACTCAAAGCGTGTTTAGTAGAAGATATAGAGAAAATGGAAGCTTTGGGCATTTACGAAGTGGTGCCTGAAGACTTTGGATTAATAGATTATGCCAATACCTCAAAGTTAGAGGCTCAAGATATAATTCGTAAAGGAATTGAATTAATGATAAAAGAAGTAGGATAATTAAGAACTATGAAAGCATTAAGAAATAAGTTAGATCAATTAAGAAAACCTTTTGAAAAAGGGCAAAAACTGGAAAAATTTGCACCGGCTTTCAGCGCCTTTGATACCTTTTTGTTCGTTCCCAATCACACAACTAAAAAAGGAGCTCATATTCGTGATGCAGTTGATTTAAAAAGAACAATGGTAACCGTTATCATTGCTCTCTTACCCGCATTACTTTATGGAATTTACAATACAGGGTACCAATATTACATTCAAACCGGTTCCCCTTTTACATTTATAGACGCTTTTATTCATGGCGCATGGAAAGTAGTTCCAATGATTGTTGTATCCTATGTTGTTGGATTGTCAATAGAATTTGGTTTTGCAGTTTACCGTGGTCATGAAGTCAATGAAGGTTATTTAGTTACCGGACTTTTGATCCCAATGATTATGCCCATTGATATTCCTTTATGGATGGTGGGGATATCTACTGCTTTTGCGGTTCTAATTGCCAAAGAAGCCTTTGGAGGAACGGGAATGAACATTTTGAATCCTGCTTTAACAGCACGTGCATTTGCCTTTTTTGCTTATCCAACCTACATGTCAGGTAATAAAGTATGGGTTTCTGAAGCTTCTAGCGTTGATGGAATTTCAGGAGAAACCATTCTTGGAAATCTGGCCGCAGGTAACCAAGTCAACTACTCTTTTATGGACATGTTTCAAGGAGCAATTCCCGGTTCAATTGCTGAAACTTCAGCCCTATGGGTGGCTGTAGGTGCATTAATACTCATTTTAACGGGTATTGGTAGTTGGCGCATAATGGTTGGGGGGATACTTGGAGCAGCGATTATGGGGTTTTTATTTAACCTTTGGGGCGCTAATGCCCTGATGAGTTTTTCTTGGATAAATCATTTGGTTGTCGGTGGATTTGCGTTTGGAATTGTTTTCATGGCAACGGATCCCGTAACCGCAGCACAAACCAATAAAGGAAAATGGATTTACGGCATTCTGGTAGGGATTTTCTGTATTATGATACGGGTGTTTAATCCGGCTTACCCAGAAGGTGTCATGTTGGCCATTCTGTTAATGAATGTTTTTGCACCTACCATTGATCATTATGTGGTAAACGGAAACATCAAGAAAAGACAAAAACGCTGGGCTACAGCACAAAACCTTAAAACAGCTTAATATGAATCGGGACAGTAACGCGTACACCTTTGTTTTTGCCACCTTAATGGTATTGGTTGTTGCTTCTGCACTTGCTTTTACAGCCACTTCATTGAAAGACCTTCAGGCTGCAAATGTGCGCAAAGAAAAAATGCAAAATATTTTGGCCACCATTGGAATAGAAACGGATAGAGAACAGGCAGAAGAATTGTACAATAAATACATTTCAGCGGCCCTTTCTTTAACCCCTTCTGGTGGTGTAGATGCCAATGTGAATGCTTTTGAAATCAACCTAAATAATGAATTGAAAAAGCCTGTTGATCAACAACGCTTTCCGATTTATGAGGCTGACGTTGAAGGAGCCAAATTTTATGTAGTTCCTCTACGCGGGGCAGGGTTGTGGAACGCCATTTGGGGTTATATAGCTCTAAAAGAGGATAAAAACACAATCCAAGGGGCTGTATTTGATCACGTTGGAGAAACTGCTGGTCTGGGCGCAGAAATCACACAACAATGGTTTCAAAATCGCTTTAAAGACGAAAAGGTTTTTAATGCATCAGGGGAATTGGTAGGAATAACCGTTTCTAAAACCAATAACGACCCAAAAGATACGGATAAAAATGATCACGAAGTAGATGCGATTTCTGGGGCTACGATAACCGGAGATGGTGTTACCAATATGATCCTAGAGCGGTTAACGCATTATATACCTTATTTAAAATCAGATACTGCTATGGCAGTTAATGAATAAAAACATGGAAGAAAACAAAAAAACATCCGCAACACAGCCTATGGTTCTTTTTGTAAACAAAGAACGTGAGCCCCTGTTTTCAAAAAAGAATCGAAAACTATTGTCCGACCCAATGGATGACAATAACCCAATTACGGTTCAAGTTCTCGGAATCTGTTCTGCATTAGCAATTACGGTTCAACTTAAGCCCGCAATTGTAATGAGCATATCGGTTATGGCGGTAATGGCTGCCAGTAACGTGATCATTTCCTTACTACGTGATTTAATTCCAAACCGAATTCGGATTATCGTTCAATTGGTTGTGGTTGCCTCCATGGTAATTTTAGTAGATCAAGTACTTCGTGCTTACGCCTACGATGTGAGTAAAGAACTGTCCATATTTATTGGATTAATTATAACCAACTGTATTGTAATGGGTCGACTAGAAGCCTTTGCCCTAGGGAATGGCGTTTGGAAATCCTTTTTAGATGGTATTGGAAATGCGGCAGGATATGGTTTTATTTTGATTCTCGTAGCCTTTTTTAGAGAGCTTTTAGGATCTGGAAAACTCTTTGGATTTCAAGTCATTCCCGACGCAGTTTACGCAATGGGCTATGAAAACAACGGTCTTATGTTGCTTTCCCCTATGGCACTAATTACAGTGGGAATTATCATATGGATTCAACGATCTCGTAACCGAACATTAATAGAAAAAAACTAAGAACCTAAGATGGAAGCCTATTTAAATTTATTTGTAAAGAGCATCTTTATTGAAAATATGATTTTTGCCTATTTCTTAGGGATGTGTTCTTATTTGGCTGTTTCTAAAACGGTCAAAACTGCCGTGGGATTGGGTCTTGCAGTAATCTTTGTATTGGCCATTACTGTACCTATTAACTTTTTACTCGACACCTATTTGTTGCGTCCCGGGGCCTTGTCTTGGATGGGTGCCGACTATGCATCATTGGATTTAAGCTTTTTGAGTTTCATCATGTTTATTGCCGTAATTGCATCGATGGTTCAACTTGTAGAAATGGTTGTGGAAAAATTTGCTCCGGCTTTGTATGGCGCTTTAGGGATATTCTTACCCCTTATCGCGGTAAACTGCGCCATTTTGGGAGGCTCTCTATTTATGCAACAAAAAGACTTTTCTGGAGTTACTGAATCGGCAGTTTACGGTTTGGGCTCAGGAATTGGTTGGCTATTGGCCATACTTGCCATTGCCGCTATACGAGAAAAAATTAGCTATTCCAATGTACCCGCACCCCTTCGTGGTTTAGGAATTACCTTTATCATTACTGGATTGATGGCATTAGGATTTATGAGTTTTATGGGAATTAAATTATAATATTTAGAATGGATTATTCAGTTGTTTTAGCCAGTGTAGTTGTTTTTTTAATCATCACCTTTTTATTGGTTGGGATGTTGTTGGGCGCTAAGGCCAAGCTTCTTCCTTCGGGACCTGTTTCCCTCTTAATAAATGGAGACAATAAAGTAGAAGTTTCCTCGGGAGGAACGCTTTTGGGTACCTTAGGGAACAATAAAATATTTTTACCCTCAGCCTGCGGAGGAGGAGGAACTTGTATTCAATGTAAGTGCCAAGTTATTGAAGGAGGAGGTGAAATTTTACCTACCGAGGCTCCGCATTTTTCTCGGAAAGAAATTGCTGAAGGTTGGCGATTGGGTTGTCAAGTGAAAGTAAAACAAGACATGGTAATTCAAGTTCCAGAAGAAGTTTTTGGAATAAAAAAATACGAAGCCACTGTGGTACGCAACTGGAATGTGGCCTCTTTTATCAAAGAATTTGTTGTAGAAATTCCAGAAGAAATGGATTACAAAGCAGGAGGATACATTCAAATTGAGATTCCTCCCTGCGAAATAAAATACGATGATATTGATATTTCTGCTCACCCAGAAGAACACCCAGGCGAACCCGATAAATTTAAATTAGAGTGGGATAAGTTTGCCCTTTGGCCCCTAGTGATGAAAAATACGGAGACGGTTGAACGCGCCTATTCTATGGCTTCTTTCCCTGCAGAAGGAAAAGAAATTATGTTGAACGTCCGAATTGCAACCCCTCCCTTTGACCGCGCTAAAAACGGATGGATGGATGTAAATCCAGGGGTAGCATCGTCTTATATTTTTTCAAAAAAACCAGGAGATAAGGTAACCATATCCGGTCCTTACGGTGAGTTTTTTATTAATGAGTCTGACGCCGAAATGCTTTATGTAGGAGGAGGAGCCGGAATGGCCCCAATGCGTTCTCATTTGTACGAATTGTTTAGAACTTTGAAAACGGGCCGTATAGTAACTTTTTGGTATGGAGGACGTTCCAAAAGAGAGCTTTTCTACATTGACCATTTTAGAGCGCTAGAAAGAGATTTTCCGAATTTTAAATTCTTTATAGCCTTGTCAGAACCCTTACCTGAAGACAATTGGAAAGAGAAGACAAGTCTTGACGCTGAAGGTGACGGATTTACTGGATTTGTACATCAAGTGGTTATTGATCAATACCTGTCAAATCATGACGCTCCAGAAGATATTGAAGTTTATTTCTGTGGTCCACCCCTTATGAACCAAGCTGTGGAACGTATGGCGGAAGATTTTGGAGTACCGCCAGAAAATGTTCGCTTTGATGACTTTGGTGGATAATAGCAAAAGAGGCCTTGTGCCTCTTTTTTACTTTTTATGCTCTCCCATCCTTTTTTAAAACCTTTCAGATATGTTTATTTTTATGTCGCTATGAGTACTTTGAGTAAACAAGACATACACCAACTGGCCATGCAAGAAGTAGGAGAATACCTCGAAGCAGAAGGCTATGAATTTTTAGCCATAAATTCACAACCCAAGCGTACACCTCAATTTGTGTGTGTTAAAGAAAAACAATTGTTCTTTATTGTGGTAAAAGGCTGTTTGTATCCCGATTCTCCAAAAGCCTATGACCAGGAATATATGGAAAAGGTAAAATCACACGCTCAAAAAAATAAGGCCCAGCTTTTGTTTGGCGGGGTGGGATTTGCTCATGCAAATGAATATGCGCTTCCGCTAACTAAAAATGACCCCTATGTGGTTAACTTCAATGGACTTCAACAAATTGAGTAGACTTTTTTTCTTGGTATTTCTTCTTGTAGGTTGTACGCGTGACCCTCAACCCCTTCAACGTATTCAAGGTCTTGCCCTGGGCACTTCCTATTCTATTCAGTATGCATCGGAAACCCTTAAAGCAGAAGTGTTTGAAAAAACGGTTGATTCTCTTTTCGATATTTTAAATCAATCCTTATCTACCTACCTGCCCGATTCAGACATTTCAAAAATTAATAGTGGAGACAGCACGCTTGTTGTGAATGAACATTTTGAAAAAGTATACAATGCAGCCTCTTGGGTATGGGAACTTACGGAAGGATATTTTGATCCTACCGTAGGAGCTTTAGTAAATGCGTATGGTTTTGGACCCGGAAAACCCATTACCAATTTAAGTAGCCCGCAAAGAGACAGTTTGATGCTTTTTACCGGATGGAATAAAACCGAATTAACGCCTGAAAAAACCATCATTAAAAAGCATCCCCATCTTTATTTTGATTTTAACGCTTTAGCAAAAGGGTATGTTGTAGATGTAATTGCCAATGCCCTACGCACAAAAAATTGCGACTCTTTTCTAGTGGAGATTGGGGGAGAAATTGTAGCTCAAGGCAAAAGTCCAAATTCTGGAAACTATTGGAAAATAGCAATTGACGACCCTCAACAACAAGAGGAAAGAAAATTCATTCAAGTTTTAACCCTTCAAAATCAAGCCATAGCTACTTCAGGTAACTACAGAAAATATAATGTTGATCCAACTACTGGGAGACGAACAGCACATTCAATTAATCCCAAAACTGGACTAGCCTTTCCTACTGCTGTATTGAGTGCTTCAGTGATAGCTCGGGACTGCATGACTGCAGATGCCCTTGCCACCGCTTTGATGGTAATGCCGTTAGACAAATCAAAAAAGATGCTTGAGCAGCTTGATGGGATCGAAGGGTATTGGATTATTTCAGACGATGAGGGTAAACTCCAAGAAGTGTTTACAAGTGGATTTCCTAGAGAGTAAGTGATTGTTTTTTTATCCCTACCGGAATTTTTTCATTAACAAAAAGGCCGTAACGTTCAATTTCGTCGGGGGATAAGTGGGTTAAATAATCAACGGCATGGGCAACAAAACCAGCCTTTTCTAATCGTTTATAATAATCGATTCCATAAATCCTTACATGATCGTATTGTCCAAAAATTTGGGCACGTTCTTTTTTGTCGGTAATGGAATTGTCTTCAAAGGTTGTAGTCCTGGATTCATCCAATGGGACTTGTGCAATTAAAGTCCCCCCTTTTTTCAATACCCTATAAAGCTCTTTCATCGCTTTATGATCGTCAGGAATATGCTCTAAAACATGATTGCAAAAAATTAAATCGTACTGTTCGTTTTTAAACGGAAGGGAACAAATGTCTGCTTTAATATCTGCAAGCGGGGAGTGGAGGTCTGTTGTGGTGTACGACCAATTTTTAAGGGCTTTAAATTTTGTATAAAACACCTGTTCTGGGGCAATATGCAATACATTTAGCGATTGTTTGAGAAAGTCAGTTTCTAGGGATAAATACAACCATAAAAGACGATGGCGCTCTAAAGAAAGGGTTCCCGGACAAAGGGCATTTTGTCGAATTTTTTGATAGCCATAGGGTAAAAATGTGCGGTAGTGACTCCCGTCAATCGGATCAGTAAACCTATTGCCCTTATACCAAAGTTTTAATAAGGGACGAAGGTACACGCTAAGCCGTATCAAAAAGGGTCGAGGAAAAAGGTGTAACACCCTTTTCATAAAACAAGGGGTTTATTCCGATACGGAACCTCTTCTTCGCTTGCAATCCCAAGTGCCTTATAAATGTATTCGAAGGTAGAAAGCAATTCGGGTTTTCCATCGATTAAGGCAACGTTGTGTTCAAAATGAGCGGAGGGCTTTCCATCGGCAGTTAAGATGGTCCAGCCATCTTTGAGTTGTTTAATGCGGTGTGTGCCTTGATTCACCATAGGCTCTATGGCCAATACCATACCATCAACAAATTTTTTTCCTCTTCCTCTCTTTCCATAGTTGGGCACTTCTGGACCTTCATGCATTTCTCTACCTAATCCGTGTCCCACTAATTCGCGTACCATTCCATACCTTTCTTTTTCACAATGGGCTTGTATGGCATACCCTAAATCACCTAAACGGTTTCCAGCACAAAACATGGCAATCCCTTTATAAAGCGATTCCTTAGTAATGTCTAATAATTTTTGAGTTTCTTTTTCAATTTCACCAACGGCAAAGGTGTAGGCGTGATCACCATAAAATCCATTTTTGTATGCGCCACAATCAATAGAAATAATATCGCCTTCTTCCAAAGGGGTGTTATTGGGAATGCCGTGGACTACTTGTGCATTCGGACTCATACACAGGGTATTTGGGAAATCATACAGTCCTAAAAAACCAGGTTCGGCGTTATGATCACGGATAAATGCTTCTGCCAATCGATCTAATTCAAGGGTAGTTACCCCGGGTTTTATTTCGGCGGCAAGCATTCCTAAAGTTTTCGAAACGATTAGGGCACTTTCTCGAATACATTCGATTTCCTCCTGATTTTTTAAATAGATGGCCCCCATATTAAAAGTCAGAGTAGGCGTTTAGGTAGGGCTCTTTTTTTAAAATTTTGGAAATGTCTTGAAGGAGCGTTTCAACGGGCAGTTCCACAAACCGGTTGTTTTCCACCCCATTTTCATAAAATATCAATGTGGGGATGTTTATGATTCCGTATTCTTTTTCATACCCTGTCGGGCTGTCTTTATTTTCAGTAAGCCCATACATTTCTACACGATCATTGGATACCTCTAGGGCATCAAGTATTTTAAACATGCCTCCTAATTCACGTTGTGTATCACCACACCATGTGCCCAGAAAAAGTTTAAAAGTGAGGTTTTTGGCTAGTGGCCGATGTTCTTCAATCCACTCCTCTGACAATTGAAGGAAATCATATTCGGGTTGAAACCAGGCCATGAATTCTTCCGTATCTAAATTGGCTCGATTCATGGGTCCAATTACTACGGTTTCTCCTTCTTCCCCAATTACAGTTTCAACTTCTAAAGGAATAAGTTTTTCGGTTTTTGACGTTGAGGTACAGTTCAGTATCATCAAACTTAGGAGTGCGATAGCGTAAATTTTTTTCATGGTTTTATAAGTAATGAGTGTTGAGTCATTGTTTTGGGAGGTTCAATTTCCATTAAATCTAAAAGGGTTGGCGCAATATCTCCTAAAATCCCCGACTTTATTTTCTTGTGTTCTCCATCCACTAAGATCAAGGGAACGGGGTTGGTAGTATGTGCTGTATTGGGGCTACCATCTGGGTTTATCATGGTTTCACAATTCCCATGATCCGCAATAACCAATAGGGCATAGTTTTGTTCAAGAGCCGCTTCGATAACATCTTTAGCACATTGGTCAACCGTTTCGCAGGCCTTTACGGCAGCATTTAAATCGCCCGTGTGGCCCACCATATCAGGATTGGCAAAGTTTAGGCAAATAAAGTCAGGAGCCGCTTCATTTATTTTAGCAACTATAGCATCACGAATTTCATAGGCACTCATTTCCGGTTTTAAATCGTAGGTGGCCACTTTTGGAGAGGGACATAATATGCGTTCCTCACCCTCAAAAGGGATTTCTCTACCCCCGTTAAAGAAAAAAGTAACATGAGGGTACTTTTCTGTTTCTGCAATTCGAACTTGGGTTTTCCCCGCTTTTGAAAGCACTTCGCCTAATGTATTTTCCAAATTGTCTTTATCAAAAATTACATGCACTTTTTCAAAAGAATCATCGTAATTGGTTAAGGTTACGTAATGAAAAGACAACGGAAGCATATCGAATTCTGGAAAGGCTTTTTGAGACAGTACTTGGGTTAATTCTCTTCCACGGTCTGTTCTGAAATTAAAGAATAAGACCACATCACCTTCCTCCAATGTAGTTATAGGGTTGCCCGAAGCATCTGCTTTAAAAAGAGGTTTTATAAATTCATCAGTAACGCCTTCTTTATAACTTTGGCTTAAGCTGGCTTCAAAATTTTGTGTCGGCGTCCCTTTACCGTGAATTAAAAGGTCATAAGCTAATTTAACACGTTCCCAGCGCTGGTCTCGATCCATTGCATAATACCGCCCTATGAGCGAGGCCAATTGCCCTCCGGTTTGCTTTAAGGTGGTTTCCAAATCTGATACAAATCCTTTACCCGATAGGGGGTCAACATCACGCCCGTCGGTAAATCCATGAACAAAAACCTTAGGGAGTTGGTATTCTGCAATAAGAGAAAGCAAACCTTTGAGATGATTGATATGCGAATGGACGCCACCGTCGGATAACAATCCTAAAAGATGGACTTTTTTTCCTTCCTTTTGCGCATAGTGAAGAGCATCTGTTAGTACTTTTTCCTCACGTAAACGATCGTGGGTAACGGCTAAATTAATTTTTGCTAAATCTTGATAAACGATTCGCCCTGCACCTAAATTCATATGGCCAACCTCACTGTTACCCATCTGTCCTTCAGGAAGCCCTACATGCTTACCGTCCGTGCGAAGTGTAGCATGGGAATATTTTGAGTATAGAGAATCGATATAGGGTGTATGGGCAATATCAACCGCAGAAACGGTTTTGTCGGGGGCCATTCCCCAACCGTCGAGAATCATGAGTAGGGTCTTTTGAGACATGTATTATTTTTTTGTAAAGATACAAAATTAGTAGGTGAAGCCTGGGAGGGTAGGAGCTGAAAAAAAAGCCGTTTCTTTGTAAATAAAACACGTGAACAAAGGTCTTGTTTACCGTTCCACCGGAAGCCGATGTACTGTAAAGTCGGCAGATACTTTTTATGAATGCCGTATAAAAGGCAAACTCAGGCTTCAGGGCATAAAAAGCACTAATCCCGTAGCTGTGGGCGATGTAGTGGTGTTTGAAGTAGATAAAATCCACCCAAATGAAGGGAATATAGTGTCGGTAGAAGAGCGCAAAAATTACATTGTCCGCAAATCGGTTAATTTGTCAAAACAAACCCACATCATTGCCTCTAATATTGACCAAGTATTTTTATTAGTAACCCTATTTCAACCCCCTACTTTCCCAGCTTTTATAGATCGCTTTTTGGTAACAGCTGAAGCCTATCACATCCCAGCCATTGTTGTTTTTAACAAGATTGATACCTACGATTCAACCGAACTTGTTGCGTTGGAACACTTACAAAAAGTGTATTCCGATATCGGTTATGAAACCTTTACAATTTCAGCAAAATCTGGGCAAGACATCGAGAAAATTAAACAGAAAATGAAAGGTAAGGTGAGTATGTTTGCAGGGCATAGTGGAGTCGGAAAATCAACCGTAATCAATTCAATTGCCCCTCATTTACAATTAAAAACTTCGCCGTTATCTTCCCACCACAATCAAGGAACCCATACCACAACTTTTGCGGAAATGTTTGATTTAGACCAGGCAATTCAAATTATTGATACTCCTGGAATTAAAGGATTTGGAGTCGTCGACATGACAAAAGATGAAATTAGTGGTTATTTTCCTGAATTTAAAAAAATTCAAGGGCAGTGTAAATTTCACAATTGCATGCATTTAAACGAGCCACAGTGTGCTGTTTTGGAAGGAGTAACTAAAGGCACAATTGCGGAATCGAGATATTTAAGTTATGTGCAATTATTAGAAGAGGATTCGCTTTACAGATAGGATATGCGTGTAGTAATTCAACGAGTACAAAAAGCCGATGTTACCATAAATGGTCAAGAAAAGCGTGCTATTGGACAGGGTTTGGTGGTATTGCTTGGAATTGAAAGTGCAGACGATAAAACAGATGTGGAATGGTTGGTGAATAAAGTTGTCAACCTTAGAATTTTTAATGATGCTGCTGGTGTAATGAATCTTTCGTTATTAGACATTAAAGGGGCTCTTATGGTAGTTAGTCAATTTACATTGATGGCAACTACTAAAAAAGGAAACCGTCCCTCCTATATTCGAGCTGCAAATCATGAACATGCAGTGCCCTTATACAATTATTTTTTGAGCTTGGCTCAACAGCAAATGGATTCAAAAGTAATATCGGGTACCTTTGCAGCAGACATGGAGGTTGCTTTAATAAATGACGGCCCAGTAACCATCCAAATAGATTCCAAAAACAAAGAGTAATTTGCCGTTTTATAGAATGTTTACCTCAGGTTCAAGTGCAATATTGAAACGAGTTTTAATTTGGTTTTGGATGTATTGCGACAACTGAAGTATTTCCTTTCCCGTTGCCTTTCCGTAATTCACTAAAACCAAAGCTTGTTTTTCATGCACGCCTACAGGCCCTTTACGATACCCCTTCAGACCGGCGGTTTCAATTAGCCAACCCGCAGGAATTTTGACTTGTGAGGTGTTCATTACGTAATGAGGTACTTCAGGATGCCGGGTTTGAAGCGTTTTAAATTGAGCATTTGACAGTTCTGGATTTTTAAAAAAACTCCCACTATTTCCAAGGATTTTGGGGTCAGGTAATTTTGATTGACGAATTTCAATCACGGTTTCTGCAACACTTTGAATGGTTTTGGGTTTTTCCTCCATTAGCTGAGCAACTGCTCCATAAGAACATTCAAGTGTATGAGGTGTTTTTTGCAATCGAAAAGTTACTTGTGTAATAATGTGTTGGTCTTTCAATTGCGTTTTAAAAACAGAAGTTCGGTACCCAAATTGACATTCTTTATTTGAAAAATCGTGTAATTGGAGTGACTTGCGATTAAGTGTTTGACATGATTCAACCACCGATTCCAATTCGATTCCATATGCTCCAATATTTTGCAGGGGTGCTGCCCCCACACTACCTGGGATTAAAGCTAAATTTTCAATGCCCCCTAAATTATTAGTAAGCGCCCAAAGTACAAAGTCATGCCAAACCTCTCCCGCTTGAACGGTTACAAGGGCATGGGTTTCATTTTCAGACACTATGGCAATACCCTTGGAGGAAAGCAAAACGGTGAGTCCCTCAAAATCTTGAGTAAGTAAAATATTACTTCCTCCTCCTAAAATACGAGTAGGCGTGCTTTTAAACTGGGTAAGCACCTCAATTAATTCCTGATTAGAATGCACCTTAGCAAAGTATTTGCTCTTGGCTTTTATGCCAAACGTATTGTAAGGAAGTAAAGAAACATTTTCTTCTGTCTTGAACATGATTCAAGATACAAATTTCTTGTAGGCTTGTAATGCTTTTTCTAAAATTCTAGCCGCACTAATCAGCTTTTCACTATCTAAGATGAAGGCAATCCGAACTTCATTTAACCCCACCCCAGGAGTAGAATAAAACCCTTTGGCCGGAGCTAACATTACCGTTTGATTTTGATCGTGAAAATCAGTGAGTAAGAATTTTGAAAAATCCTCAGCATCTTCAACGGGCAATTTCACAATACAATAAAAAGCACCCATAGGATGAGAGACTATCACATTGGGTATCTTTTCTAACTGTTCAATAAGAACATTTCTGCGTTTGCTGTATTCTGCAATTACGCCTTTTAAATAAGAATCAGGCGCCTCTAGTGCTGCCTCACTAGCTACAAGGGCCAAGGTAGGCGGTGATAAACGCAAATGGGCAAATTTTAACACATTTTCAATAAATGAATTGTTTTTAGAAACGACACACCCTACACGAGCACCACATAAACTGTAGCGTTTGGATACAGAATCAATCATTATTGTGTGATTTGCGCCATCGGGATGTCTTAATACAGAATAGTGCGGATTTCCCTCATGAATAAATTCTCGGTAAACTTCATCAACAATCAAAAATATATCGTGTGCTATGGCAAGTTCACAAAGTGTATTTATTTCTTGCTCATTGTAAACATACCCCGTCGGATTGCTTGGGTTGCACAAAAGAATTGCTTTGGTTTTGGCCGTAATTTTTTCACTAATGTTCTCCAAAGAAGGGAGTTGAAATTGAGAATCAAATGCTGAAATTACAGGAACTACATTCACACTAGAAGCACTAGCAAACCCATTGTAATTTGCGTAAAAAGGCTCAGGAATTATAATCTCATCACCTGCATCACAAATCACGTTTAGTGTAAAGGTTAAAGCTTCACTTGCCCCTGTGGTGACTAAAATATCCTCAGGCGAAATATCAATTTGGTGTTTTTTATAGTACGTTGCTAACTTTTGCCGGTAACTCAATGTGCCTTGAGAAGGACCATATGGAAGAAGGGAAAGGTCAACAGACTTTACTGCCTCCATGGCATTTGAGGGCGAAGGAATATCGGGCTGGCCTATGTTGAGGTGCAGCACTTCAATTCCATTACTTTTGGCTTGATCGGAGTAGGAAACCAATTTTCTTATCGGTGATGTGGGTAAATTGGTGCCTTTATTTGATAATTGTGGCATTCTTGAAAA
>RGZR01000101.1 GCA_010031465.1 Flavobacteriia bacterium
AAAATTTCCGGAAATTTTGTTTTACACCTGTTATATGACGATGACTTACTGGGTAAACTTCAAGTAAGAGAATTGATGGGTCTTGGGATAAATTTGGATTTATAACTATTCAATTCCCCTAGCTTTGTGTAAAAACCAGTCGTAATTATAAAACGTCACAAAAATATTATAAATCCCGCCTTGTCCTCTTGGATCGACTTCTACAAGCACCGTTTTTTCGAGATCTACAAATCGTATACAAGGTAAATTCTTTTTCACTAAAAGCGGCTTGGACCAGTTTTCTTGAGCGTACACTACCTTATACTCACTGGATTCAAAATGCGCTCTACTTTTGAGTAAATAGCTTTCCGCCTCTTTTAAACTCAAGTTTTTTTTGCTCCAAATAGTAATGCTGATCAATTCATTGTCACGCTCCACCAAAGATTTTTTTCGAAAAGCATATAAAGTCCCCTTGCCAAAGGCAATATTTTTTAGCCTTTTTGTTTTTGATTTTAGGATGTTCTTAGCAGAATCAATCGGCATTTTATAATCGAAGTCTTGGTATAAAGATTGAGAATACCCTACCCTAAAGGCAATTAAAAACACTATAAACATAAGTGAGGAGGGAGGGAAAGCGTACTTTATTTTTGACATTAAATTCCAACTTTAAAAAAGTGAAAATACTATTTTTTTCATTTTCTATGTAACAGAAAATTCTATTTTTACTCAAAACCGATTTATGGACAAAAATCCTCAAAAACAGTGGGCAGTAGTTACCGGAGGATCTTCAGGTATTGGATTCTCTATGGCCCGTTATTTAGCTCAAAGAGGGTATAATGTTGTACTTACCGCTCGTGGAGAACAACGCCTTCAAAAAGCAGTTGCTACCTTAAAAAACGAATTTGATGTTGAGGTAAACTATTGCATTGCAGACTTAGCCTCTTCAGAGGCACCCAATCAAATTTATACATTTTGTAAAAAGCTAAAGGGTAAGGTTTCTGTTTTGGTCAATAATGCCGGTTATGCATTGCCCACTTCTTTTCACCAAACCCCCATGGAAGAGGAAGAAAAATTTTTACGCGTATTGGGTATTTCGGTAATTGCGTTAACAAAACTCTTTCTAAACGATATGTTGATACAAGGCGGAGGAAAAATAGCCATCGTTTCTTCTGTAGCGGCTTTTGCCCCACCTTCGGCAATTCAGCCCTTATATGGACCGATAAAAACTTTTGTCAACCGCTTTAGTGAAGGAATCAATACGAATTATAACGCAAAGGGGATTACGTCTACCGCAATATGTCCAGGCTATACCATTACCAACTTTCATACCGCTAGCGGAGTGCAAGAACAAATGGATCGGGTGCCCTCCTTTATGAAAAAAGAGGTGGATCGAATTGCCTCTGAAGGAGTTGATGCCCTATTGAAAGGGAAAAAAGTATGCGTACCTACCTTCACGTTTAAAATAATCGTGTTTTTATTACGTGTATTGCCCCACTCCTTATTTTCCTTAGTTAGCCGTTTTTTAGCTCCCGGACGCTACGAAGATTAATCTTAACAAGACAAAACCCTTTCTATTCCCCATCGATGTAAGGTGTTTTGGTGATTGGAAAAGAAAGGGGTACACCAATTTTTAATACTTTAGTATTGAACTTTATTAAGCATGAGAACTTCTTTAATTATCATTTTGTTCATGGGGATACTTTCCTGTGAATCAAACCAAAGTTATCCAAATGCTGAAGAATGGGTGTCCCTATTTAATGGCAAAGATTTATCAGGCTGGAAAATCAAAATGGCAGGCCAAGAGGTAGGTGTAAATTACAAAAACACCTTTCGCGTGGAAGACAGTATGATACGTGTCGTTTATGATGATTATGATGCTTTTGAAAATGATTACGGGCATATGTATTATACCACACCTTATTCCTATTATAAATTGCGTTTTGATTATCGTTTTGTAGGAGACCAAACTCCTGGGGGAGAAAACTGGAACGTACGAAATAGTGGGGTAATGCTGCATAGTCAATCTGCAGAAAGCAATGCATTTGAGCAACATTTTCCAGTTTCTATCGAGTTACAACTTTTGGGGGGATTGGGTAAAGCAGATCGTACAACAGGGAACCTGTGTACCCCCGGAACAGCAGTGGTGTATCAGAATGAATTGGATTTTACGCATTGTATATCAGCATCGTCAAAAACCTATCATGGTGATCAATGGGTAAAAGCAGAAGCCATCGTTATGGGGAGTGAGTCGATAATCCATATTATTGAAAATGATACGGTTTTACGCTACAGTCAGCCTCAAGTAGATCAACATTTTATCTCTAAAGACTATCCGGGTTCAGATTGGGAAATTATGGGAGTGTCAAATCACGACTATTGGAAACCCAAAGCAGGAACTCTAATAGACCAAGGGTATATTGCCCTTCAAGCAGAAAGTCATCCTATTGATTTTAAAAACATTGAATTGCTTAATTTATGCGGGTGTATGGACAAAGCCGCAAAGAATTTTAAAAATTATTATATCAAAGCTGATAATTCAACCTGTGTTTACGATTAAATGGGACCAGAAATATTTCTTGCCTTTTTTGCTTTCTTAGGGATTGTATTTTGGGGAATACTTAGAGGAATCTGGTGGGTGATAAAAAAAGGGTTAGATCTAATTTTTATTCCATGGATGTGGATAACAAATTACATTCGAGTCCATGCATGGGGAATCAAAACCAAAAAAGCAAAAGGGAGCACTACACAAACTCAAGCCCCCAATTCGTTAGTATAGCCCAAACAAAATAACGAAGTAACTTTCCGATTAACATCCATAGCCCAACGGGGATCAACGAAATCTTAAAAAACCCTAGGGCTACCGCAATAAGATCACCAATACCGGGCAACCAACAAAAAAAAGCAAGAATACTTTTCCATTGATTCATGCGATTTTGCCAAGGTATCATTTGATCTATTCGAATCCCAAAAAAACGATTTAACAGGTACCAATTTCCCAGCCTACCCAAACCATAACTGGTCATTCCACCTAACCAGTTGCCAGCGGTAGCCACCCCCAAAACCATCGCTAATGAATACTCGTTTGCGAGTAAAAGACTCAGCACAATTTCAGAGCTTAAGGGAATTATTGTAGCCGCTATAAAGCTGGCCAAAAATAATCCAACATACCCCCATTCTATAAAATTTTCCATGAAGAACTGTAGGGTATGAGTTTGAAAGTCAAATTAATTATTCAGTTTGTGATACTGTTACAAGAGCGTCAATAGTTTGAATACTCCCGTCAGAAAGGTGCTCAAGAGGGGTAACTTTCACATTCCGCAAGTGGGTTTTCCCACCCGAGAGTTCACTGTCATGAAAAAACAAATACCATTGTCCGTTAAATTCAACGATAGAGTGGTGGTTTGTCCAACCCAATACCGGTTTTAAAATAACCCCTTGATAGGTAAATGGACCCATGGGAGAAGTTCCAGTTGCATAAGCAATGTTATGTGTGTCACCAGTAGAATAGGAAAAATAATAGGTGTCGTTTACTTTATGAACCCAAGCGGCTTCAAAAAAACGACGTTCATTATCCCCTGCAGTTAACGGGTTTCCCTCTTGATCAAGCAACAAAACATTTTTAGGAGCTTCTTCAAAGGCCAACATATCTTCAGTCATTTTAGCCATTTTTGGCATAATGGCCGCTTGATTTTCCGAGGGATAAATATCCTCAGAAACATAGGATCCCGATTCCCAACGTTGTAATTGTCCGCCCCATATACCTCCAAAATACATATAGGCTGTACCGTCACTATCAACAAACACGCAGGGATCAATGCTAACCGCACCCTCAATAGGGCTTGGTTCAGCAATAAAGGGCCCTTGCGGAGTGGAAGCAGTAGCTACCCCAATTCTAAAAATGCCTGTGCTGTCTTTAGCAGGAAAATAAAAATAGTATGTGCCATTTTTTGTAGCTGCATCTGGAGCCCACAGTTGTTTTTCAGCCCATGGAATTTGATTGACATTTAAAATTTCACCTAGATCTGTTGCTTCTAAAGATTCACTTATCTGATAAACGTGATAATCACTCATATCAAAATGGCTCCCTAAATCATCCTCTGGGACACCTGCATCAAGATCATGAGACGGGTACAAATAAAGTTTCCCATCAAAAACATGTGCTGAAGGATCAGCACTGTATAAATCTTTTATAAGAGGGTAAATTCGGGTTTCAGAGGGCTCTTGAGTTTTGTTTTGACAACTCCAAAGCGATAGCACTAGAAGGGAGAGAATGGTTTTTTTCATAAGTTATAGTGAAATAATAAATAGTGTTTAAATGTACAGAATTTTTACATCAATTTTTTAAAGTAATATAAGGCTTTGATGTTCAAATCTTGGCAATAAAGAGAAGATAGGGCCTTGATCAAGATAGGGTCGAATTAGGTTTTGGTAACGAACAGGTGATTACTTTAATGAAGCCTTATTCTCTTTTAAGTAGAAAACTAAAAATGAGCAAAAAACAACAAAAAATGATCAAAATTGAGCTAAAAATGCTCAAAACACAAGCAATCCAGTACACCTTGGGCTGCTCTTTTTTTAAGGCTAAAATTTGTTGTTCTCTTTTTGAGTGATCGACATCGATACCAAAACGACTCAAATCAGCAAATCCCATACTCATCACGCCAATGTAATCAAAGAGCGTAGGTTCCATAAAAGAGGTATTAATTGTTTGAAGCCCTCCCATGCTTAATCCCGTTAGAGCTCTATTTTCTTTATCTGATTTGACCCTAAAGTGAGCAGTAATGTAAGGAATTACATCATGAATAAGGCTTTTTTCAAACTGCATATTAGCCATGCCACCCACATTTGTAGAAGTTACTATTTGTTTGGGGCTAACGGTAAAAGCAGCTGCTTGCGACGGGTTTCCGTTGGTCATAACCACTATCATGGCTTTTGCTTTACCACTATTGATAAGGTTATCCATAATGTTGGGTGCTACCCCCAAAGTGGACCAAGCTTCTTCGTCACCGCCACCTCCATGAAGTAAGTACAATACGGGATAATCCACAGTTGAGGTTTCGTATCCAGGAGGAGTATAAACCACCATTCTTCGGGTCAATTCAAGGGTAGGTGATTCATACCAAATTTCATGAATAGATCCTTTAGGACCCTTATTTGCCCAATATAAATCTGAACCTTCGCCGGGAACATATAACATGCTCTCTGTCCGAAATATCCCATCACGGGCAATCATTAAATTTGACGGATCTAGAGTAGCAACGCCATCAACTAAAAAGGAATAACCATAAAGTTCAGGGGCTAATACTTCTGATTTTGCTGACCAAACCCCTTTATTGTCTTTAGTTAAAACTAGGGTTTTACGCATCAGGCCTCCCGCAACATTTGAAATCATCGGCATCCAATTTCCTGTTACTTCTACCGAAGTGGCTTTGGGGGCATTGATTCGAAAAGTTACTGAATTATCAGGGTTAATTTCTGGGGAAATCAGTCTTTCGGTCTGTCCTACTTCTTGACCAGTTGCAGGGGTTAGGCCAATTGTAAGAACAGTGATAAGTATAAGGTAGGGGTGATTGAGAATAAATTTCAAAAAAGGTTTCATTAGTTTTTGTTTAAATAATTTGACTAAAGAGCAACCCAAGGGTTTAATCTCCAAATCCAAATAGCCAAATAAATAGGGAGAAATGGCTTTAGTTCAAAAAAAGCAAAAGGGTTACTCTCATCTAGGGGTAATGAACCAAATAATTTTTAAATCAATTAATAAGGGAAAAGGTCTAGATGAAAATACCAAAGTAATATTAAAAAAATCCATCTTGGTAATCACCAAACAAAAAAGAATAATACGAAGTAGGCTATACGTTTTAAACGCATAGACCCCTTTTAAGGTGTTGAAATGCTATTTTTAAATATCAAAGAGGCCGTCATCCTCTTCCTCTTCTGCATCCCAGTCAAATTCTTCATCCCAATCTTCAATGTCATCCATGACATTATATT
>RGZR01000102.1 GCA_010031465.1 Flavobacteriia bacterium
TGATAAACCTAAACCTATGATCAAAGTTTCAGGAAAACCAATGTTTGTGCAATCTGCAAAATCATTTAACTCAGGTTTAGATTATTCGTTCGCTATTTTGAATAAGCATAAGGACCACCGTCTGTCCCTGGCATCATTTTACTTAAGTGCGCGAAAATCTTTGCTAATAAAAAAGCTCCAATGGAAGATGCAATCCAACCAATAATACTTATACCACCGAAACTAGCTAAAGTAGAAGGCATCATGAAAACACCAGCACCAATCATATTTCCCAATAAACCCAACCCTGCATGTCGAAGAGCATTCGCTTTATCAATGGCTTCATCCCAAAGGGGTACTGCCGCATAACTCCAGCCAGAAGCGGCCACTGTGGCTTCTAATTTTTGTAAATCAGAGGCAAGAATTTCTTTATCATTATTCCGTAACTCAAGTAACAATATGGCTTTAGGGTCTCCTTGAATAAAAAAGCGATGTTCTTTAAAACCCGGGTGTCCTTTCGTGCAATCTAAAATGGTTTTATCAATCAATTCACAGGTGTACAAATGATGCTCCATTACAGGAACAACCGCATTCATTGCATCATGAATACTTTTAAAATGCAAGGCAAGCATAGCACTGTGCTTAGGAGGAAGGGGTTCTAAAGCAAATGTTATGGCTGTTGTAATCGCCAGGGTACCTTCACTTCCGGCAAGTAGTTTTGAAATATTAAAAAGCGAACCATCAGAAGTAAAGGGTCTTTGGTCAATTAAAACATCAAGAGCATATCCTGTATTTCTTCTGTGGATACTAGCCTCAGGGAATTCGTTTCTAATTCCTTCTTGTGTTTTAGGGTCAGATAGCATTTCTTCTAATTGGCGGTAAATTTCACCTTCTAAAGTGGGTAAGGCTGCTTTTTCTTTTATTTCAGATGCTGTACAAGGTTTAAATACCACTTCTGATCCATCACTAAGCAGTGCCTCAACTGCAATGACCTTGTCACGTGTTACCCCATAGCGAATTGAGGTTGTTCCCGAAGAATTGTTTCCCAACATTCCGCCTAGTAAACAATACTGTGAGGTGGATGTATTGGGACCGAAAAAAAGATCTAAAGGCGCTAACACCTGATTCAACGCATCTCGATTTACACCGGGCTGAACGGTCACCGTATTCTGTTTAGGATCAATTTTTAAAATTTCAGTAAAATGTTTTGAAACATCAACCACAATACCTTCACCTACACACTGACCTGCTAGAGAGGTTCCGGCGGTTCTCGGAATAAGTCCAATTTTATGTTGCTGTGCAAAGGCAATAATTTCTTGCAAATCATTTTTTCCCTTTGGAAAGGCCACAGCTAAGGGGTTTCGCTTGTATACAGAGGCATCTGTTGAGTAAAGATACTGGTGAAGTCGATCCCATTTAATTGTTCCAGCTAGCTTAGAATTTAAAGTGGTGAGTTTAGAATGTAAGGGATGAGATTGCAAAGGCTCCTAATTTCATAAGTTGCCCTAAAATTAAGATAAGTTTTTCATTTCCCTCCATTTGATTAATTTAGCATATATTTTTTATTATGATCCGATATTTTGCACTTCCCCTTTTTGTTGCATTTTCTATTATAGCCTGCCAAAACGGTTCAAATTCCTTAAAAATTAAGGGAACTTCAGATTTAGATAATGGAAGTAAAATATTCCATATCAAAGCAGACGCCAACAATCAACCCCAGGTAATGGATACCCTAACCGTTTCTGAAGGAAAATTTGAATTGACGTTTGAAGTAGAAGAGCCTAACGTACATTTTTTACAAGTTGAAGGCCTTCAAGGCACTTTTCCTTTTGTTGTTGAAGGAGGTACACTTGATGTTGAGATTTTTAAAGACAGTTTGGTCGCTTCAAAAGCGATGGGAACCATTTCAAATGATGACTTTATGCAGTATAAATCCGAAACCAAGGTTTATATTACTTCTTTAAATGCAATAGGAAATGATCTTCAGCAGGCCCTGATCTTAAAAGACACTATAGCAGCCCAAGACTTACAAGATCAATATCAAGAAGTACGGTTACAAATTCAAGAATACGAATTGGATTTTATTCGATCCTCTCCTGATTCGTTTATTTCGATTTTGATTTTAGAACGTTTTGTAGCAAATAAAACACTCCCCACAGGAGAAGCTAAAGAATTGTATGACGGTCTTTCAGAGCGTATTAAAAACACAGATTCTGGTCGCAGTATTCGCGGCATACTAAATGTGCCTGAAAAAGCAGAAGTAGGTCAAGCAGCTCCCTTATTTGAAGGTCCGGACCCTGAGGGAAATAGACTGGCTTTGAACGAATCCCTTGGAAAAGTGACCATAATCGATTTTTGGGCAAGTTGGTGTCGCCCCTGCCGTATTGAAAACCCTAATTTGGTACGGTTGTATAACGAACATAAAAACGATGGACTTCGAATTGTAGGGGTGTCTTTAGATAAAACAAAACCTAAATGGATTCAGGCAATTGCAGATGATGGATTGACTTGGGAGCATGTTTCAAATCTTGAGTTTTGGAACGATCCCATTGCCCGGCTTTATAATGTGAGCGCAATTCCCGCTACTTTTATTGTTGATGAAAACGGTATAATCGTTTCGCGTGATCTGCGAGGCATAGAATTAGAACGTAAAGTTCAAGAGCTTTTAGGAAAACTTTAATTTCTTTTCTTTTGCTGTTCTCTGTACAGCATTATTCCTGCAACTAAGGTAGCCACACTCAAAACGGTAAGCATTAATGTAGCTTCGTCAAGAACCTCGGGCTTTAACAATAAGGTAATTACAATACCTCCTATTGCTCCTCCAAAATGGGCTGTATGTCCAATAGTGTCTTTTTGAGATTTCATCCCGTATAATGTGTAAAGAATATATCCTATTCCAAACAGATATCCGGGAATCGGAATCGGAATAAAAAAGAGGAATAATTCAATTTCGGGATACAATAACAAGGCACTGAACAGGACTCCGGTAACGGCACCGCTCGCACCAACAGCGGTATAATAAGGATCATTGTAATGATAGCCGTATCCAAAAAGATTACCCGCGATCAAGCTCCCAAAATACAAGGCTAAAAAGGAAAAAGTGCCTAAAGCATACACCACAATACCAATAAAAAAATAAAGAGTTATCATGTTGAATAATAAATGAGAGGTACCCACGTGTAAAAACCCTGAGCTTAGAAGTCGTAAATAGGATCCTGAACGGATTTTATTAATTTGAAAACTGTAGGCAGTAAAAAAAGAGTCGTCCCTAAATCCTTTATAGCTTATTAAAGCCGTAATGCCGATGATCAGTAGTCCTACAAGGGGAAGATTTTGTGTCATTTAATTACAAATCAAATACAATTCCCTGAGCAAGAGGAATTTCTGTCGAAAAATTAACAGTATTGGTTTGTCTTCTCATGTAGGCTTTCCAAGCATCTGAACCACTTTCTCTGCCTCCACCCGTTTCTTTTTCACCACCAAAAGCGCCTCCGATTTCAGCCCCTGAAGTTCCAATATTTACATTGGCAATTCCGCAATCACTCCCCCAATGAGACAAAAAGGTTTCGGTTTCCCTTACATTAAGTGACATGATGGAAGAAGACAGTCCTTGCTTTACTTCATTTTGAATTGTTAAAGCATCTTCTATTGTTCCTTTATAAGGCAGCACATACAATAAAGGCGCAAAGGTTTCTTCTTGTACTACTTCAGCATTTGAATCGATAAGAGCCACAGCCGGCTTTACATAGCAATGACTTCCTAAGGATTTGGAATCAAGAATAGCACCCTTAACAATCCATTTCCCCCCTTGATTTTCCACTTTTTTGCAAGCTTCTTCAAATAGGGTAACAGCTTCAGCATCAATCAGGGGACCTACGTGATTCTTTACATCTAAGGGGTTTCCAATTCTCAACTGATCGTAGGCTTTTTTTAAAGCAGTGGTAAAAGTTTCCACTATAGATTGATGTACTATTAAACGGCGTGTAGAAGTACAGCGTTGGCCACATGTTCCTACTGCTCCAAAAACAGCAGCGCGAATAGCCAATTCAATATCAGCATGGGGAGTAATAATAATGGCATTATTGCCTCCCAATTCAAGAAGCGATTTTCCTAAACGCGCAGCAACTCGTTGAGCAACATCTTTACCCATTCGAGTGGAACCTGTAGCTGACACTAAGGCTACCCGATGGTCTTCGGCCAACCACTTCCCTACTGCCGCATTTCCGTTAACCACAGAAGAAATTCCTTGTGGAAGGGTGTTTTCTTGAAGTACTTCGGCTACTATGTTTTGACAGGCTATACTACATAAAGGTGTTTTTTCACTGGGTTTCCAAACACAAACATTACCACATACCCAGGCAATCGCTGTATTCCAACTCCACACGGCAACCGGAAAGTTAAACGCAGAAATGATACCTACGATTCCCAAGGGGTGGTATTGCTCAAAAAGACGATGAGAAGGACGTTCAGAGGTCATTGTAAATCCATGTAATTGCCGAGATAATCCAACGGCAAAATCACAGATATCAATCATTTCTTGTACTTCGCCCAAGCTCTCTTGTAAGGACTTACCCATTTCCCATGACACCAATTGGCCCAGAGCACTTTTCTTTTCTCTAAGCTTATTTCCCATTTGACGCACAAGCTCTCCTCGCTTAGGAGCTGGCCATTTTCTAAAAACCTCAAAAGCTTCTGTCGCAGTTTCAATTACACTTTCATAATCTTCAGGACTAGTGCCTTGTATGCGTCCAATTTCTTTGTCGTTTACGGGGCTGTAGGAGATGATTTCTGGTCCTGAAGCATACCAAAGGTTACCTTGGGTACATCCTTTTTGGTTTTTTTGTATTCCTAATTCTTCAAGCAAAGTCTTGATATCCATCATCCTTTTTGATATAGTTGTGTTGTAAATGTACTTTCAAAAATACGGTCTGCGTTTGCGGTTTCAAAACCCTCTCTTCGATGTTCTCGTTTAAGGTCCTTTTTATTTAAATGATTGTATTCAGGAAGGGGCTTGCGCTCAGCAAATTCCACATAACTTCCAGCGATTGACTTAGTGGCTCCCTCCTTAAAAGTAGCTAGCACTTGATTGGCAACAGAACTTGATTGACGTAAAAGACCATCGCTACTTGTTTTTATCTCCCCTCCAGAGGTATTCAGTTGAATCCCAATAGATGTTAAAAAGGAATTAAAGGGTTCGAGTGTATTATATGCCTGAGGCAAATCATGAACACTAATTGTGTAATGGTTTAAATAGTATCGGTTGTAGATAACCCATGCCGCATATTCACTTTCGGTTAATAAATGTTCATAATCTTCAAGAGAAGGCAATTCCCATAAAGGAGTTTGAAAATAGGTGGCTACATCTTTAACATCCATTACATCCAACTGATCAACAGGATCACTTTTTACCGTATTCGTGTATTTATAAATAATCTTCTGTGTGGTTTCGGACAATTGATCTACTTTAAGTTCACTAATAAACACTCTAGGTAAATCTGGTGTGGGTGGGGCATACCAATTGGCATTTAATTTTTTTATTTCAAAATAAAAAGAGTCTCTTTTTTCATATCCATGAGCTAAAAAAATCTTTTCAAACGAGGCAATTCCCAAATTCTTGACTCCCATGGTACGAAAGGCCACATGGTCATTTATGATATCCGCTTGACTGTTTACCAATCCTTTGTCCACCATAGCTTGGGTTATTTTTTTAACATCAGGCACTCGTTGGGCATATACAGCAAACAGAGCGTCTAAGATTTGGGTCATTACAGTATGTGTTGCAAATTTCATGGTAAACTATTTAGTGTAAAAATAAGGCTCCTGTGGGAGTTTTTAAGAATTTTTCAAAGGGAATCTCTTCTTGTTTTAAAAAACCTTTTTAAATAAATGCATCTGCCGAAACCATTTCACCAGCGGCTACCAAGAAAGCTGCTGTAGTCCA
>RGZR01000103.1 GCA_010031465.1 Flavobacteriia bacterium
GCGGAATTGTTGAAAAGAAACCAAAAACTGTTGTATGAAACGCAAAGACTTTATATCAATTATGGGAGCTTCAGGTATTGGAGCGGTTAGCTTTCCCTCCTTTATTGCCTGTCAGAATCAAGTGAAAACCACTCCCTTATTTTTTAAAATATCCCTAGCCCAGTGGTCCTATCACAAAGCTTTTCGCGGGGGAACGTCCCCGTATGAATTTGCTCGAATGGCAAGTGAACTCGGTTTTGAGGGGCTTGAATATGTAAATCAATTGTATCCTGATGTGATGAATAGTGCCGACAAGTCTGCGGCTATTTCTGCTTTTGTGGAAAAAAACAATACGCTTGCTACTCAATATGACCTTCAAAATGTTCTTATCATGATTGACTCTGAAGGCGATCTTTCAAGTTCTAATCAGGCCACCCGTCTTCAAGCCTTAGACAATCACAAGCGATGGATAGATGCAGCTAGTGCTATGGGCTGTAGTGCCGTTCGATTAAATCTTTTTGGAGAAAAAGATCCCGAAAAATGGATTGAAAATTCTATAGTAAGTTTGTCCGAATTATCGGATCATGCGGCTCCACAAAAAATCAATGTGATCGTAGAAAATCACGGCCGATTGAGTTCAAACGTACCCTTTTTGATGCGTGCCATAAACGGTACAGGAAAATCAAATTGTGGGACACTACCAGACTTTGGAAATTTCTGTATTGCTGATGAAGGCTACGGTTCTATTTTTGACGGAAGCTGTTCTATGGTGTATGATCCGTACCAAGGGGTAGCAGAAATGATGCCTAAAGCTTTTGGGGTTAGTGCAAAAACAAATGATTTTAATGCTGAGGGTCAAGAAACAACCTTAGACTATACTCGTTTACTAACTCTTGTAAAAGAAGCGGGATATACCGGCTTTGTTGGTGTAGAATACGAAGGCAATCGTTTATCAGAAACCGAGGGGATAGTGGCAACTAAAAAACTTCTAGAGACTGTTGGGGCATCAATAAGGGTATGAAAGGCATAACTCAATTTCGACTTTCAATTCTCTTTTTCTTTGAGTTCTTTATTTGGGGAGGTTGGTTTGTAACCATGGGAACTTTTTTGTCACAGCGATTTAATGCTAGTGGTAAAGAACTGGCTTTGGCTTACGAAACACAATCTATAGGAGCCATTATAGCCCCTTTTATAATAGGCTTAATTGCAGATCGTTATTTTTCTGCACAAAAAATCTTAGGGGTATTGCATCTAACAGGAGCAGGATTATTATTTTACGCTGCTTCAGCCATCACATTCCCTAATTTTTATCCTTTTGTTTTTCTTTATATGCTGCTTTATATGCCCACTTTAGCATTGGCGAATTCAGTTGCCTTTCATCAAATGAAAAACCCTTCTAAAGAATTTGCACCCATTCGTGTGCTAGGAAGTATAGGATGGATTGCAGCAGGTTTAATAATTGGATATCTTTCATGGGAAGGCGAGAAAGTACTTGAGTATACCTTTTACATGGCCTCTGGAGCCTCACTTTTTTTAGGGTTTTACAGTTTTACCCTACCTAATACACCGCCAAAAGCATCAGGAAACAAAAAAAGCTCACTCAAAGAAATTTTAGGGTTGGACGCTCTACAACTCCTCAAAGACCGTAGTTATTTGTATTTTTTTGTAGCCTCTATTTTAATCTGTATTCCGTTGGCCTTTTACTACCAACACGCCAATCAATTTCTGAATGAAATTGGAATGAAAGCCGCCGCCTCCAAAATGATAATGGGCCAAATCTCAGAAGTACTTTTTCTTTTGCTATTGCCCTTATTTCTGAAACGATACGGAGTTAAGAAAGCCCTAATAGTTGGTATTTTAGCATGGAGCATTCGCTATACGCTTTTTGCTTTTGGAAATACAGGAGAACTTACTTGGATGTTGATTCTCGGTATTATACTTCACGGTTTATGTTATGATTTTTTCTTTGTCTCAGGACAAATTTATACCGATTTTAAAGCCGGTGAAAAATACAAAAGTTCATCACAAGGACTAATTACCCTTGCCACATATGGACTGGGAATGCTAATTGGCTTTCGGTTTGCAGGATGGTTAACCGATCTTTATGTACTTGAAGAAGGCCATCAATGGCAGGTAATTTGGATTCAACCCGCCATTTTTTCTTTTGTAGTATTAATCTTATTTTTAATCCTTTTTAAAAACGAAACCATTAAAATTAAACCATTATGAGTAAAATCAGATTAGGTGTATTGGGTGGCGGTGGAGACTCGCTTATTGGCGTTTTACACCGTGTAGCCTCTAATATGTATGACCGTTATGAAATAGTAGGAGGTGTATTTAATCCGAACTATGATGACAATATTAAATTTGCCAAACAAATAGGCGTCAATACAGAACGTGTTTATGTTGACTTTGACACCCTAATTGAGGAAGAACTCAAAAAACCCGCTGACGAACGAATTGAGGTTGTTTCAGTTTTAACCCCCAATTTCCTTCATTTTCCTATGGCTAAAAAATTACTTGAAAATGGGTTTAATGTAATATGTGAAAAACCCCTTACAACCTCATTTTCAGAAGCTAAAGAGTTGGAAGCCTTACAAAAGAAAAACAATGCCATATTTGCAGTAACCTATACCTACACTGGGTATCCAATGGTTCGGCACATGAAGCATCTAATTGCTGAAGGCGCCTTAGGTGAAATTCATAAAGTTGACATTCAATACTACCAAGGATGGATCAACCCTGTGATTCACGATAAAGATGTACGAAAAAAAGTATGGCGATTAGACCCATCAAAAGCAGGCATTAGTTCTTGTATAGGTGATATTGGAACACACGCTTTTCAAATGGCAGAGTATTTAACAGGAATGGAAGTATCGTCGTTGCTTTCCGATTTAAACACCCTATACGATGACAATCCACTAGATATAGACGGAACTGTGCTTATTCGCTTTTCAAATAAAGCGAAAGGAGTAATTCGAGCCAGTCAGATTGCAACGGGTGAGGAAAATAACCTAGCCGTTGCTATTTACGGACGAAACGGAGGATTCCGATGGGAACAAGAAAACCCTAATTTTCTATATTTCTTGAAAGATGATGAGCCTAGACGTGTAATAAAACCCGGAAACGCCTATGTATCTGATGTTGCCGCAGATGGAACTAAATTACCAGGCGGACATCCCGAAGGTATTTTTGACGCTATGGGAAATATTTATAAAGGTGTAGCCAAAGCGCTTCGAGGAGAAACCTCGTTTACAGGCGAATATCCCACTATGAATGACGGGGTTAGAGGCATGCTCTTTATTGAAAAAGTTGTTGAATCACATAAAAATGGAAACGTATGGCTACCCATGGAAAATCAATGAAAACAGTAAAAGGGCCTGGAATTTTTCTCGCTCAATTTGTAGACAGTAAAGCCCCTTTCAACTCCCTTGAAGGCATGTGCAAATGGGCTGCAGATTTAGGTTATAAAGGAATCCAAATACCCACGTGGGAATCGTTTCTTATTGATTTAGATAAAGCGGCTGAAAGTCAAACCTATTGCGATGAGTTAAAAGGGAAAATCAACTCCTATGGGCTAGAAATCACCGAATTATCAACCCATCTTCAAGGACAACTGGTCGCTGTACATCCTGCCTACGATTTAATGTTTGACAATTTTGCACCACCAGCAGTAAAAAATAATCCCAAAGCACGTACTGAATGGGCCATTGAGGTAATGAAAAAAGCGGCAAAGGCAAGTCAGCGATTGGGCTTAACCACACATGCTACATTTTCAGGAGCCTTATTGTGGCATACTTGGCATCCTTGGCCTCAACGCCCGCAGGGCTTGGTTGAACTAGGTTTTGAAGAACTTGCCAAAAGATGGAAACCCATACTCGATGTTTATGATGAAAACGGGGTAGATGTTTGCTATGAAATACACCCCGGAGAAGACCTTCATGATGGGGTTACTTTTGAACGCTTTTTAGCAGCAACAAACAATCATAAAAGAGTAAATATATTGTATGATCCTAGTCACTTTGTTCTGCAACAATTAGACTATTTAGAATACATTGATCATTACCATGAATTTATAAAATCTTTCCATGTCAAAGATTCCGAATTTAAACCTAATGGCAAAAAAGGCGCTTTTGGAGGTTATGGAGATTGGATTGACCGTGCGGGACGTTATCGTTCTCCTGGCGATGGACAAATCGATTTTAAAACCATTTTCACAAAACTTACTGAATACGGATGTGATTTGTGGGCAGTTATGGAATGGGAATGCTGTATTAAAAGTCCTGAACAAGGAGCTCGGGAAGGGGCACCTTTTATTCAAAGTCATATTATAGAAGCTACTCAAAAAACATTTGACGATTTTGCAGGTGGGGATATTGATCAAGACTTCCTAAAGAAAATTCTTAACCTTTAACAACACGATGAAAAACCCCCTTTTAATAGTATTTTCTTTACTACTCCTAACCAGCAGTTCCCCCCCTGAAACTTTTGATGATGGGCAGGACAATTGGGTTTCCCTTTTTGATGGCAAAAGTTTAGCAGGATGGCATCGTTACAATAAACCGGATACCCCCACGGCGTGGGTAGTTCGTGAGGGTGAATTAACCTTTGACCCCACCTTAGTTCCCCAAGGAGATAGAGGACACGATATTGTGACAGATAAAGAATTTTCGAATTTTCAATTGTCCTTAGAATGGAATATAGCTGAAGGAGGCAATAGCGGTATTTTTTGGGGCGTACAAGAGCTTCCGGAATACGGTAAGCCCTATGTAACTGGGCCTGAAGTTCAAGTCCTTGACAACGAAAGACACCCCGATTCAAAAGTGAATCCTAATTTTCATCAGGCCGGAGCGCTCTACGATTTAGTACAGCCTTCTGAAGAGGTTTGCCTGCCTGCAGGGAGTTGGAATCACTTTTTGATTACAATCAACTATACAACCAATGAGGGAAGTATTGAACTTAACGGAACCAAAATCGTTGAATTTCCCTTATACGGTGTGGAGTGGGACGCTCTTGTTGCAGGATCAAAATTTAATAATCCAAGGGGTTATAAAGATTTTGGAAAATTTAGAACGGGTAAAATCGGACTGCAAGATCACGGTGACGTAATTGCGTTCCGCAACATAAAAATCAGAGAACTTTAAATAACTGCCTATGATCCTGTCCATGACAGGCTACGGAAAATCCGAAGTCCAATGGGAAGACAAAAACATTCGTATCGAAATTCGCTCACTTAACAGTAAAACAGCGGATATTAATTTGCGAATTCCCTCTTATTTTCGAGAATTAGAATCTGAATTGCGAAAAAGAATTACGCAATTACTCTTCCGTGGAAAAATAGATGTAAGCATCTATGTGGAATACAACGGAGGAAATGCACCTACGATTATAAATAGTGGTGTGGTTTCTTCGTATATGAAACAACTCGAAGCTATAGCAGAGTCATCAGAAAGTGAACGAATGGCCATGGCACTTCGATTACCTGATACTTTAAATTCATCTCGGGAAGAACTTGACGAAGCAGAAAAAAAGTGCGTTATAGGTTCATTAAACCAAACCCTTGAAACTCTAATTGGTTTTAGAAAAGACGAAGGAGAGGTGTTGGAACAGGATTTTTTACTGCGCTTGGATTTGCTAGAACAGCAACTTTCAAAAATAAAAGTTTTAGAACCGGAAAGAAAAGAAAGAGTCCAAACCAAGATAGCAAATGCTATGGCTGAATTACGCCTAGAGGTAGATTCGAATCGATTCGAGCAAGAGCTGATCTATTATTTGGAAAAGTTAGACATTACGGAGGAGCAGGTAAGACTTCAAAACCACCTATCCTATTTCCGCGATGTGTTAAAAAACGAATTTCCAAATGGAAAAAAACTGGGTTTTATCACTCAGGAGATTGGGCGTGAAATCAATA
>RGZR01000104.1 GCA_010031465.1 Flavobacteriia bacterium
TTTTTATTTGGATTGAAATTTAGTAGAATAACGTTTCCAAAGTGTGGTTTGATGCGTTTCCAAACTCAAGTCCCGACCCTCAATAAAGGCTTTTTGAATTTGGTTTGTCCGCATGTCTAATGCATCCCCTTTGGAAATAAATAAAGTAGCATCTTTACCTACAGTTAATGATCCTAATCGGTCAGCAATGCCTAATATTTTTGCCGGATTTGATGTAATTAATTGAAGTGCTACTTCTTTCTCCATACCATAGGCAGCAAAACTACCAGCATAAAAGGGAAGGTTTCGAGTGTACATACGCTCCATTCTTCCACTCACATCTATACTTACCGTTAACCCCGCATTTACCAACTCTGATGCTATCTTGAACGACAGTTTAGGATCTTCATCTTCTCCATCAGGAAGTCGATGCGGTCTAGAAACAATAACCTGCATATTGTGTGATTGAAGAAACGAAAGTTGTTGAAGGGCTTCATTTCCCCCAACTAAAACCACTTTTTTGATTCCGATACTTTTTAGATAAGAAATACCGTCTACAATTTGCTTTTCATCTTCTGCATGAAGATAAAGGGTTTTGGATCCATCGAACAGACCTAACATAGCTTGAAAGGGAAGATGCTTTGGAGTTTGATTTTGGTCATACACCTTTGCATTTTCAAAAAAGTCTTTCAGACTTTGAATTTCATCAGAATAACTACTGTTTTGTTTTAAAACAGGATCTTCTCCTAACCACCATCGGCCTCTTGAATATGGGCTGGGCCAATTGAGGTGAATCCCTTCGTCGGATTTCACCAAAGCATCTTCCCAATTCCAAGCATCCATTTGCATCACAGAAGAGCTCCCTGAGATTCGCCCTCCTCTAGGGGCTACTTGTGCAACGAGTACACCGTTAGGACGCATACTTTCTACAATTTTTGATTCAGCATCGTAAGCAATAGCTGAACGTACATGGGGTAAAAAATCACCTATTTCATCTTCATCATCGGTAGCGCGAACAGCATCAATTTCGACTAACCCTAAACTTGAATTAGTAGCAATAAAGCCGGGATAAACATGTTGACCGGAAGCATCAATTTTTGAAGGATATGAGGGTGCACCAGACGATGGCCCTACATACGTAATTTTTCCTTGTTCAAATGCTACAGCTGCATTTTCTAAAATCGTTCCGTCTCCAATATGAAGGGTAGCATTAGTTATTACCACACCAGTTTTCTGCGCATCAGCAGGTGTTTGTTGAGCTATCGTGGTAGATATAAAAAGAATTAAAAGGATATATATAAAATTTTTCATAATGTCTTATTCTAAAGTTTCACAGGTAAATTCTCTTTTTACAGGACTCGGTGCTTTTTGGGTTGATCCTCCCCGTTCCTTTTCAATTAGCATTTGACTGATGATCTTTTGTTTTTCTTGGGCATCGGCCATCATTTGCGCATCGATTGTTGAAGCATCGTAATATACTACTCCCTCAATCATGGTTTTTTCTGCTTTCGCATAAATTGAAAGGGGATGATCACTCCAAAGTACTAGGTCTGCATCTTTCCCTACTTTAATACTACCCATCCGATCGTCAAGGTGTAAAAGTTTTGCCGGGTTAAGCGTTACAAACTTCCATGCATCTTCTTCTGAAATCCCTCCGTATTTAACAGCTTTTCCCGCCTCTTGATTTAGCCTTCTTGACATTTCAGCATCATCAGAGTTAAAAGCAACGGTTACCCCAGCATTATGCATTATGGCCCCGTTGTACGGAATAGCGTCTTTCACTTCATTTTTATACGACCACCAATCAGAAAAGGTTGACCCTCCAACGCCGTGTTCGGCCATTTTATCAGCCACTTTATATCCTTCTAAAATGTGAGTGAATGTATTGATTCTAAAATTAAAGCGTTCTGCAACTTTCATCAGCATGTTAATTTCAGATTGAACATATGAGTGACTCGAAATGAAGCGTTCTCCTTTTAAGATTTGCCAAAGCACTTCCATTTCAATGTCATAACGCGGTTTTTTAGTCTGAGCTTTTTGTTTGTTGGATAACGCATTATAGGCATCCCATTGTTGTCCATATTCTTTAGCACGTTGGAAATAATCTACAAAGACTTGCTCAACACCCATTCGAGTTTGTGGAAATCGCGAAAAGCTAGACCAGTTTGATTGCTTCACATTTTCACCCAACGCAAATTTGATAAAAGGGTCGGCATTTTGAATGGGTAATTCATCGATCGAAGCGCCCCATTTAAGTTTTATCAAGGCTGAGCGTCCGCCAATCGGATTTGCGGAACCGTGAAGTATTTGAATGGCAGTAACGCCACCTGCTAAATCACGATAGAGTCCTATATCATCAGGCTCTAACACATCTTCAATACTCACCTCTGCTGAGGAATTATGCCCTCCTTCGTTTATACTTGAAGCTCCTAAATGGGAATGTTCATCAATTATACCTGAAGTAAGGTGTTTTCCTGTGGCATCAATTATTGTTGCACCATCAGCACTTACATTTTCACCTACTTTGGCTATTTTACCATTGACCACCAAAACATCTGTTGTTTCTAGTATCCCCTCGCTTTCGTTTGTCCAAACGGTAGCATTTTTAAAGAGTGTATTTTGCGCTTTAGGCAAGGAGCTAAATCCAAAAGCTTTATTTGGAAATGTTACAGGCACAGGGTCATAATAAGAGGGTGCGTCGGGTTTTTTAGCTTCTTTTGCTTCTGTTGAAGAAGGTGTAGCCGACCATGTTATACTCTTACCATTAAAATCTACTCCTTGACCAGAAAGTGTGGCTTTGTCAACCACTTTTGCATGAAGTTGTGCGTATTCTTTTTCTTTGTTATCAATAAGGGTTAGAAAAAACCAGTGGTCTTTGTAATTGCTTTTTGTTTTAAAAGAAAGAGAGTCTTTTTTTGCCGTTACGGCAATTTTTTTCAAACTGTTTTTAATTTCAATTTCAAGAGTCTCTCCATCAGCTACAAGTGTATAGTTACCGTCAATTGATTGTGTGGTATGGTCTTGAATAACGTGTGGAGTTCCTTTCACCCAGTTTTCATAAATAACGGTTTCGTTTTCAAATAAGGGACCTGAAGTCACAATAAAGTTTGAAAGGGCACCTTTTTTTAATACCCCTAGTGTATTTTGCTGATTCAACCATTGTGCAGGTACAGTGGTAAGTGCAGCCAATGCTTTTTCTTCAGAAAGGCCATAAGAAACGGCTTTTCTTAGGTTGGTAAGGAAAGCTGTTGGCGACTTTAATTTAGCCGTAGTCAAGGCAAAGGAAATCCCTGCTTTTTCTACTTCTGCAGGATTCATAGGGGCTTGGTTCCATTGACGCAGCTGAGCTAAACTGATTTTTTTCATTAGTAAAGGATCGGCAGCATCATAAGCAGCGGGAAAATTTAAGGGAAGGATCAATTGGGCATTCGACGCTTTTAATTCTCGTAACAGTTCATATTCCTGACCACTGGCTACAATTTTAAATGGCAATCCCATTTCTTGACCAATTTTTGCAGCGCGCAGTGTGTTGAGTTTATCATCTGCATAAAAAATCTTGGGAAGATTTTTTTGGTTTAAGGCGGCTTCAAGGGCTAAATCTTTCTGAGGGGTATTGCCCTGCTCATACCAACGCGAGTCATGATAAAACTGACGCAGTAATGCCATTGCTCCCATAACTGAACTTGGATAGGATTGATTTGAAGTAACACTTTTTTGAAATGAAAAATGTTCAGCGGCCTTGGTATTTACCAAACGATCTTGGTCTGGTAACCCATCACTAAGCAAAACCAAGGCACTGGTACCTCGGTGTATTCCATCAGCGCGATGACTGTTTACAGCACCAAAACCTGCTTTGCGCATAGCGTCGGCTTGTTTTGTGTCGTAGCTGTAATCAGTGAGGCTATTATAGTCACTAATAATATGGTCATTCCAATAGTATCCCTCTCTACTGGGATCATATTGTGCACTTCGTCCACCTCCACTTCTTCTGGGTGTGGCTACACCAAAAGTTGAATTTAATTCAACAAAAGAAGGATACAGGTGTAATCCTGATTTGTCAAATACTCTTGTGTTTTTGGGTATCGAAACATTGTTTCCTACAGCAATAATTTTTCCATTCAGTTCCAAAAGGGTTGCATCTTCAAGAACTTCTGTCGGAGAAACATGTACGGTGGCGTGGGTAAACGCCTGATAATTTAATTCTGTGGTTTTAACACCAGTATTCGTGGGAAAATAGTCTTGTCCCATTACTACTGTCAATGGTGACAATAGTATTAGTATCCATTTTTTCATACGTTTTCATTTGAAGGATGAAAGTAGTAAAAAATGTGATTTAATGTTGATTTTTTATCTCAACTGAGCAAATAATCGCATCACGGTAGTTTCACCAACATGACAATACCCCTCTTCTAGGTGTATTTTTTGTTCTTCTAATTCAATTAGGGTTAGCGAGCTAAAATCCTGTTTTAATTTTTTGGTATTGTATAATTGAATAGGATTTTTTGGCCCCCCTACTTGGGGATTAAGCGCTTGATAAGTTGGATGGTTAGTGCTAAACCCTTCTAGAATAACATGTCCACCGGGCGATAGTAAGGAGACTAATTTTGAATGGTTTTGTGTTCGAATTGAATCCGGAAAATGGACATAAATTAAACCAATGGCATCAAAAAATTCAGCCTCAAAAGTCAAATCGCTTAAAGAACCCAACTGATAGTGAATTACTACCTCTTTTTCTCGGGCGAGTGCTTGCGCTTTTTTAACTGCTTCTTCACTAAAATCATAGGCATATACTTCCCAACCCATTGCTGCAGCATAGACGGCATTTCTACCTTCTCCTTCTGCTGCTAACAAGATTTTTCCCGGGGGCAAACCCGCTAATTTTTCTTTAAAATATGCATTCGGTTCTTTCCCGTAGGCATACCGTTTGTCACTGTATCTTTGATCCCAAAAAGACTTCATTGTTTTTAAAGTTGAGGTTGCTGTTTTAAAAACTTATGTGAACCATCACAACCGGGAAGTCTTTTAGAGTGTCCGCAAACACAATCATTTTGACCAAAGCCTTTTAGTATTCGGGAGTAATATTTCTCAATACGATCCACGCGTGTTTGTGATTGTTTTGCTGAAGAAAAAAAAAGAAGGTATCCTTTTTGCCGTCCAGGGGTTAACTTATAAAATGCGTTTTTAAAAGGTGCATCACCAAAAAAACGTTCGGTTAATTCTATGGGAACAGTAAAGCTTTCAATAGGTTTTTTTACAACTTTCAATCCTGCTTTTTCAATTTCAATGGCTTCAAAAAGATACTGTGTGATTAGCCTTTCTAACGGTTTAATTTGCTCAGTAGCAGTAAAACGAAACATACGAAAAGAAACACTGTTTTCCCCTGCTGATTCGAGCACTTTGGCAGTGTCATCTAATAATGCTCCTTTAAAAAAACTAAGGCAAAAATAATTTTTAAAATGCCCGATTGTGACGATATTTTTATTTTGATAGGTATAACAGGGATGATTCCATTTTAAGGTTTCCTCAAGGCCACTGTTTTGGGCAAGCTGCCTTAAGTAAAGTAAACCCTGTTGCCAACGATGGAGATTATAAGTTTATTGGAAAGATTTCTATTGGCTCTGGCGAAAGTCGTACTGATGGCATTAAGCAGCTACCACATCTTAGCATTCCAGTTCCTTATACCATGGGATCTCTGGAATCTGATAAGCCAGGACGCAACCGTGGTCTTTATCTACAGCGTGGTGACTCTCTCTATTGTGGTATCTATGCCACCAGCATTACCACTGTAA
>RGZR01000105.1 GCA_010031465.1 Flavobacteriia bacterium
GCTTTTGTTTTAACCGGTTACGCCGGTACAGGAAAAACCACCTTGATTGGTACGTTAGTAAAACAACTCAAACGATCGGACTTCAATGCCGTATTACTAGCTCCTACTGGACGTGCTGCCAAAGTTATGGCCACCTATTCGAATTACCCGGCCTTTACCATTCACAAAAAAATTTACTTTCCTAAATCGGAATCCGGAGGTGGAATTTCTTTTCAGCTTAAACAAAACAAACACAAAAACACCGTATTTATTGTAGATGAGGCTTCAATGATAGGTGACGATAGAAAGCAAGCTAAACTATTTGAAAATGGAGCTTTGCTCCTAGATTTGATCCACTATGTCAATGGAGGAAATCAGTGCAAATTAATTTTTGTAGGCGACCCCGCACAGCTGCCTCCTGTAAACCTGAGTTTAAGCCCAGCTTTAGATGTAGATGAATTAAAACAATTTCATTTTGACAAGGTGTATTCTATTCAGTTAGAAGAAGTGGTACGTCAGGCAACAGACTCAGGAATTTTAATGAATGCAACCCAATTGCGTGAACAACTGCAAATGGAGGTGTATGACCAGTTTCAATTTGATGTTACGGGCCAAAAGGATGTGTTGTATACCAATAATGGCCTAGACCTTACAGAAACTATTGAAGACGCCTATGCACAGTCTGGAATTAGTGAAACCGTATTTATTGTGCGCTCTAACAAAAGGGCAAATGCTTACAACAACAATATTAGAACTCGAATTTTAGGATTAGAAGAGGAGTTAGCTGTAGGAGACCAGCTTATGGTGGTTAAAAACAATTATTTTTGGCTTGATGCTGATTCAAAACCGGGGTTTATTGCCAATGGTGATGTTATCGAAGTATTGTCTATTAAAAGCCGAAAGGAACTTTACGGTTTTTCGTTTGCTGAAGTAAGCGTTTCCATGATGGATTACCCTGATGAAGATCCGTTTGAAACCGTTTTGTTGTTAAATACTTTGAGTACAGATACGCCCTCTTTAAACTATGAATCTGCCAACGCACTATATCAGGCGGTTTTGGAAGATTATGCTCACGAAAAATCGAAATACAAACGATTTTTGAAGGTAAAAAATAATCCCTTTTTTAATGCCTTACAGGTGAAATACTCCTATGCAATTACCTGTCATAAATCACAAGGCGGACAATGGGATCATGTGTTTGTTGAAAAACCCTATCTTGCTGACGGTCCTAATGAAGCTTATTTACGCTGGTTATATACTGCAATAACGCGTGCAAAAAAACGATTGTATTTAATTGGTTTTCCAAACGAGGATTTAAGAGGAATAGAATAAAATGGGACAACTCCTTACGAAGTGGATTTATTTTAAGGTTATGGGTTGGAAAATGGAAGGACGGTTTCCTTCACTTCCCAAATACATAGTAGCTGTGGTTCCGCATACCAGCTGGTTTGACTTTTTTATAGGCTTAATGGTTCGGAGTATTTCTGGAGAGTCCATTAATTTTGTAGGAAAGAAGGAATTGTTTGGACCCTTGACCGGATGGTTTTTTAAGGCGTTAGGAGGTGCTCCTATCGATCGAACAGGGAATCGAGGAACAGTTGATGCTTTTGCTGCCGTTTTTGATTCTCAGGAAAAATTTCGATTGGCTATTGCCCCTGAGGGAACTAGAAAAAAAGTGAATCAACTTAAAACAGGATTTTACCATATTGCTAAGCGATTACACATTCCCATTGTTCCTGTCAGTTTTGATTATGGAAATAAAAGGGTAATCATTCATCCACTTTTTTCACCTACTCCAGACGAAAAAGGCGATATAGAGACCTTAACCTCAATTTTTAAAGGGGTTAGGGGCTATTCTTCAGAAAAAAGCTTTTGAGTTATTCCTGTAACTCCAGGTTGTGATACACTTGCTGAACGTCATCATCCTCTTCAATGCGTTCAATTAGTTTTAACACTTCTTCTTGCGCTTCATCGGTAAGCGCCTTGGTGGTTTGCGGTATGCGTTCAAACCCTGATGATAAAATTTCAAACCCTCTCTTTTCTAATTCTTTTTGCACCCCACCAAAACTTTCAAACGGAGCGTAGAGTAGAAGTCCGTCCTCATCTATAAAAACTTCTTCTACACCAAAATCAATAAATTCAAGTTCAATTTCTTCAGGATCTAGGTCTTGAGGATTAATTCTAAAATTGCAGGTGTGATCAAACATAAACTCAACAGAGCCTGCCGTTCCTAAGTTTCCGTTTGCTTTGTTGAAATAAGACCGAATGTTAGCAACTGTACGGTTGTTATTGTCAGTAGCTGTTTCTACCAAAACAGCGATACCGTGAGGGGCATAGCCTTCAAAAAGGACTTCTTTAAAATTTTGGGTTTCTTTGTCAGAGGCTTTTTTTATGGCGCGTTCAACATTTTCCTTAGGCATGTTGGCGGCTTTGGCATTCTGAATAACCGCACGTAATCGGGAATTGTTTTCTGGATCGGGCCCGCTCTCTTTTACTGCCATTACAATATCCTTCCCAATACGGGTAAAGGTTTTGGCCATAGCTGACCAACGCTTTAATTTTCTGGCTTTTCTAAACTCAAAGGCTCTTCCCATAGTACGTAATTATGGACACGAAATTAAAAAATTAAAGTTTGTTTTTTAAGTTGTTAAGGGCTAAATCATTCAATACATCGGTATAAGAGGGTAGCAAATGAGCCGGTAGTTTATTTTCTCTAGGAAGTGTAGCCATGTAGCGCATGGCGTTTGAGGTAAATACTTGCTTAAAAATACCCGGGCTTTGATGTCGTTTTGCAATTAGCATTTTTACAAAGTCAAAATGGGAAATAAGATCAGTACTTCCCAAATGGAATATACCCGTTTTTCGTTGATTGATGATGTAATGAATTTGTTGACAGAGCCGTACATCACTATTCACATTTAAAATGGTGTTGGGGAATACTTCGATGGGTTTATTTTGTTTAATGGCCTCATCTATGGCTAATGTTCTGGGGGCATTAATACCGAAAACCATAGGCAAACGGGCAATAACATACTTACTAACGGGTAACCGCATCAATTGATTTTCAATTTTAATTTTGAATCGACCATATACACTTTCGGACAGTGTTTTGTCGTATTCATAGGAAGGGAAATGCTCGAAAGCATCAAAAACATTAGCTGAGGATAAAAAAAGAAGCCTGCAATTTTTTGTTTTAATAAAGTCAATCAAAAAGTCGTGTGTATCCAGTAACGTATCAAAATTGCCGCGAAGTGCAGAAACGATTAGTTTTGGTTGTGTGGCTTTTAGGATGGATTCAAGGCCTTCGGTTTCGGCATTAAAAGAATGAAAATGATTATTGTCTTTAAATCCTTTTGCACTATTGAAAGTTGCATAAGTGTCGTAATAAGGGGCCAATTCTTTATAAAGGGCATTGCCGATAAAACCACTTCCTCCTAAAATCAGTATTGATTTCAATTGATTAGTTTTGAATAAAGGGAGGTTTTACTATTTGAGCGCTATACAACTTATCTCGAATGATTACGGCTATATGATTTCCGGTTTGGGCATAAGACGATTCAACATAGCCTAACCCAATTCCTTTAGATAATATTGGAGATTGTGTTCCTGAGGTTACGGTTCCTATGGGTTTTCCTTCTGTATTGGCTATGGTATATCCTGATCTAGGGATTCCACGGTCAAGTAATTCAAAACCCACCAATTTATGTGATGTTCCCTCTTTCTTTTCTTTTTTAAATTGAGCAGCATTAATACAGCCCGCTTCGGGTTTGGTAATCCAACCTAGACCGGCAGAAATTGGAGAAGTAGTATCGTTGATCTCGTTACCATAAAGGCAAAATCCCATTTCCAATCGAAGCGTATCACGGGCGGCTAGTCCGATAGGGGCAATGCCAAAAGAATCACCTGCACTTAAAACAGCATCCCAAACCAAAGGTGCTTTATCTGCAGGAATATAAATTTCTATTCCTCCCGCACCGGTATATCCTGTGGTAGCAATAACTACATTTTCAATTCCCGCAAAGTTACCCGAAGTATGGGCATAGTAGGGAATTTCGGCTAAGGCTACATTGGTTATTGATTGCATGGCTTCTATCGCTTTAGGCCCTTGAATGGCCAATAGCGCCATTCTATCGGATACATTTACAATAGACGCACCAAAGGAATTATTATGCGACTCAACCCATTGCCAATCTTTATCAATATTTGACGCATTTACCACAAGTAAATAATGGGTATTGGCCACTCTGTACACAATTAAGTCGTCCACAATACCTCCTGTCAAATTTGGGAAACAATTGTATTGTGCTTTTCCCACGTCAATTTTTGAAATGTCATTACTGCACAAGTGTTGTAAAAGTGCTAAGGCATGCGGTCCGTAGACATAAAACTCACCCATATGCGACACATCAAAAACACCTACACTTTCACGAACCGTGAGGTGCTCTTTGGTCACGCCCTCATATTGAACAGGCATTTCATACCCCCCAAAGGGTGTCATTTTTGCATTTAAGGCTAAGTGATTCGTGTAAAGTGTTGTTTTTTTCATAAGTTCATACTCTAAATGTAAGTGATGAAACAAGAACCTAAAATTACCCTCTCAAGACTCCTCATGCTAGTGCTCTTTTTTTGTTTTGTAACGCCCACTTCTTTTGGGCAAAAGTCGGAACTTTCTTCGGATTTTCATAAAAACAGAAGGAATCAATTACGTGAAAAGCTCCCTCCAAATAGTGTAGCTGTTTTTTTTTCTTCTCCAGTACGAAATCGAGCAAACGATGTTGATTATGAATACCACCCCGATCCTAATTTTTATTATTTAACAGGCTGGAATGAACCTCATGCGGTTTTATTGGTGTATTCTGTTCCTCAAAAAGACGAAAGAGGATTTTTTAATGAAAAACTCTACGTAAGAGAACGCAACCCCCAAAATGAAATGTGGAATGGAAGACAATTAGGGGTTGAAGGCGCAGAGAAAATGGACTTTGACCGTGTGGTCAGTAAAGTGCGATTCAAAAACGAACAATTGACCTTTGATCAATTTGACCAAGTTCTTCTTTTTGATTTTAAGAATGACGTTCGTGATGACCCTAGAGACGATAGTGATTTGTTTGATTTACAAAGCCATTTTAGAAATGCCATTGGCTATACCTCTGATTTTAATGCTGCACTTTACCGAGTCTATCAACGAATACGCACGGCAACCGAAGAAGAGACCCCTTACTTAAAAAGAGTAATTCGTTACCTAGCCTCTTCAGATTCAACATTGCTGAAAGACCCACTAATTAACGATTTTTTAAACCGGGATTCAGAGGCTCAAGTAACGGATTTGCAAACACGCAGTGCCTTTTTAGTACGCGACTATAATTTTGATATAGATCAATTAGAACAACTCATGGCGGGCCTTCGTGAACGAAAAACTCCTGAGGAAATTCGCTTATTGAAAAAAGCAGTTCGGATCTCCACCCAAGGTCAGGTAGAGGTAATGAAAGCCCTCCATCCAGAAATGACTGAACGCGAAGTTCAAGGAATTCATCAATTGGTATTTAAAAAATACGGTGCAGCCCATGAAGGCTATCCCTCCATTGTTGGTGCAGGAGATAATGCCTGCGTTTTACACTACATAACGAATGACAAAACGAACATTCAAAACCAATTAATTTTCTTACCATTTTTGATCCAACGTACATTGTCTGCGTTGTAGCCCGCATCTTTTACAAGCTCTAGGATTTTGTCTTCATTCATCTTTTCTTTCAAA
>RGZR01000106.1 GCA_010031465.1 Flavobacteriia bacterium
ATCCAAATTTCGAGCCTGTTGGAATAAGTCTATATGATTTTCGACTTCCAGTTTTACCATAATTCTTTTTTTATAAGTGCTCATTGTTTTTTGATTCAACTTTAAAATTTTAGCAATTTCAAAATTGTATCGGCCATCAGCAATATACTTCATTACTTCAATTTCTCTAGAAGATAAAGTGTCATAAGCATTTCGATGGCGTTTTAGGTCAACATTAATATTGATTTGATTGGCAAAATTGGAAGTGATGTGGAAGTTGCTATGAACTACTTTTTCAATAGCCTCAACCAAAACTTCTTATTTCACCTGTTTTGAAAGGTATCCTGCAGCGCCTGCTTTTAATAATGAGACACCATAAATAGATTGAGGTTGAGAGGTAAAAATAAGGATGGAAATGTCTTTACAGGTTTCTTTTACACACTTAATGATATCAATCAAACTGCCTTGGAGTAAATCAATTTCCATCAGTACATGGACACTTTTTTCTTTTTAAAAATTGCAGTAAATCACGTGATCGATAAAAGCATTTTCTAAACTAAGCTTTGTCTCGTTTTCAAAAAAGGATTTTAGTTCTTGATGGACTGCGGGATGGGGTCAAGTAGGGCAAAATGAATCATAATGGGGTAAGATTTTGGGGATATATCTTAACCTCAAGATACTAATTTATCACTTAAATTCTTCAGGTATTTTGCAAACAGGTATAGGAATCATTTTATGAAGATTTTGGCGATGAAGTTGGGAATAAAGTTCTATAACTTCTTTTTGTCTTGGAGAATAAGGGGTTGCCCCCCCCTTTTCATAAGCATCCATAGCCCATTCCAACTCGGAATAGGTAGCCCCTAATTGGTCTTCGTCTGTTCGATTATCTCCCCAAAGGCCATCAGTAGGTGCAGCATGCTGAATTGCAGGAATAATATCCAAATGTTTAGCAAGGGCAAAAACATCGGTTTTAAGCAAATCAGCAATGGGACTAATATCAACCCCTCCATCACCGTATTTTGTGTAAAAACCAACCCCAAAGTCTTCAACTTTATTTCCTGTTCCCGCGACTAAATACCCGTGTAATGCCGCAAAATAATAAAGTGTAGCCATTCTGAAACGAGCACGAGTATTGGCTAAACTTAAAAATTGAGCCGCTTCATTATCTGATTCAGGAATCACTTGGGTGAAGGACTGAAAAACAGTATCTAATGGTACTTGAATTGAATGGACATTTGGGTATTGACTTTTAAGCCAATTGAGGTGTTCTTGAGCTCTATTTACCTGTCCTTCTTCTTGGAGTATGGGCATTTCTAAACAAAGCACAGGATACCCCGTTTTAGCACAAAGGGTGGAAGTAACGGCTGAATCGACTCCCCCTGAAATACCTACTACAAATCCCTTCATATGGGATTCTTTAAGGTATTTCTCCAGCCAGTGACAAATATGTTCGGTTACTTTTTTTGGAAATTTCATCTAATAAATGCCTTAGAGGAGTATTTTTGTTTAAAATTACAGCATTTACAGCTATTTTCATGAACTGTTCCAGAAGACTTAGGTTGTTTTTTAACTTTTTTCAACAAAAGACAATTTTTATTGGTGTATTGTTCTTTTTAGGGGGGTGTCTTTCCGAAAATCAAAACGAAATTGAAATCGAGCAGATTCCTGTATCCTTATCCTTTGAACGTTTTGATCTTGAATTTTATGGTAACGGCCCCGAAGCGCTTCCTGCTTTGAAACGCAAATATCCTTTTTTATTTCCTGCACAATTTTCAGATAGTGTGTGGATTAGTCGACAAAAGGACAGCCTCCAATTATTGCTTCAACAATCTGTTAGTGAACGATTTAACGATATATCACCGTTAGAAAAGGAAATATCCCATTTGTTTCAACACATTCAATATTATTTTCCAGAAACCCCACTTCCCAGAGTGATTACGTTAACAAATAATGTGGATTATCAATTGAAAACTGTTTATGCAGATAGCTTACTCTTACTTTCTTTAGATACTTTTTTAGGGGCCAATCATCCCCTTTATGAAGGAATACCAAATTACATACAAAAAGAGTTAGACCCGGTATACCTTCCCACACAGATTGTTGAAAAATTCACTTCTTTAATCTTACCTGCCCCAGCAGACCGAACCTTTATTGCTCAAATGATTTATGAGGGGAAAAAACTATTCCTTTTTGATTTGTTGTTAACCCATACTCCAGCACATGTTAAAATGGCTTATACCAAAGAAGAGTTGCAATGGGTAAAGGAAAACGAACAATACATTTGGCAGTATTTTATCGAACGTCAGGCTTTGTACAAAACCGATCCCGATTGGGTTCAACGGTTTATTTATCCTGCGCCCTTTTCAAAATTTTATTTGGAGTTGGATACGGAATCCCCAGGGAAAGTGGGTCGGTGGATTGGAGGGCAAATCGTAAAAAGTTATGTTGCCAATCATACAGAGGTTACTTGGGAAGACGTTTTGCAACTTCCTGAACAAGAACTATTCATAGCTTCGAAATACAAACCAAAACGCTAATGGAAACAAAAAAAACAGAAATCAAAATTGCTGTAGATTTAGATGAAAATCATATCCCTGAGAAAATGAAATGGTCTGCCCCTGATGGTGGCGTTCTGAACAAAGAAACGAAGGCTATGCTTTTGTCTTTTTGGGACGCAGAGGCTCAAGAAACATTAAAGATGGATTTGTGGGTTAAAGATATGCCCGTAGATCAAATGCAGCTGTTTTTTCATCAAACCCTTGTTTCGTTAAGCGACACTTTTTACCAAGCCACACAAGATGAAAAAATGACCGCCACCATGCGCGATTTTTGTGATTATTTTGCTGAAAAACTCAACTTAAAAAAAGAATAATACTTACGTCTTTTGAGCAGCCTCTTGGTTAAGGATGTGAATGTAGTTGAGCAATTCTTCACCACCCGTTTTTGAGGTAGAAGACGTGGCAAATACAGGGGGTAGAGCTTCCCAATCGGTTTCTAGCAATTGTGCAGTGTAGGTATCCACTTTTTTTTGAATCTGACTCGGTTTCATTTTATCTGATTTGGTAAATACTAAGGCAAACGGAATGTAATGCTCTCCTAACCAACGCATAAAAGCTAGATCAATAGCTTGGGGTTCATGGCGAATATCGATTAAAACAAAAGCGGTAATCAATTGCTTTCGCTTTTCAAAATAATGGGTAATGAACTTTTGAAAAACCTTTTTTTTCGACTTTGAAACACGGGCATATCCATAGCCAGGTAAATCAACAAGGTGCCATTTATCATCAATTAAAAAATGATTGATGAGTTGGGTTTTACCCGGTCGAGAAGAAGTTTTGGCTAGATTTTTTTGATTACAGATATAGTTTATGAGTGAGGATTTCCCCACGTTAGATCGACCAATAAAAGCGTATTCGGGAAGCGGGGTATTTGGACATTTTGAAACGTCTGTATTACTGATTACAAAATGCGCCTTACCAATTTTCATGGTTCAGAACTTTCTCAATTCTAACCAACTGTGGAAAATCGAATTAAAAGCATCAGGATGTTCCATCATAGGGGCATGGCCACATTGATCAATCCAATATAGATTTGAATCAGGAAGTAAAGCGTTAAATTCCTCAGCTACATTGGGAGGGGTTACAGTGTCTTGCGCTCCCCAAATAATAGCCGTTGGAGTTTTCATTTTGGGCAGTTCTTTTGCCATGTTATGACGAATGGCGCTTTTTGCCAAGGCCAATGTCCGAATCAGTTTATTTCGATCATTTACCGATTCAAAAACCTCATCTACAATTTCTTTAGTTGCCACTTTGGGGTCGTAAAAAACAGCTTGGCTTTTTTCTTTAATGTATTCATAATCTCCACGTTTGGGATAGCCATCCCCAAGGTTGTTTTCATATAAACCAGAACTCCCCGTAATCACTAATCCACGCACTAATTTCGGATGATTTTTCGTAAACAATAAGCCGACATGACCTCCTAAAGAATTGCCTAATAAAATAACATCTTTAAGGCCTTTGTGTAGAATAAATCGATACAAAAATTCAGAAAGCGATTTCACTGAAGTATTCAAAACAGGAAGTGTGTAGACAGGTAATTCTGGGATAATCACACGGTACCCTTTTTCAGGAAAAAAACGCATGACACCTTGAAAATTACTTAAGCCCCCCATAAGGCCATGGAGTATAATGATGGGCTGTCCTACGCCAGATTCTACGTAGCGAAACTCTTGTTCTTCGACAATTTGATCCACCATTCAACTATACAATTTAATGCCCAAATATAGACATTTCCAAATTAGCAAAACATATTCGGTTTTTCATCTGAAAAGAGGTCGAAAAGCAGTAAGTGGTAAAACTTATTAACAATGTGGTAAAAAGTGGTAAAAAGTGGTAAATAAACTGTACATTTGAGTTTAAATCGATGGGAATAAATGCATCACTTTTTAGGGACATACGAGTGTAAGGCAGACGCAAAAGGCAGAATTATGATGCCTATTGCCATCAAGAAGCAATTGGCTTCTCATGCTGATACCGGATTTGTTTTAAAGCGTGCTGTTTTTAATCCGTGTTTAGAGTTATACCCCATGCAAGAATGGGCGCAACTAATGGAAAAAATTAATGCTCTCAATCGATTCAATAAAAAAAACAACGACTTTATTCGTCGTTTTACTGCAGGAGTTAAACGGGTAGAATTAGATGCCTCAGGGCGAATATTAATTCCAAAAGATTTAATAAAGCACGCTCAAATTTCAAAAGAAGTAGTAGTGTCTTCAACCGTAAATATTCTTGAAATATGGGATCAGACATTGTATGAAAAAGCAATTGATGAAGCCGCATTAGATTTTGGCGCTTTGGCAGAAGACGTTATGGGCGATAAACATGGAGATCAAATATCATAAACCGGTACTGCTTGAAGAAGCCATTGCAGGGTTGAAGATACGCCCTGACGGAGTTTATGTCGATGTAACTTACGGTGGGGGAGGACACTCAAATTCCCTTTTAGAAAAACTAAACGAAAAAGGAAGGTTGTTTGGATTTGACCAAGATGCTGATGCGCAAGCCCATCGAATTGAAGACCCTCGGTTTGAATTTGTTGCGGCGAATTTTCGTCATCTGACAAAATATCTAAAATACCATTATATCGAATCCGTACAGGGTATACTTGCTGATTTTGGTGTCTCTTCACATCAATTTGATACTGCTGAAAGAGGATTTTCAACCCGTTGGGAAGGACGTTTGGATATGCGTATGAATCAGGCTCAAGTTCAAGATGCCCATGCCGTAATTAACACTTACGAGGAATCGGAATTAAGTCGGATTTTTTTTCAGTATGGTGAATTAAAAAATGCCCGCAGCTTAGCTAAAACAATAGTACTTGCACGAAGTGAAAAACCAATTGATACCACACATGGGTCAAAAATCCCTACCCACTTACAATACAATCATCGTCTCGGACCTTCACTTAGGAAGTAAAGGTGC
>RGZR01000107.1 GCA_010031465.1 Flavobacteriia bacterium
CATTGAGCCTACAGGACACCCCAATCCTTTGCTAAAACAAAGTGAAAGAGTGTCGAATTGTTCTCCATAGGCTAAGGTTGACTCGCCCGTTACCTCTAAAGCATTCCATAGTCGCGCCCCATCCAAATGGAGCGCTAATCCGTAGTTTGAGCAGCTGGATTTTATTTTTTTAATCTCTTCAAAATCATAAACTGCTCCTCCTCCTTTATTCGTTGTGTTTTCTAAACAGACTAATGTGGTTTTTGGACTGTGATAAAAATCTGGAGGATTGATAACCGATTCCACTTGGTCTGCTGTAATTCTTCCCCGATCGCCTTCGATTAACCTACAAGATACCCCAGAATTAAAACTCACTCCGCCGCCCTCATAGTTGTAAATATGGGCATAATGATCGCAGATTAGCTGATCGCCAGGCTGGGTGTGTAATTTTACTGCGGTTTGATTTGCCATGGTTCCAGAAGGAAAGAACAGAGCCGCTTCTTTTCCAAAAAGAGAAGCTACTTCTTCTTCAAGCGCATTAACTGAGGGGTCTTCTTTAAATACATCATCCCCAACTTGCGCCTTCATCATCGCTTCTAACATCCCTTTTGAGGGACGGGTAACTGTATCACTGATTAAATTTGCAAGCATATTTTAAAAGTCGCAAGAAAAACTTCCAATAGGTGAACCGTCGGGTAGTCTACTAACGCTAGCCGGCACAAATTCTTCAGGATGGTCAAAATAACGTGCAATTTGCATGCGATGATGGGTGGCAAAGGGAGCTTCTGAATTTCCTGCTAACCACCGATCCAAAGCCGTTAATTGGTCGGTAATTAATGCTTTAACTATAGGATTGGCCTCATCACTTTGTCCAAGTGCCATCATGTTTTTAAGTAGATTGTCTTTTACTATATCGTTGAGCTGTGCGTGATACGGCATTCTTGGTTTTACTTTAAAATGTGCATTCACCAAGGCATCTACTGTTTCCTTCAGCCCCAACTGCTGGGCGTCAAAACCGTATTGGGTCACCAACCGATTTGCCCGATGCGGGTGCAAGAGCATGCTTAGGAGTGCATCACTCAAACTATTTGCAATTCCTAAGTAATCAAAGGTAACACCCGTTTGAGACAAGAAGTTTTCACGGGTTCTCGGATTTGAAAAAGAACGGGGATGAAGCAAGGGATGTAAAGACTCGGGAATAGCCAATGCCTCTGGAGTCAGGGCGGATAGATAAGCTTGAAGGGCATTGCGTTGTGCTGTGGCTGAAACTACAGATCGGGTATATGGAATGGCCCCTTTTACTGCATATTCATAGTGCTCCCCTCCTATTAGCTTAACCGTTGCTTCTGCTTGATAACGATGCAACAAGTACATGGGTACAAATCGATCCTCAAGGGTGCTGTATGGCTCCCCTTTTCTTAAATGATCTAAAGAAAGCTGGTCTAATGCTACCTTTCGAATGCTGAGCATGCGCAAAAGCTCTTCTTTAGCATCGCTGCCGTTATCCCATAAATGACCTTTGGGATGAGCCCCACCGATCGGACGTGCATCACTATCGCTGATAAAAATATGCCCAGCGCGAGCACTGTCTTCAATCAATTGAGTTAACGCCTCTTCTTCATTTGTCCCCTCAGGAAAATCACTATATGCATAGGCAACACTAACTTTATCCCACTCGCCTATGCCTACTTCATAAGCCTGATCATAAGAAAGCTTATTGCCCTCTAGAGAAATCAAAGGATGTGGATAATCCATTACTGAAGAGCGTTGATTTGCACTAGCAGCAAAATTATGGGCAAATCCTAAGGTGTGTCCTATTTCGTGTGCAGACAATTGTCGGATTCTTGCTAAGGCCATAGCTAAGGCCTCTTCTTCTTTTGAATTTCCCGGAGCAAATGGCGCTTCTGTTAGTCCGAGTGCAATCATAAAGTCTTGCCGAATACGCAAACTACCTAAACTCACGTGCCCTTTGATAATTTCTCCCGTTCTGGGGTCAGAAACACTCGATCCGTAACTCCACCCGCGGGTAGACCTGTGCACCCATTGAATCACATTGTAACGCACATCGAGTGGATCGGCGTCATCGGGTAAGATTTTAACTTGAAAAGCATCTTTATACCCAATACTTTCAAAAGCCTGATTCCACCATTGTCCTCCCTCCAAAAGGGCAGAACGAACGGGTTCAGGGGTGCCATTATCTAAATAATAAATTATGGGCTCAACAGCCTCACTTACAGCAGCATTTGGATCTTTTTTATCTAACCGATGACGGTAAATAAACTGCTTTTGAGTTGATTCATTTACAGGTGTTGTATAATCGTAAAAGGAAAAAGCATTGGCACCTGCTCTAGGATCGAATTTACGTGGGATATATTCATTGTCTGGAAGCGCTACAAAGGAATGGTGTTGAAACACGGTAACCGCATCAGGTGTGGGTGTTACCGATTGCAACCAACGCCCTTTGGCTTCTCCTGTAAATGTTAATAACATATCAAACTCAATGTTTAGAGGAAAGGCTTTTGTTCGGTCTAAGTTGATAGCAGAACGTGTTTTGTCAATCGAGAAAGTGCCTTGATTGGTTTGGCGTAAACGCTGAGCTACCCCATGAGCGTCTTGAAGGAGAAAAGGAGTCAGATCAATAATATATTTTCCTTCCTGCTCTTCTACAATTGGAAATCCAAACAACACCGACTTAGCAAAAGCTTCTTTAATAGAGCGTTGTTCTAGGGGATTGTCAGAGGTTGAGCGGTAGCGGAGGTTGGGCTGAATTAACAACAGTTTGTCTCCTGCTTTTGTAAAATACACAAGCCTTTCATTACCCAACTGCCCCCTATCGAGTCCTATGTCATTGCTCCCAATGCCTTGGCTGAGACTGTTTACATAGAGAAATTCTGTATTGAGTTGATCTACAGTTAAATATATTACATCTTTTTTTTCTGAATAATGAAAGGTAAAAAAACCTGAAAAGGCTTTTGACTGATCTAAAACGGAAACTGTTTTAGGGATTTCTTTTGACTTATTTTTGCCTTGAGCTTTGACAGCATTAGCTACTAGCAGTAGCATAATCAATAATCGAAATGCATTTTTCATACTAATTAAATAAGGTTCTAAACTACTAAAACCAAAAATTTTAAGTAGTATTTTCTACGCTTAGTTATTAACTTTTTTATTTATTTATTTGATATTGTTTTCCTAAAATACAATGTAAATAGGAATCTGTTTATCTGATGAAATACGTACTTTTGACAAAACTTAACCATGGTTACACAAGAACAGTTTAAAGACTTAATATCACGTCTCGGAGCCCTGAGGCGGTATCTTTGACATCGATGCCAAGGAAATCGAAATTCAAAATCAAGAAGAAAAAACATTAGCTCCTAATTTTTGGGATGACCCCAAGGCGGCTGAAGTTCATATGAAATCCCTTCGTTCACTAAAAAAGTGGGTGGAAGGGTATCAAAAATTGAAACAAAGCACCGATGACTTAGAAGTTCTAATTGAATTTGAAAAAAGTGGTGAAGCTAGTACCGAAGAAGTCACCCAGCAATTCAATGAAATCTTATCGCTTTTGGAAGATCTTGAATTTAAAAACATGCTTTCAAGCGAAGGAGACGATTTAAGTGCTGTGCTTCAAATTACAGCCGGTGCCGGGGGTACCGAAAGCTGTGATTGGGCCGCAATGCTAATGCGTATGTATTTGATGTGGGCAGAAAAACAGGGCTATAAAATCAGAGAATTAAATCACCAAGCCGGTGAAGTTGTGGGAATTAAAACAGTATCCCTAGAAATTGAAGGTGAATTTGCCTTTGGCTGGTTAAAAGGTGAAAATGGAGTACATCGCCTAGTGAGAATTTCCCCCTTTGATAGCAATGCAAAACGACATACTTCTTTTGCCTCAGTATACGTATATCCATTGGTTGACGAAACCATCGAAATTGAGATAAGCCCTGCAGAGTATACTTGGGAAACTATGCGCGCTAGTGGTGCGGGGGGACAAAACGTAAATAAAGTAGAAACCGCTGTACGATTAAGGCATCATCCCACGGGAATTATTATTGAAAATTCAGAAACCCGTTCTCAACTCGAGAATAAAAACAAAGCCATGCAACTGCTCCGTTCCCAATTGTATGAAATAGAACTTCAGAAAAAAATGGCCGCTCGAGACGAAATTGAAGCTGCAAAAATGAAGATTGAATGGGGTTCACAAATTCGAAATTACGTTATGCATCCCTATAAATTAGTTAAAGACGTTCGGTCTAATTTTGAAAATACAGATATAGAATCCGTCATGAATGGTCATCTAAATCCTTTTTTAAAAGCCTATTTGATGACCATGGGGCAAAAAACAAAATAACAGATGAGTACAACTATAAAAAATATCATTTTTGACTTAGGAGGGGTTTTAATTGATTGGAATCCTGAATATGTTTTCCTTGAGGTTTTTGAGGGAGATCGAACAAAAATGAAATGGTTTTTTGAGGAAATTTGCACCTTTGAATGGAATGAAAACCAAGATGCAGGCTACCCTTTAGCACAGGCAACAGAAGACCGTGTTGCCCTTTTTCCAGAATACGAACAATGGATACGGATGTATTACGGAAGGTGGGAAGAAATGTTAGGAGGACCCATTTCTGAAACCGTTTCTATTTTAGAAACACTTGTTAACGATCCCTCCTATCGCGTTGTGGCGCTCACCAATTGGAGTGCAGAAACGTTTCCAGTAGCCCTTAAGCTATTCCCCTTTTTACATTGGTTTGAAGGGATTGTGGTATCGGGTACAGAAAAAACTCGAAAACCCTATGCTGAGATCTATCAGATTACCCTAGATCGATTTAAGATAAAGGCAGAAGAATCACTTTTTATTGACGATAATGAAAGGAATATTAAAGGCGCTATGGCTTTAGGGATTAATGGAGTTCATTTTCAATCATCTCAACAATTGAGAAAAGAATTGGAAAACCGAGCCCTACTTTAACCTAAATGCTTGCTTTTGTTCGACTTACCGAAAATGAACTGTACGAGCTATACACTCTTTCCGCACAAACTTTTAAAGACACTTTTGCTAGTCAAAATACCGCTAAAAACATGACCCTCTATTTGGAGGAACATATGAGTAAGAGTAAACTTCTGGAGGAATTGACCAACCCTGATTCTCATTTTTATTTTGCTTATAAAGATAAAGACTGCATGGGTACTTAAAATTGAACTTTAATACTGCGCAAAAGGAAAGTATAGCGTATTCAAAACCTTACGAAGTAGAGCGTATTTACGTTCTAAAAAAATGGCAGCGAAAAGGATTTGGGACACAACTATTTGAAAAAGCAATTCAAACGGGAAAAGAACAAGATTGTGAACATTTGTGGTTGGGGGTTTGGGAGCACAACACTACGGCGATTCAATTTTATACCCAATGGGGATTGTTTCCTATAGGATCGCATAATTTTATGTTAG
>RGZR01000108.1 GCA_010031465.1 Flavobacteriia bacterium
GTGCTTTTTCAAATTGATGAAGAAAACCTTACTACACTAAATATTGAATAAACCCACTCATGCTCGAATTAAGTAATAGATATTTAAAATGAAATTCCTTTTTCTCCAAGGTATCATTGTTTTAATAGCAGGTGTCGCAATCACTTTATTAATCTTATTCCCATTAACCGAGGGAAGAGCAGCCCGCCTTGATTTAATTCAAATTTACCTTGATTTTTTTATACTTTATATTTATTCAGGCTCTTTCCCCTTTTTTGATATACTCTACAGATTGTATAAATTACTTGAAAACAGTAAGCAAAATGAATTGTATTCTCAAAGTACACTTAATCATGTAAAACGAATTAAAATCCAATTAAGGATCTTAACAGGTCTCATTTTTGGGGCATGTGTTTATATTGCATTATTCCATCATCCAGAAGATGATCCCGCTGGTTTTATAGGGCTTAGTATTTTGATGATGATAATGAGCTTTACCCTTAGTTTTATAGTTTCGTTTTTTGAAAAAAAGCTACACTTAAGAAGATATTAGCTTTACAGTTTAACACAGTATAAAGACTAAGAATACAATTAAATTCAAGAATTCTCCTTATTTTTCTTTTCTTAAGATTGAAATATGAATTTGAAAACACTCCCAAGCAAAGAAATTATGCCGGGTTACCACGGGAAATGTGTACATGGTAATCAGCTTTCCTGGATTTTTTGGACGGTTGAAAAAGGGGCAATAGTTCCTGAACACCAGCATCATCACGAACAAATTATGCATGTAGTTTCAGGCCAATTTGAATTTACCTTAAAGGGGCAAACAAAAATCTATACCACAGGTGATGTTGTGGTAATTTCCTCACAGGTCCCCCATTCTGGCAAAGCGTTAACCCCCTGTACTTTAATGGATGTGTTTAGTCCTGTTCGTGAAGAATACCTATAGCAATGAAAATAGATTTAAAAGGTAAAAATGCCCTCGTTGGAGGAAGTAGTAAGGGCTTAGGGCGAGCAATTGCTGAACGTTTAGCAGCCTCAGGGGCAAATGTAACTCTAATGGCCCGTAATGAAGAGGAGCTTAAAAAAAGGCTTTCATCATTAGACCAATCTCAAGGGCAAATACACCAATATCGGGTGGTTGACTTTTCAAATTTTGATGAATTTTCAAAACACATGGACGTTTTTTTCAAAACTAACGGTATTGATATTTTGGTAAACAATACCCAAGGTCCACCTGCCGGAAGCGCTTCAGAAAAAAAGGTTGCAGACTATCAGTCTGCATTTGATTTATTGTTTAAAACAGTGGTACACACAACTTCACTGGCCTTACCCCATATGAAAAAAGAACAGTGGGGCAGGATCATAAATGTAGCTTCCATTTCTGTAAAAGAACCCCTGCCCTACTTAGTATTATCAAACAGTATTCGATCTGCAGTAGTAACTTGGGCCAAAAGCTTATCGCTCGATATAGCGCCTTTTAACATCACTATAAACAATACCCTTACCGGTTATTTTGAAACAGAACGCATTGCGCAATTGAATAATGCAAAAGCGAAAACCTTAGGCGTTCCCGTAGAAGAAATCAGAAAAGCCCTTGAGGCAACGGTTCCTATGAACCGGTTTGGCAAACCCGAAGAATATGCTTCTTTGGTATGTTTTTTAGCTTCTGAACAAGCCAGTTACATAACAGGCACAAACATTCCTATTGACGGAGGCTTAGTGAAATCAATGTAAGGGTTTTCCGCTTTTGAAAAGCAGGCAAATTACATTTTACTCCCTATCAATTCGTATTTTCCTGAACCTAATGTACTGTTAGAAACTAAAGGTACCCATTTGTTTTTTAACTTTCTTTTCCAGCTAAATCCATCAGGGAGCTGAACAGTGGAAGTTGTGTTTCCTGGGATTTCAAAATCAAAACGGATAGCGTCTTCTTGGTAGCGCCAAGCCACTTCAATTTTTCCATAGGGAGATTCAAAGTGTCCTTCTATAAATTCAAAATGAGAATCAAAAAGAGGCTGCAATACAAAATGCTTAAATCCGGGGTGGGTTGGATCCACCTGTATTCCTAAAAGCTGGCTGTACATCCACTCTCCAATAGCACCATAAGCGTAGTGATTATAAGAATTCATTGAAGGGGTTTGGGTACTTCCGTCAGGCTTTATTCCGTCCCATCGCTCCCATATAGTGGTAGCCCCTTGGGTTATTGGATATAACCACGATGGATATGATTCTTGTAACAAAAGAGCAATGGCAATCTCTGAATATCCATTTTCAGACAGCACATGACACAAATACGGAGTCCCTAAAAAGCCCGTAGTTAAGTGGGTATTATAACTCTTAATATTGTCAACCAGACGTTTTGCGGCTTGTGCTCTTAAGTTTTCAGGAAACATATCAAAATATAAGGCCAATACATAAGCCGTTTGGGTTTCCGAAATTAAACGGCCACTGGGTGTTGCAAACTCGTTAAGAAAAACAGCTTTAATCTGCTTTAAACGTTCATCGTATACTTGGGCCTCACTTTCTCTTCCTAAAATTAGTGCCGCATCGCGAACAATTTCTGTGGATCGGGCATAAAAACACTGCGCAATGAGTTCTTTACTCGTTACTGCTGATCGCCCATCATTATCATCGTTTGGACGATAAAAGAGCCAGTCTCCAAAATGAAAGGTTCCTGCATATTTCCCATTTTCACTTAATCCGTACATATATTCAACCCAATTTTTCATGCTGGGATACTGTTGTTCTAGTGCGCTTTTGTCTCCATAGGCAACATAGTGATTGTAAGGTATTATTGTGGCTGCATCAGCCCATCCAGCCGACCCTGCAGCATCATTTCCTAATACATTGGGAATCACAAAAGGGACAGATCCGTCTTCACGCTGATCAAGGCTTAAGTCGATTAACCATTTTTCAAAAAAGTTTTTTACCCCCATATTAAAGGTTGCCGTATTGTAAAAAGCCTGGGCATCTCCGGTCCATCCAAGGCGTTCATCGCGTTGAGGACAATCCGTAGGAATGTCTAAAAAATTTCCTTTCTGACCCCATTGAATGTTCTTCTGCAACTGGTTAATCAATGGGTTTGATGTTGAAAAATAACCTGTAGTTTCCATATCGGAATAAAGTGCTACTGCTTTAAATTTGTCTAGGTCAAAGTCTTCAATTCCTTCGATTTTAATGTAACGAAACCCCTGAAAGGTAAAATGGGGACGGTACACTCGATCCGAATCTCCATTCAATATATAGGTGTTTAGTTGGGCTGCGGCACGTAAGTTTTCCGTGTAAAATTCGCCGGCTTTATCTAAAATTTCTGCATGGTACATTTTTAATGTATCTCCTCGTTTACCTACATTTGAAAATTCTACCCAACCCACTAAATTTTGACCAAAATCGAGAACAGTATCGCCTGAAGGAGTGGTAATTTTTTTAAGTGGGGTAAATACCTCATGGGCTGTAATTCGTTCATTGTGTGTAGCCACTAATCTATTTTTAACATCTGCTGCCTGTTGGGCTTTTCTCGAATCTTTTAGCGGTTTTCCGTACTCACACCAATTGGTTTCCAAAAAGCCGTTGTAAAACTCACCGTCGTAAAGTTCAGAATCAATAATGGCGCCATGTGTATACGACCAACTGTTATCCGAAAAAATGGTCTCTGAGGTACCATCTTCATAAGTAATGTGGAGTTGAGCAATAAGGGCGAGGGAATCACCATATGAATTTTTATTGTCAGACCAGGCCAAATACCCCCGGTGCCATCCACTGCCCAAAACTACGCCAAGGGCATTGGTTGTTTTTAAGTGATTGGAAACCTCATAGGTTTGATATTGAATGCGATCATCATAGGCTGTCCACCCGGGGGTAAGAAATTCATTTCCCACCTTTTCACCGTTGAGGTAGGCTTCATACATGCCTTGTGCACTTATATGCAAATAAGCCGTTTTTATTTTTTTAGAAACTGAAAAATCTTTCTTGAAGTAGGGACTTCTCCGGCTGTCATTATCCGATTTTGTTTGGGTGATCCATTGTGCAATCCATTCTTTTTCTGACATGATTCCCATTGACCATTTCCCTGTGGTACTCTTTGCTGATTTGCGTTCTTGCGTATTCCAAACTTCAACGCTCCAGTAATAGGTTTGGTTGGAAGTCAGAGCATTTCCAGTATAAGGAACATAAAGACTTTGATTGCTGTATACTTTCCCTGAATCCCACACCAAATAAGCTGAATCAAAACTAGGATCAGTGGCTACTTTAATGTGGTAATCGGTTTGTTCCAACTGGTGTAACGTAGATTTTATTTTCCAAGAAAAATGAGGCGTTGGCGTTCCCACACCCAAAGGATTCTTTTTACCTTCAACGTGAATGTCATAAATTGTGGTTTGAAGTGCAAAACCAAAAGAAAATGGCAAGCAAATGACCAAGGTTAGAAAAAGTGTTCGCATATCTATATTTTTAAAGAAAGCTACTAAATCTTTTTTAAGTAAGAGCCTTTTGTGTTGAAGAGAAAAAACAAATTCACACCTAAAGGATACAAAAATAAAATATGGTACCTTGTAATAACATTATATAAAATACACGCCTCAGCGTATGAAACATTTGGCTTTTTGGGTTTGTTTATGTCTATTTTTTGGTTGTGATGCTCCTTCAGGGTCAACACCAACATTTCTTCACGATCTTAAATCCACTCCTTATCCATGGACTGTTTCCACTAAACAAAATGACACTGACGATTTTTCATTTGCGTTAGTTTCAGATTTAAATGGCGGTGAAAGACCCGGTGTTTTTGCCTCTGCTGTGGAACAGATAAACCGTTTGAATCCTGTTTTTACGGTTAGTGTGGGCGATTTAATTGACGGGGGCACTAAAGACACTTTGGTCCTTGCACAGCAATGGGCTTCCTTTAATCAAAGGGCTTCAAAATTGAATGCTCCTTTTTTTTATGTTGGAGGGAATCACGATTTGACCAACGCTGAAATGAGATCCTATTGGGAAGCTACCGTTGGGCCTTCCTATTATCATTTTGTATATAAAAATGTTCTTTTTTTAATCTTGAATTCTGAAGATTTTGATTCAGCAAAAATGGAAAATATTTTTAACGCACGAGCAGAAGCAATAAAGGTTTTGTCAGGTGAAAGGGAAGGGGTTTATACTGAAACTGAATATTTTAAAATGCCTGAACGAAGTTTTGGGGCAATGAGTACCAATCAACT
>RGZR01000109.1 GCA_010031465.1 Flavobacteriia bacterium
TTGAGTGCAATATAGTCTTGTTCACTTAAAATGGGGATGTTTAGTTGAAGTGCTTTTTCCCTTTTGGAAGGACCCATACCTTGGCCAGCAACTAAATAATCTGTTTTTGATGATACTGAACTTACCATAATTCCTCCTAATTGTTCAATTTCCATTTTAAGTCCTTCGCGTTCATATTCCTCAAATACACCTGAAACCACAAAGCGTTTTCCTTCAAAAGCAGGATGTATTGATTGCGTGGACGTGGCAACCTCCATACGAAGGCCAAAGTGTTTTAATTGATCTATAATGTTTTGTTGTTCTGGGTTTTTAAAAAATCGGTCTACACTTTGAGCTATCCGCTCCCCTATCTCCTCAGTTCCCAATAAATCTTCTATTGATGCATGCTGAAGGGCTTCAATACTTTTAAATTGTTTGGCAAGATGCTTGGCTACCGTTTCTCCTACAAATCGAATTCCTAAACCAAACAATACTTTTTCAAAAGGTTTTTCTTTTGAGGCCTCAATCCCTTCTAATAAATTTTGAACCGATTTTTCTGCCATCCGTTCTAATGGCAAAACCTGTTCTGCAGAAATCCGATATAAATCGGCTATGTTTTTAATGATTCCTTTGTGATACAATAAAGCTACTGTTTCTCCACCCAACCCTTCTATATCCATTGCTTTACGACTAATGAAATGCTGAATTTTTCCGATTTGTTGGGGCGGACAGGAAAGTTCATTAAGACAATAATGTTGAGCTTCGCCCTCTTCACGCCTGAGTAAACTATTACATTCTGGACAATGTTCAATAAAATGAACTTGATCTGAAGGCTGTCCTCTATGGCCTTCTTTAATCCCTACAATTTTAGGTATAATTTCTCCCCCCTTTTCAACATATAGCGTGTCTCCAATTCGTAAATCCAATTTTTCAATTTGATCTGCATTGTGCAAGGAGGCCCTTTTTACGATTGTTCCCGAAATTTCAACGGGTTCTAATTGAGCAACAGGTGTAATTGCTCCGGTACGCCCTACTTGGTACTGCACCCCTTGTAAGCGAGTGGAAACTTTTTCGGCTTGATATTTATATGCAATCGCCCATCGTGGGGCCTTAGAGGTAAAACCCAATTCTTCTTGCTGATCAAATTGATTTACTTTGATCACTATGCCATCAATTTCATAGGGTAAATTTTTTCTTTGGGTTTCCCATTCTGCTATAAATTCAAATACTTCTTCAATGGAATCCACTTTTCGCGCTGAATCAGGTACTTTAAATCCCCAAGCTCTTGCCTTTTCTAGGGCTTCAAATTGTGTGGTTACCCCTAAATTAGTCCCCGCCAATGCGTATAAAAAACAAAGTAAGGGACGTTCAGCAATCAATTTACTGTCTTGTAATTTTAAACTGCCTGAAGCGGTATTTCTAGGGTTTCGATATAAAGGTTCTCCAAGTTCTTCGCGTAGTGCATTCATTTGATGAAACCCTTCCCAGGGAAGCAATATTTCACCTCGTATTTCGAAAACAGATGGAAAATCTCCTCTCAATTGCAGGGGAATGGTTTTAATGGTTTTAATGTTCGTGGTAACATCATCGCCTTGAATGCCGTCACCGCGGGTTAAAGCACGACTCAGTTGTCCATTTTCATAGGTTAAATTGATTGAAGCACCGTCAAATTTTAATTCACACGTATATTCCAGGGGGGTTTGATCGCCTAAGGTTTTTCGTATTCGTTCTTCCCATTGCTCAATCTCTTGTTTTGTATAGGTATTTGAAAGAGAATACATCGGATAACGATGAGGAACCGTTTCAAAGTTTTTAGTGACGTCACCACCCACACGTTGGGTAGGAGAATTGGAGTTATAGTATTCTGGAAACTGTGATTCTAAGTCCTGAAGTTGCTTTAACAATTGATCAAATTCATAGTCACTAATGATCGGATTATCAAGTATATAATACCGATGATTATGGTCATGCAATGCCTTCCTTAAAGCTTCAATTCGTTCTTTAATAGTATTCATTTCATCCTTTTTGTAAACACACCATTCTCCTTTTACCAAAGATATCCAATCGTTCGGAATAGGTGTATGTTTTAATGTTATCTATGCCTTGCTTTAATGCGTCTATGTAAACCGGATTCACCTCAAAAAAAAGCCTCCCATAGGGTGTGAGGTGTTGATTGGCAAAGGCTATTATTTTATTGTAAAACAGCAAGGGATCCTCTCCTTCAACAAATAAGGCCAAATGGGGTTCATAATTCAATACGTTTTTCTTCATTGCATTTTTTTCCTTTGGCATTATGTAGGGAGGATTTGACACAATAACATCTGCCGGTATAGATCCATTTTTCCATTCTAAAATATTCTGCTGACTCCATTCAACAGCTACTTTATTTCGTTCTCCATTTTTTTTGGCAATTTTCAATACTTCTGAACGAACATCAATACCTATTACCTTACAATGCGGTAATTCTTGTGCCAAAGAAAGGGCAATACACCCACTACCGGTTCCAATATCTAAGATGGTTTTGGGAATTTGTTTACCGCTGTAGGTTTCCACTACCCATTCCACCAATTCTTCGGTTTCGGGTCGGGGGATTAATACATCGGGAGTAACTTCTAATTCCAAAGATCGAAAATAAGCTAGGCCAGTGATGTATTGAATGGGTTTTTCTTCACTCAAATCGTAAAGGGCCCTTTTAAGATCTTCAATGTGATCCACATCAAGTTCTTGTGATGGGGTAAGAGCAAGTTGTGTGGCATCTAAATCGAAAAAATGCGATAGTAAGATTTTAAAATAAAAGTCAATTTCATTTTGATCATACAAATGCTTTAAGTGTACTCTAAAAAGAGTTCGCCCCTCAAGTAAAGTCATATCAATTGCTTTGTCATCCAAACCGGACAGGATGTATGTCCTGTGCAACCCATAGCATGATCAATATAGGAAAACCCCATTTTTTTATACAATTTTTGAGCAGCTAACATATTGGGCATTGTTTCTATATAACACAAGGTAAAGTTGTGCTCTTTTGCAAAATTTAAACAGAGTTGAATCATCTGGTGCCCCATACCTATTCCTCTGGCTTTGGGTAAAAAATACATTTTTTGTAATTCACAAACAGAAGGGTCTTCCCCTTTAAGAGGGGCAATTCCCGCTCCACCCATTAGGACGCCTTCGCTTTCTACAACAAAATAGTTTGATCTTGAAATGGCATAGGCTTCCTGCATGGCATCTAATTCTTTGTCGGCATATGCTGTACCCACTTTAGGTACACCCATCTCAAGTAATACTTCGCGAATGACTTTAGCTATCTCTTCATTATCAGTCTTTTGTATGGGCCGGATGTGCATTCCTTAGTTTTTGTTATAAATTTACGGGCAAGTTAACTGCACTTTAGAAGCCGTGCAAAAAAACATCCAAGAAGATTTGAACAATAAAGTCGATGCTATTTACATGGAGCGTTGCCTCCAATTAGCTCAAAAAGGACAGGGGTCTACTGCACCCAATCCTATGGTAGGGTGTGTTATTGTATACAATCAACAAATAATTGGCGAAGGATGGCATATCAAAGCCGGTGAAACTCATGCAGAAGTTAATGCTATCCAAAAGGTAAAAGATACCGCACTTTTGAAAAAAAGTACTTTATATGTAAACCTTGAGCCCTGCTCTCATTTTGGTAAAACACCTCCCTGTGCAAACTTGATACTCAAATATAAAATTCCCAACGTTGTTGTTGCTACTCCCGACCCAAATCCAAAAGTTGCCGGCAAAGGAATCAAATTATTAACCGATGCTGGTTGTAATGTTACTGTTGGAGTTCTAGAAAAAGAGGCTACTGAATTGAATCGACGTTTTATAACTTTCCATCAAAAAAAACGCCCATACATAATTTTAAAATGGGCACAGAGTAAAGATGGATTCATTGCACCTGAAAAAACAAAAAACACTCCTCCTGAAGTTTTTTGGATCAGTACTTTGGCCTCTCAACAACGTGCGCATCAATGGCGAAGTGAAGAAGCCTGTATTTTAGTAGGTGTAAACACTGTTATTGCAGATAATCCTCAACTCACTACAAGGAATTGGAGAGGAAATCATCCCCTGCGTTTAATCTTAGACCCGAACAATAGAACTCCTAAAAACGCAGTTGTGGCTTCAGACACGCATCCCTCATTGTTTTTTTCAAAAGATTCTGAAATGCGCTTTAATGGAAATAAAAAGAGGGTTACCCTTCAACCCTACTCACTTGAATCGCTTATGCGCTTTTGTGCTGAGCAAGAATACACTTCGATATTGGTTGAAGGGGGGCAAAAAACACTTCAGTATTTTATTGAGGAAAACCTTTGGGACGAAGCCCGAGTTTTTACCTCACCCAATCTTTTAAACAAGGGAGTAAAAGCTCCTGTTTTAACTGGTGAACCTTACCAAAAAAGTCATGTAAAAGAGGATTTGCTTATGCTTTTTCGGAATCAAACAAACGAACAAGACTTTCTGGACAACGCATAGGTCGGTTTGTATTTGGAGAAAGAAAAGCCAGTACTGTATTTCCTTGACATATCAACTCTTCTTTTTGGTTGCGTAAAATGTAATTAAATTCGAGGGTTGCCTTCGGAGTTTTTACTAAAACAACTTCCACCGAAAAATGGTCCCCAAAAAAAAGGGGCGTTTTATATTCTACATTCGCACGAACTACGGGCATTAAAATTCCTTCTTGCTCCATTTTTGCATACGAAACCCCTAAACTTGATAACCATTCTAAGCGTGCCATTTCAAAATAACGCAAATAATTACTGTGATGAACAAATTTCATTTGGTCTGTTTCAGCATAACGCACAGGAGTTGAACAAGTTGTAAATTTCATGTTTTTTTAAGTCAATTTTAGAGAAGTTT
>RGZR01000110.1 GCA_010031465.1 Flavobacteriia bacterium
TTTTATATTTTCATCCTGATCATTAACTAGAATCTTTCCTATTTGAGGAACGATTCTTATTAGTTGATGAAAATGTTTCTGGATATGTTTTAGATCTTCAAAAATATCTGCATGATCAAACTCTATATTGTTAATGACTAAAGTTTTTGGGTGGTAATGAACAAACTTTGAGCGCTTATCAAAAAATGCCGTATCGTACTCATCGGCTTCAATCACAAAAAATGGAGAATCGCTTTTTGAGAGTTGACTGCTTCTTATAAAATTACCTGGTATACCCCCAATGAGATAACCACAATCAATGTCGTTATCTCGGAGTATCCAATTGATCATGGACGAAGTCGTTGTTTTTCCGTGGGTGCCCGAAACCGCAATGACCCATTTATCTTTAAGGATATTTTGGTAAAGCCACTCTGGCCCAGATTGAAAATAATGGTTCTGATTGAGAATAGCCTCCATTAAGCTATTTCCGCGAGAGACGACATTGCCAATGATAAAGAGGTCAGGCTTTAAACTCAATTGAGATTCATCATAGCCCTCCATAACGCTGATGCCTAAAGAATCAAGAAAAGTTGACATTGGAGGATAAACATTTTGATCACATCCAGTCACTTTATGCCCCAATTCAGTGGCCAAGGCAGCCAGTCCTGCCATGAATGTTCCGCAGATGCCTAAAACATGAATATGCATAAAATTACTTTATATGAGTCGCAAGCAAACGTCGAGCTTGATCTAAGCTTACCTGAGCTCTCTTAGCGAAATCTTCTACTTGATCGAGATCAATTTTATCAACACTAAAATAGGTTGAATCCGGATGGGCAAAATAAAAGCCTGAAACGGATGATGCTGGGATCATTGCATAGCTTTCAGTAAGACTCATCCCAATTTCATCTGTCTGTAAAAATGAGAAGATCTCCTCTTTTATTGAATGTTCTGGGCAGGCTGGATAGCCAGGGGCAGGTCGAATTCCCATGTATTTTTCTTGAACTAAATCTTCATTGGATAGATTTTCTTGTTGTGCATAGCCCCATAAATCTTTACGGACTCTTTGGTGCATATATTCCGCACAGGCTTCTGCTAATCGATCCATCAGAGCTTTAAACATGATCGAACCATAGTCATCTTTATTATCTTCAAACTGTTTAAGATAAAAGTCTCCACCGTCTCCAGCAGTCACCGCAAACATTCCGATGTAATCATCGATTCCTGACCCTTTAGGTGCGATAAAATCACTCAGGGACAAATTGGGTTTAGCTTCATTATTAATCACAGGTTTTTTGGTTTGCTGCCTCAACGTATGAAAAGTAAATAGGGGTTCATTATTTTCATTGAGTATCTCAATATCATCATTAATAGACGATGCTTTACAAAATCCAACAACGGCATGTGCCTTAAGTTTTCGATCATTAATAATTTTATTGAGCATAGCTTGCGCATCCGCAAACAATTGCGTTGCGGTGTCACCAACTACTTTATCCTCAAGAATTTTGGGGAAATGTCCTGCCAAATCCCATGTTTTAAAAAATGGAGTCCAATCAATAAATTCAGCAAGATCGCCTAAATTTAAATTTTTAAATGTGCGTCTGCCAATAAATTTAGGCTTCACTGGATTAAAAGATAAAGATAATTTATTTTTTCTCGCATCGGCAAGGGAAATATATTCTGGTCCTTTTTTCTGGCTATGTAATTTACGCACATTGTCATAATCGCTCTTCAGCTTTTCTATGTATTCATTTTTTGTTTCAGGTGATAATAAAGACTGCATCACTGAAACCGAACGAGACGCATCGGCAACATGAACCACCGGTCCTTCATAATTCGGGGATATTTTCACAGCGGTATGGGCTCGGGATGTAGTCGCGCCTCCAATGAGTAATGGCATCTTCACCGACCTAAAATAAGGATCACGTTGCATCTCACTGGCCACATGTGCCATCTCCTCTAATGAAGGGGTAATCAGTCCTGACAAACCAATGATGTCAACATTTTCTTCTTTTGCCTTGTTTAATATTTCAGCGCAGGGCACCATCACGCCCATATTCACCACCTCAAAGTTATTACATTGGAGGACAACCGACACAATGTTCTTCCCGATATCATGCACATCGCCTTTGACGGTTGCAATGAGCATTTTTCCCTTGGGTTTAGATTTTTTTCCGGTTCTCGCTTCTTCCGCTTCTTTTTCTTTTTCAATGTAGGGAATCAAATGGGCAACAGCCTGCTTCATCACACGTGCCGATTTAACCACCTGAGGCAAAAACATTTTGCCCTCGGCAAACAAATCTCCGACCACATTCATACCGTCCATTAAAGGGCCTTCAATGACATTGATGGGTCTTCCTCCTTGGTTAGCCACCTGAATTCGAGCTTCCTCGGTATCCTCTTCAATAAAATTCGTGATGCCATGAATTAAGGCATACTCAATTTTCTTTTCAACGGATACTGGGTTATGTTCATCGCCCCGCCACTCATCCGTCTCTTTTTCTTTTTTCTTACCTTGGAGTGATCCGGCAATATCAATCATTCGATCGGTGGCATCGGGTTTACGGTTTAAAACCACATCCTCAACTATTGTTTTTAATTCTTCCGACAGGTCATCAATGACGCCAATCATGCCTGCATTGACAATGCCCATAGTCATGCCATTTTTAACCGCGTGATTGAGAAAGACCGTATGAATCGCTTCGCGCGCCGCTTCATTTCCCCGAAAACTAAAACTCACATTGGAAACACCGCCTGAAATTTTCGCATGCGGTAAGTTCTCTTTGATCCACTTGGTTGCATTAATAAAGTCCACGGCATAATTGTTATGCTCCGGTATCCCGGTTGCAATTGCGAAAATATTTGGATCAAAAATAATATCTTCTACTGGGAAACCCACTTGATCCCTTAAAATTTTGTAGGCTCGCTCACAGATCTCAATTTTTCTCTGGTAAGTATCGGCTTGTCCTTGCTCATCAAATGCCATCACAATCACCGCCGCACCATACCGCAGACATAACTTAGCCTGACGAATGAATAAGACTTCGCCTTCTTTTAAAGAAATGGAATTTACAATTGGCTTTCCCTGAATACATTTCAACCCAGCCTCGATCACAGACCATTTTGAGGAGTCAATCATAATCGGCACTCGGGAAATATCCGGCTCAGAGGCAATGAGGTTTAAAAATTTAACCATGGCTTTTTCAGCATCTAACATGCCTTCGTCCATGTTGATATCGATAATCTGTGCGCCGTTTTCGACCTGCTGCCGGGCCACACTTACAGCCTCCTCATATTGTTCATCAATAATCAATTTAGCAAACGCTCTTGATCCGGTGACATTGGTTCTTTCACCCACATTGATAAATAATTCCGAATCACCAATGACCATGGGCTCAAGTCCGGATAGACGCATCTTGGTGTCAATTTCTGGAATAGCTCTCGGTTGGCAATCCTTTAAACTTTCAGCAATGGCAGCAATATGTTCGGGTGTCGTTCCACAACAGCCCCCCGCGACATTGACGAAACCGCTTTCAGCAAATTCTTTCAATAGACTTGAGGTGTCATGAGGTTTCTCGTCAAATCCCGTATCTGACATTGGATTTGGAAGGCCTGCGTTGGGGTAGATGCAGACAAAGGTGTCTGCAATGTTTGATAACTCCTCTGCATAGGGCCTCATTAGCGCAGCTCCCAGCGCACAATTTAATCCAATGGTCAGTGGCTTTGCATGACGAATTGAGTTCCAAAATGCGGTAACCGTTTGGCCTGACAAAATTCTTCCGGAGGCATCTGTCACCGTTCCCGATATCATGATCGGCAGGGTGGTTTGTTTTTTTTCAAAAACGGATTGCACCGCGAAAATAGCCGCTTTACAGTTTAAAGTATCAAAAACGGTTTCAATCAGAATGATATCGGCTCCTGCGTCAATGAGCACCTCTGCCTGCTCCGCATAAGAGTTGCATAACTGGTCAAAATTAACGTTTCTCGCCCCTGGATCATTGACATCAGGAGAGATGGAAGCTGTTTTTGGGGTGGGGCCAATGGCGCCCGCCACAAATCGAGGTTTATCTGCTGTGGAATACTTTTGCGCAGCGGCTTTCGCTAATTTGACTGACTCGGTATTCATCTCTTTGACCAAGTCGTTCATGAAATAATCATCCTGAGCAATACTATTTGCCCCAAAGGTATTGGTTTCAATAATATCGGCACCGGCCGCTAGGTAATCCTCATGAATTTTTTGAATCACATGCGGCTGGGTAATGGATAACAATTCATTGTTACCCTTAAGAAAAAGCTCACGCTCGCCTATTGGCGCTGAAAAATCTTTAAATCGACCTCCCCGATAATCATCCTCAGTAAACTTTTTTTGCTGAATCATGGTTCCCATGGCGCCATCCATGATGAGGATTCTTTTGCCAAGCTCTTGCTTTAAATAAGCTTCTGTATTTTTATGTGGGTCCATAGGTTAATTATAAGATGATCGGGTTGTGATATGAGGTGATTATTTAGTTTTAGTTTCGTGTTTGGCCAATTCTTGTTCTAGGGCCTCTAGCTTCTCACGAGTTTTTCTCAACACCTCTGTTTGCACATCAAATTCTTCTCGAGAAACAAGCCCCAATTCGGTGCATTTGCTCTTTATGAGTGCATTAATGGTTGCTTCAATGTCCTCAATTGGTGAATTTTTTAACAATTCACGAATTTTATCAGAAAGCTTTTGAAATTTATTTTCCATTAAAGTATATTTTCGTTGTAAACCACTGATTTTAACAGAATTTTTGGTTTTACATAAGGCAGAAATTGACATTGTTATTCCCCAAAATAATAACTAAATTATTGCTTTAAAAATAGTTGGCACGGTAATTGCATAAAAGTTTATACGT
>RGZR01000012.1 GCA_010031465.1 Flavobacteriia bacterium
GCATGCTTTACATTTCAGACTACAATTATTTGCTTACTGCCGTTTCAAAAATTTACTTTAAAGGGCACACTACCGCCTTTTTATCCGACTATCAGTATTTTGACAACGTCCCTTTACCCCCATCAAAACAACCTCAACCTTGGCCAATTCACAAAAAATACAATACGGCTCAGTTGCCTGAGGAATTAGAAAAAAAGAATGCTGAATGGGGAACTGTAGCTTATCTCATCATCAAAAACGACAGTCTTTATTTTGAAAAATACTACGACGGTTACGGTGTGGATTCCAAAAGCAATTCTTTTTCTATGGCTAAAAGTTACGTTGCCGCCTTATTGGGAAAAGCCATTCAAGAAGGGTACATAAAAAGTATGGACCAACCTGTACTGGACTTTATTCCTGAATTAAAGGGAGACTATGCAAATCAAGTTACTGTAGGTGATTTGGCCTCAATGGCCTCGGGTCAACGCTGGGATGAATCCTACTACTCACCTACCTCGGTTACAACCGCTGCCTATTTTGTTGAAGACTTGGGCCAATTAATTCTCGATCAACCTATTGACGAACAACCCGGCACCTCATTTATTTATAAAAGTGGCACAACACAACTGTTGGCTATGGTGATTACTAAGGCAACTGGGAAGACACTAACCCAATATTTATACGAAAGTTTTTGGGATCCAATGGGCAGTGAACACGAATCGAATTGGCAAGTTGACAGTGCAGAAAATGGTTTGGAAAAAGCGTACTGTTGTATTGCTTCAAACGCACGAGATTTTGCACGATTGGGTAAACTTTATAAAGACTTCGGAAAATGGAACGGCAAGAGGTTGTTGGATTCTACCTTCGTAGCGCATTCCCTTAAAGCACGATTTGAAAAGAGCCCTCAATACGGTTACAGTTGGTGGCTAAAAGAATACAAAAACTACAACACCTTTATGATGCGTGGTCATTTAGGACAATATGTGATTGTATTTCCTGAAGAAAATATGATTCTAATTCGTCTAGGACATAGTAAAGGTCCGGACAGCACAATCGATGATCCCTTTACTCCCGATATTTATGCTTATATGGATGCGGCTATAGAACTCAATTCATATGTTACCGAACCTTGATATAAAAAAAATTCTTTTTTTAGATATTGAAACGGTTCCCCTCTATCCTGATTTTGGATCCGTTCCAGAAAAGGAACAATTATATTTTACCGAAAAAACGGCTTACCAAAGAAAAGAAGAAGTTACCCCAGAAGATCTTTATTCCCGTGCGGGCATGTGGGCAGAGTTTGGAAAAATAATTTGTATTTCTGTTGGTTATTTTGCTTCTTCATCCGCACCGCGTGACTTTCGATTACGCAGTTTTTACGGAGAAGAAAAAGGATTATTACTGGAATTTAAAGCATTATTGGACACCTTTTTTAATACTGCAAGGCACCGCATGTGTGGGCACAATGCTAAGGAATTTGATTTTCCATTTATTACCCGGCGCATGTTGATCCATCAAATTCAACTACCTAAAATGCTATTGCTGTTTGATAAAAAACCGTGGGAAGTACCGCATATAGACACGATGCATTTATGGCGTTTTGGTGATTTTAAACATTACACCTCGTTAAAACTTATGGCTCATGTGTTACAAATTCCGTCTCCTAAAGAGGATATTGATGGAAGTCAGGTGGCAGATGTTTACTATAAAGAAAATGATTTGGAACGTATTGTGGCCTATTGTGAACGCGATGTGGTTACTGTAGCTCAACTCTTTTTGCGTTTACGCATCGAATCCCTTTTGGATGAAAATGAAATTTCTTTTAGTCAACTAAAAAAATGAGTATCTTAAAAAAAATTTAATCGCGATAGCAAATGAACTATTTAAACTTAGAAGAAAACCAATATGATGCTATTGTTGTAGGATCAGGAATCAGTGGAGGATGGGCTGCAAAAGAGCTCTGTGAAAAAGGACTTAAAACCCTTGTATTAGAACGCGGAAGAATGGTCAAGCACATAGAAGATTATCCTACCATGAACCTTGACCCTTGGGACATGGAAAACGGTGGAGCAACCCCTGAAGCAATATTAACCAAAGATTATGACAAACAACGCCGTTGGGGAGTTAATGAAACCAAACGTCATTTTTACAATAAAGATTCTGATTACAATTATTTAGAAGACAAACCCTTTGATTGGATTCGAGGGACTCAAGTGGGGGGCCGTTCACTAATTTGGGGACGACAAACTTACCGTTGGAGTGATTTAGACTTTGAAGCCAATGCCAAAGAAGGTATAGGGGTTGATTGGCCAATTCGGTATAATGATATTGCCCCTTGGTATGATCACGTTGAAAAATTTATAGGAGTGAGTGGTGAAGCATTGAATTTACCTCACCTTCCTGATAGTCATTTTTTACCTCCTATGGAGCTCAATTGTTTAGAGAGTCATTTGCGTGACACACTAGCGAGTGAATATAGTGATCGTTTGTTAACGATTGGTCGAGTTGCGCATATCACAGAAGGCACTAAAGAAGGGGCCGGACGTTATGCTTGTCAATTCCGTAACCGTTGTGATCGCGGTTGTCCTTTTGGAGCCTATTTTAGTTCAAATTCATCAACCCTTCCCGCAGCAGAGGCTACCGGCAATTTAACCCTACGTCCTGATTCCATCGTGGCAGAAGTGCTCTATGATGAGAAAACTCAAAAAGCTACAGGTGTGCGTGTTATCGATGCACATACTAAAGAATCAATCGAATTTAAATCCAAAATTGTATTCTTGTGCGCTTCCTCAATGGGGTCTACCTCAATATTAATGCAATCCAAATCCAATCGTTTTCCCAATGGAATGGGAAATGACAGTGGTGAATTAGGTCATAATATTATGGATCACCAATTAGGAAGTGGTGCTTCAGGAAAATACGATGGATTTAAAGATAAGTACTTTACAGGACGACGCCCTAACGGATTCTATATCCCTCGATTTAGAAACTTAAATGGAAAAGATAAAGGGGTTGATTTTCTTCGTGGTTATGGTTACCAAGGAGGCGCTAGTCGGAGTGATTGGTCAGAAGCAGTTTCTGAATTAGGGTATGGAAAAGCCTATAAATCAGAGATTCTTAATGCTGGAGGTTGGAACATTGGAATGGGTGGATTTGGTGAAGTTTTACCTTACCATGAAAACCGTATGTACTTAAACTATGAGCAACTTGACAAATACGGACTACCCACCATAGTATTTGATGCAGAGTTTAAAGAAAATGAAAAGAAAATGAAAGAAGATTGGAAAGTACAGGCTGCAGAAATGCTAGAAGCCGCAGGCTGTAAAGATGTTTCAATTTATGACTCTAATGCCCCCATAGGAAAGGGTATTCATGAAATGGGAACCGCTCGTATGGGACGAGATCCAAAAACTTCAGTGCTGAATAAGTTCAATCAAGTTCACAGTGTTAAAAATGTTTTCGTTACAGATGGTGCATGTATGACTTCGTCTGCCAATCAAAACCCATCGTTAACCTATATGGCTTTGACCGCACGCGCAGTTCATCATGCTGTTGAAGAATTAAACAAACAAAACTTATAACCTTCTGTTATGCCTGCTACTGAGGCATCGCTTATAGAAATTAGAAACGCATCGCTTACCCTAGGCGATGCGTCTATTTTAAAACAGGTATCTATTTGCGTTGACAAAGAAGAAATTGTTGCCCTTGTTGGAGAATCAGGGAGTGGAAAATCAATTACCGCCTTAACCCTTTTAGGACTTCAGCCTCTACAGTCAAAAATTACAGCAGAAAAGTTAACCTTTGACCAAAAAAATATACTCGCCCTTAGTCCGAAAGAATGGGAAACTATACGTGGTAAAGAAATTGGCATGGTATTTCAGGAGCCACAATCCTGTTTAAACCCCACCCTTCGTTGTGGAAAACAACTCATAGAAGTACTTCAAAAACACAGTTCGCTCTCAAGAAAAGCCCAGCTAGAGAAAATTAATACACTCTTGCATGAGGTGCAATTACAGGACACGGATCGAATTTTAAAATCCTATCCGCATCAACTCAGTGGAGGGCAAAAACAACGTGTGATGATTGCCATGGCCTTATTGTGTAACCCTAAACTTTTAATTGCTGATGAACCCACAACAGCTCTAGATGTTACTGTACAAAAAGAGATTTTACACCTTCTTAGAAGGCTTCAACAAAAGTATAAAATGAGCGTATTGTTCATTTCGCATGATTTGGCATTGGTCAAAAATCTTGCAAATCGTGTATACGTTATGCATCAAGGAAAAGTGGTAGAATCAGGATTGGCCTCAACCCTTTTCAAAAAGCCCAAGCATCCCTATACGGCGGGTTTGATAGCCGCTCGTCCCGATGCCAATACACGCCCCAAAAGACTTTTGACTTTGGCAGATTTTGAAAAAAAAACGATCCATCAACCCCTAATTTCCGCTCTCCAAAGAGCAACATATCACACCCTTTTATACCAACAACCTCCCTTATTAGAAATCAAGGGGTTTGAAAAAACGTATATTAAAAAACATTGGGGAAAAGCCAACGAATCCTTTCGGGCCGTTGACAAAATTGATTTCAGTTTATATCCAGGTGAAGTACTAGGTCTTGTTGGTGAATCGGGTTGCGGCAAGTCGAGTTTGGCAAAATCTATGGTGTTTTTAGACCCCCCCACCCAAGGTACACTCCTATATAAAGGGCAAACCATAGACCCTAAAAATCAAGAGTCTTTAGTAAGACTTAGAAAAGACATTCAATTTATTTTTCAAGATCCCTATTCTGCTTTACATCCCTTGAAAACTGTAGGAGCTGCCATTGAAGAAGTACTTTACGTTCACCGGCCTACAGTATCCAAAAAAGAACATTCTTTACAATGTTATCAACTGCTTGATCAAGTAGGTTTAGATACTCCTTTTTATCATCGCTACCCTCATGAATTATCGGGAGGACAGCGTCAATTTAAGTTAAGTTATCTTTTTATTTCGCATGACCTCGCCGTAGTTAAATATATGGCCGACCGCATTATGGTTATGGAACAGGGTCGACTCGTGGAAATTCAAGAAGCGGATGCACTTTATCGGCATCCGAAAAAAGCGTATACCAAAAAACTTATCGCTGCAATACCTGAGTAATGGAGCTCAGGTAGAAGGGTTAGGAATTTGCTCATGCACTTTATTAATGGCCTCTAGCGTATCCTCAGATAGCGTTATGGCCGCGCTTCCAATATTTTCTTTAAGTTGTTCTAGAGTGGTGGCTCCTATAATATTACTTGTCATAAAAGGCCGGTCGTTAACAAAAGCTAAGGCCAATTGGGTGAGTGAAATTCCGGCTTCATTGGCAATTTCTTGATACTCCTCTACTGCATTTGTACAATTTGTGGTGCTGTAACGATCGTAATGGGGAAATAATGTTAAGCGAGCATTTTCAGGTGATTTTCCTCCCCTATACTTGCCTGACAATACGCCAAAAGCGAGGGGGGAATAGGCCAATAACCCCACATTTTCTCGATGACAAACCTCTGCGTTTCCCGTTTCAAAAGTTCGGTTTAAAAGAGAGTATGGGTTTTGAATGGTTCGAATTCTCGGACGCTCTTGTACCCCTTCTTTAAGAAAACGCATCATTCCCCAGGGGGTTTCGTTTGATAAACCAATGTAACGAATCGTTCCTTTTTTCACATGTTCAGATAAGGCATCTAAAACTTCGGCCACATTGTCTTCCCATTGATCACCACGGGTGTAAGTATATCCTCTTTTACCAAAAAAATTGGTTGGTCGCTCAGGCCAGTGAAGTTGATAAATGTCAATATAATCCGTTTGCATACGTTTTAAATTCCCTTCTATTGCAGCATCAATTGTTTTTTTAGAATAATTTTTATCGGTACGGATGTGTTGTGTAAACGCGGCAGGACCTGCTATTTTACTAGCCAGAATAATGTCTTTACGTTTTCCTGTTTTTTTAAACCATGTCCCTATAATTCGTTCGGTTTCTCCTTGTTCCTCTTTACGAGGGGGTACAGGGTACAATTCTGCAGTATCAAAAAAATTAATTCCGTTTTCCACTGCATAATCCATCTGGTCATGTCCCTCTTGTTCGTTATTTTGTCTACCCCAAGTCATGGTTCCGAGACAAATTTTACTTACTTGTATTGAGGTTCCGGGGAGTGTATTGTATTCCATTTATTCGTTTTTGGTTTGTAAAAGTGCAGTAATTTCTTCCAGAGAGGGGCTTAAAATTACTTCTATTCTTCGGTTAGCGGCACGCCCTTCTGCGTCTTGATTTGAAGCGATGGGCAAATATTCACTTCGTCCAGCAGCAGTAATATTTTGAGGTAAAACTTTAGTGTTTTCCAGTAATATTGAAACCACAGCTGTGGCTCGTTTGGTCGATAAATCCCAATTGCTAGTAATGGCTCCTACTGGGGTTAAGGGGACGTTATCTGTATGACCTTCTATCAAAACGCTGATATCTGGATTATCCGCCAAAACATGGGCCAATTCACCTAGAGCAAGTTTTCCTTGGGTTTCCACATTCCAGCTTCCGGATTGAAATAACAATTTACTCTCCATAGAAACATATACTTTACCATTGCGTTGTTCTACGGTTAAACCTTTTCCGTCAAAATTTAATAGTGCTGTTTTTAATTTTTCTTTTAACGCTGTTACTGCCTTTTTTTGTTCTTCTATACTTTGTTCCAATTGAGTAACACGGTCGGTACGTTGATCCAATTCAGTTTTTTTAATAGCGATTTCCCGTAAAAGTCGATTGTTTTCTTCTATTCGATCTTGAATAATTGACTCACTGTTTTGTTTTAGTAAATCAAATTCTTGCTGAAGGGTTTTGATTTTTGCTAGGTTTTGAGTTACACTATCACGAGATCGCGCCAGTTGCGTGAGGGTAATGCTTTGGTCTTTCCGTGTTTGATCTGCAATTTTATGAAGTGAATCTCTCGATTTTTCAAAAACATTTCGCTCTCTTTTAACCACCGCATATCGGGCCTCAAGATCATTAAACACTTTTGTGGTTACGCAATTAGAGAAGAGCAATACAAAAAAGAGAGGGGGTAAAAAGAGTGTGTGTTTCATCCAAATAATGTTAATTCAATTCCCACTGGGCAGTGGTCAGAGTGTTTTGCTTGAGGAAGTAAGTACGACTTGTGAATTGAGGATTGTAACGGTTCGCTCACTAAAGCATAATCAATTCTCCATCCTTTATTATTATTGCGTGCATTAGCACGGTAACTCCACCAACTGTAGTGATGAGGTTCTGGGTTTAAATGCCGAAAGGAATCAATAAATCCCGATTTTAAAAATTGATCTAACCAGGCACGTTCTTCAGGTAAAAATCCAGATACGGTTTTATTGCGAATAGGATCGTGAATGTCAATGGCTTGATGACAAATGTTGTAATCGCCACAGATAATAATATTCGGATGTTCTTGTTTTAACTGATCAACGTATTCTCGAAATTCATCCATAAATTTAAATTTATAGGACAACCGATCAGGATTGGTTCCCGAAGGCAGGTATAAACTCATTACAGAAAAGGCTTCAAAGTCAACACGCAATATTCGGCCTTCATAGTCCATGTGGTCAATACCACTTCCGTAAGCTACATGCTGAGGCTTGTGTTTTGTGAAAATGGCTACACCGCTATAACCCTTTTTTTGGGCTGAAAACCAATAATGATGGTACCCTAATTCGGATAAAAATTGAGTGTCTACTTGCTCTTCTAGTGCTTTGGTTTCTTGAAGGCAAATGACATCTGCTTGTGTGGCTTTTAGCCAGGTTGCAAACCCTTTGTTCAGAGCAGCTCTAATGCCATTTACGTTATAAGAAAGTATTTTCAACGGTTTTTTTACGAAGATAAAAAATACTTGGGGTTGGTAAAATTTATCTTCCCCTTGAGTGAGGAAAAAAGTAGTGTTCCTGTTTCTTCATACTCCTTTTAAGCAAGTGCAATTTAGCCACTCATCTTTTGTAAGAGTGTGTATAACCGATAGGATTTAACTACAGTTTTTTAAGTAAAGTCGAAATAGAAACCGTATTTTCAACTATGGTTTTTAATTCCGTCACAGCTACTCGTTCTTGAAGCATGGTGTCCCGATTTCGCAGGGTTACTGTTTGATCTTCTAAACTTTGATGATCTACTGTGATACAAAAGGGGGTGCCTAAGGCGTCTTGTCTTCGGTAGCGTCTCCCAACGGCATCTTTTTCATCATAAGAAGTGGCAAAATTCCATTTTAATTCCTCTACTATGGTCTTTGCCATTTCGGGGAGTCCATCTTTCTTTACCAAAGGCAAAACAGCAACTTTAGTTGGCGCAAGAGCTGGAGGTAATTGCAAAAGGGTGCGTGTAGATCCGTCTTCTAGGGTTTCTTCCTTTAAAGCATTTGAAAGTACGGCTAAAAACATACGGTCCAGTCCTATTGACGTTTCCACCACATAGGGAACGTAATTTTTGTTTTGTTCAGGATCGAAATATTGTAATTTCTTACCTGAGTATTTTTCATGATTGCTTAGATCAAAATCGGTTCTTGAATGGATTCCTTCTAGTTCCTTAAATCCAAAGGGGAATCGAAATTCAATATCAGCGGCTGCATCGGCGTAATGCGCTAATTTATCATGGTCATGAAAACGATAGTTCTCTTCTCCCATACCCAAAGCCAAATGCCATTTTAAGCGTGTATTTTTCCACTGCTCATACCATTCTTTTTGTGTTCCGGGAGGGATGAAAAATTGCATTTCCATTTGCTCAAATTCTCGCATACGGAAAATAAACTGGCGGGCAACAATTTCATTACGGAACGCTTTACCCATTTGAGCAATACCGAAAGGCAATTTCATGCGCCCTGTTTTTTGTACATTAAGAAAATTGACAAAAATACCCTGAGCCGTTTCTGGACGTAAGTACAAATCCATCGCAGAATCTGCCGAGGCTCCTAGCTTGGTTCCAAACATCAGATTAAACTGTTTTACCTCAGTCCAATCTCTGGAACCGGATTCAGGACAGCTTATTTCCAATTCTTCAATTAAGGCTTTTACGTCTGCTAAATCCTCATTCTCAAGTGATTTACCCAATCGTTTTAAAATGGCTTCCGCTTTGGCTTGGTATTCCATCACTCTTGGGTTTGTTACTACAAATTGTGCTTTGTCAAAAGCGGTGCCAAATCGTTTTTGTGCTTTTTCAATTTCCTTTTCAATTTTAGCCTCAATTTTCGCAACGTAATCTTCGACCAACACATCCGCACGATACCTTTTCTTTGACACTTTATTATCAATCAAGGGGTCGTTAAAAGCATCCACATGCCCTGACGCTTTCCATGTGGTAGGATGCATGAAAATTGCAGCATCTATTCCTACGATATTGTCATTCAATTGTACCATTGCTTTCCACCAATATTCTCGAATATTGGCTTTTAACGCTGCTCCATTTTGACCGTAATCATAAACGGCACTAAGCCCATCATAAATTTCACTTGAAGGAAAAACAAAGCCATACTCTTTAGCATGGGATATGACTTTTTTAAATTGTTCGGATTGCTGTGTCATGGCGCAAAAATAATCCTTTTTGTTATTTTTAAGGGTCCCCATTTCAGATTCTATGAAATTTAATTATTCCCTTGTTTTTCAATCCCTCGTCGATTTATTTTTTCCCCGAACCTGTTTGGGATGCGTCTCTTTTTTAACGCCTTATGAAAAAGGGCTTTGTATTGGGTGTCAACTGCAACTGTCGCCAACAAATTTTAATCTTGATGCAAATAATCCATTGGCAGTAAAACTCAGGGAATTTATTCCTATTTACGCAGCAACGGCCTTGTTTTATTTTCAAAAAGGAGGGGCTTTTACCCATATGATTCATTTATTGAAATATAAAGGCGTAAAAAAAAGCGGAGCGTATTTAAGCCACTGGTTAGCGCTATCACTTAAAGAAAGTCCATTATTTATGGATTTGACAGGGATTTTAGTCGTTCCCCTACACCCTAAAAAGAGAAGACAACGGGGGTACAATCAGAGTGAACTCATTGCCTTTGAAATCAGTTCAGTGCTCAATAAAAAGGTTTACCCAAAGGCTCTGGTGCGAATAAAAACACCTTATCTCAAACTAAGGCTGGAAAAGTTGAAAGGTGGGAATCCATGCAAAATGCCTTTTGTTGTGCTCCAGATTTTCAAAATCAAAAAGGACATTTTCTTCTTGTAGATGATGTAATTACAACAGGGGCTACTCTTGTATCATGTGCACAAGCTCTTTTTAAAGAGAATACAATAAAATTGAGTGTTGCTGCTTTAGGGTATAGGTTGTAAGTAGAATATTACGTTATTTTGTGGGGAATCTTGACGCAGTGAAAAAAACAGCCCTACATTCCGTTCTTATTTTGGGAATTTTACTCCTATTGGGGGTGGGTTGTGCCAAAAGGGCCTCACCAACCGGAGGGCCTAGAGACAGTTTGCCTGCCGTTTTAATTAATGCTTCTCCTAAACTGAACACAACTTTTTTTGACAAGGATCAGATTGTACTCACTTTTGATGAGTATGTTACCTTGAAAGACATCAGTAAACAACTAATCATTTCGCCCCCTTTAAATTCAGAGCAATTCAAAGTGTATCCCGTTACTGGAGCCTCAAAAAAAGTAACCGTTAAACTGTTGGACACCTTACTAGAGAACACCACATATACTTTTAATTTTGGTGAGGGTATTGTTGATTTTAATGAATCCAACCCTAGTCCTTACCTTACTTATACCTTATCTACTGGGGCAACTATTGATTCTCTATATCTCAAAGGAAATATAACAGATGCTTTTGAAAAAGAGACTGAACGTTTTATTTCCCTTCAATTGTATCCGGTTGACAGTACCTATTCTGATTCTGTTGTTTATACTCGAAAGCCGCTTTATGTGACCAGTACATTAGACACTACACGGTATCGATTTCAAAACTTACGTGCAGGTACCTATGAACTTATAGCCCTAGAAGACAAAACAGGAAATTATTTTTTTGATCAGAGTATGGATAAAATTGGATTTTATGAGCGTCAAATCACCTTACCTGAAGATTCAATAATCGACTTCCGTATTTTTAAAGAAAAAACCAATTTCTTCTGGGACAAACCTTATTTTGTTAATGATCACCATATCGTTATGGGGTATTATGGCGACCGCTCAGATGAAACTTTTAAATTGATAAGTGAAGTGCCCGAAGACTTTGAAACGCTTATTACACAAAGTCGAGAAACCGATACCTTGAATTATTGGTTTAGGGGGGCAACGCTCGATTCATTAAAATTTGAATACCCTATTCAAGACAGTTTACATACCACTACGGTTTATTTTAAAAATCCCATTAAAGACTCATTAGTAATTAAAAAATTTACGCCGGGATCTTTAGGGCTTAAAAATAAATTTGAAATTCAAAGTAATCTACCCATTACTCAAGTTGATGACGAAAAATTAATTGTAACCAATGTAGATACCTTACAAATTCCAGCTCGTTTATATATTCAAGAAAACTACGATCGAATTACAGTTGATTTTGAAACCATTCCAAATGATCGTTATACCATTACCCTTTTACCCAATGCCCTTCAAGATTTTTGGGGACAAACCCATGATACCCTTGAGTTTAAAACTTCAACCAAAAAAATTGAAGACTACGGTAATATTTATTTGCGCATACAACATGAATCTCCGTATCCTTATATTATTGAATTATTAGAACGGGATAAAATTATTCGTCGATACGACCGCCCCCTTGAAGGAAACTACTACCCTTTTGAATTGCTTGACGCCGGAAAATATACCGTACGTTTAATTGAAGATCCCAACAAGAACGAAAAATGGGATACTGGAAATTATTTGAAAAAAATTCAACCTGAAAATGTAATTTATTACTGGAAAGAAATTGACTTACGTGCGAATTGGGACATGAATGAAACCTTTAATACAAGTCAAAATTATCCCGATCTTCCAGAAAGCGCAACTTCTTCCGATGTGCTTGAAGTTCCTGATAATCCAGAGTAGCCGAATGTACACCCTGGGCTGTTGAATCTCCCTCCGAGCAACAATGCCCTAAGGCGTCATAGGCAGCGGAATTTCCCGGATACTCGTGTCCTTTCTCATCAGTTCCGACCCTGTTTACTCCCACTACATAGCTCATGTTTTCTATTGCACGTGCCTGTAATAGGGTATCCCAAGCCAAAATCCTCGGCTTTGGCCAATTGGCTACATAAATAAGGAGGTCGTAATCGCTTGTATTTCGCGACCATACCGGGAATCGCAAATCATAACAAATACGCATACAAATTTTCCACCCGTTATACTCAAACAGACCAGTGTTTGTTCCGGTGGTATACGCTTTATCCTCACCCGCTAGGGTGAAAGTATGGCGTTTATCGTAATAGGAAACACAACCCTGAGAGCCTACCATAACAAAACGATTGAAATATTGGCCCTGCTCTTCAATTACTAGGCTTCCTCCAACAAGAGCCCCTTTTTTCTGAGCCCACTGTTGCATCCAATTTAGGGTATAGCCCTTCATTGGTTCAGCTACTCTTTCAGGGTGCATCGTAAATCCTGAAGTAAACATTTCGGGTAGAAGGATAAGGTCTGTGACACCCACTGATTGCAAATAGTTCTCAAGCAGTACCCTGTTTTTTTCTGGAGCTTCCCATTCAAGGGGGACTTGTAAAAGAGTACAGTGAAGTTTTGATTTGATCCCTTCCAATTTAATTATCTTTATTTAGTTTTGTTTTTCGTTTTCTTGTATTGAATCACGCTAATAAAAGTATTAAAATAGAACCCAATGCCCTATCCTAAGGCCGTTATTTTTGATATGGATGGTACCTTGATAGACAACATGGACTACCATAAACAATCCTGGATCGCTTTATTTCAAGAGTTAAATCTTACCCTAGCCTATGATACTTTTGATCAAAAATACCACAAAGGCTCTTTGGTTGAAATTATGGGGCGTTTATTACCAGATGTTACTGATCCGCTAGAATTACAACGTATCGGTAGTAAAAAGGAAGAATTGTACCGTGATATGTACCGCCCACATATTACTGCAATTTCTGGAGCACTTTCCTTCATTCACTATTTATTTGCCAAGAATACTCCCATAGGCTTAGCCACTATGGGCGATCAACACAATATTGATTTAATTTTTGAAAGGCTTGCCATGGCGTCTTTTTTTCACTCCACTACGGGAGGTCATGAAATCACCCACGGAAAACCCCATCCTGAAATCTTTTTAACGGCTGCAGAAAAGTTAGGAGTGGCACCAAAAGATTGTGTTGTTTTTGAAGACACTCGATCTGGAGTCACTGCGGCGCGAGCAGCTGGCATGGAGGTTATTGGGGTAACAACAATGTTTGATGAAAAAACGCTTTTGAAATTAGGATGCCGTCAGGCGATTGCAGATTACAACCAATTGGATTGGAGGCAATTTTAATCTTTTTCGCAAAGAATCTAAAAAAGACAATTATCCCTTTAAACTGGCGGAGAGGTATTCTCGATTCATTCGAGCGATATTTTCAAGTGAAATGCCTTTCGGGCATTCTACCTCACAAGCCCCCGTATTGGTACAATTTCCGAACCCTTCTTCATCCATTTGTTTGACCATGTTTACTACCCGTTCTGTAGCCTCTACTTTTCCTTGAGGGAGTAACGCATATTGTGAGACTTTTGCCGAAACAAATAACATGGCAGAAGCATTTTTACAAGTTGCAACACAGGCACCACAACCAATACAAGTTGCAGCATCAAAAGCGTGATCAGCATCGGTTTTATTAATTGGAATAGCATTGGCATCTTGAGTGTTTCCTGAAGTATTCACACTAATAAACCCACCCGCATGTTGAATCCGATCAAAGGCTGTGCGGTCAACAACCAAATCGCGAATAACAGGAAAGGCATTAGCTCTAAAGGGCTCTATGGTAATGGTATCGCCGTCTTTAAATTTACGCATGTGCAATTGACAGGTTGTCACCAATCGGTCAGGTCCGTGGGCTTCTCCATTAATAAACATAGAACACATTCCACAGATTCCTTCTCTACAGTCGTGATCAAAAGCTACGGGTTCAATTCCTTGACTCATCAACTGCTGATTAAGCATGTCCATCATTTCCAAAAAGGACATATCAGGAGATACCTCATCTATTTGATAGGTTTCCATCTTTCCTTTTGCTGTTCTATTAGCTTGGCGCCAAACTTTTAATGTGAGTTTCATAGTGTTGTTTTTAACTCAATATCAATTACTTATAAGATCTTGTTTTGATCTCAATTTCTTCATACTTCAATACTTCCTTGTGCAGTTGGGCTTTTGACGGATCCCCTTTGTATTCCCACGCCGCAACATAGGTAAAGTTCTTATCGTCACGCAATGCCTCACCTTCTGGGGTTTGTGATTCTTCTCTAAAATGACCCCCACAGGATTCGGTTCGCTCTAGGGCATCTTTAGCGAAAAGCTCACCCAATTCTAAGAAGTCAGCTACCCGACCTGCCTTAGCAAGTTCTTCATTAAATTCATTTGTTCCTCCAGGTACGTTTACATTTTTGTAGAAATCTTCACGTAAGTCGTGAATGTCTTTAATGGCTTGTTTTAAGCCTTTTTCATTTCGAGACATACCGCATTGATTCCACATGATTTTACCTAGTTGGCGGTGGTAATAATCAACCGGTTGCTTTCCTTTGGCATTGATAAATGCCTCTAGCTGTGCCTTAACACCCGCTTCGGCTTTTTCAAATTCAGGATGTTCCGTATCAATACGACCTGTTCGGATGTCATCGGCTAAATAATCTCCAATGGTATAGGGCAGCACAAAATAGCCGTCAGCCAACCCTTGCATCAGCGCCGACGCTCCTAAACGATTTGCGCCATGATCCGAAAAATTAGCTTCTCCAATTGCATAGCAGCCCGGAATACTTGTCATCAAGTTATAGTCTACCCATACGCCACCCATAGTGTAGTGTACGGCAGGATAAATCATCATTGGGGTTTCGTAAGGGTTTTGATCAACAATCTTTTCGTACATCTGGAATAAATTCCCATACTTTGATCGAACCACTTCTTGTCCTAACTTTTTAACTAGAGCAGCATCATTTTCATCCATACCTTTAACATGAGCCTGTTCTTTACCATAGCGTATGATGGCAGAACTAAAGTCAAGATATACCGCTTCACCAGTTGCATTCACTCCATAGCCAGCATCACAGCGTTCTTTTGCAGCACGTGATGCCACATCACGAGGAACTAAATTTCCAAATGCAGGATAGCGACGCTCGAGGTAATAATCACGATCTTCTTCCGCAATTTGTGTGGGTTTTAATTTTCCTTCTCGGATGGCCTTAACATCTTCAATTTTTTTAGGCACCCAAATTCGTCCATCATTTCGGAGAGATTCTGACATCAAGGTCAATTTTGACTGATGTTCTCCTGATACAGGAATACAGGTAGGGTGAATTTGTGTAAAACAAGGATTTGCAAAATGGGCTCCTTTTTTGTGAATTTTCCATGCTGCTGATACATTACTCCCCATGGCGTTGGTAGATAAGAAAAATACATTCCCATATCCTCCAGAAGCAATAACTACGGCATGAGCCGCATGGCGTTCTATTTCACCGGTAACGAGATTACGAGCGATAATCCCTCTCGCTTTTCCATCGATGACCACCAAATCCATCATTTCATGACGGTTGTACATTTTAATTTTTCCACGACCAATTTGTCGGTTCATTGCCGAGTAGGCACCGAGCAAAAGTTGTTGTCCCGTTTGTCCTTTGGCATAAAAGGTTCGCGAGACCAATACTCCTCCAAAAGAGCGATTATCTAATAGCCCTCCATAATCACGGGCAAAGGGAACCCCTTGAGCCACACATTGATCAATAATATTGGTTGATACTTCAGCTAAGCGATATACATTCGCTTCACGAGAGCGGTAATCCCCTCCCTTAATCGTATCGTAAAAAAGGCGGTGGGTAGAGTCTCCGTCACCTTGGTAATTTTTAGCTGCATTAATTCCTCCTTGAGCGGCAATAGAATGCGCTCTTCTGGGTGAATCTTGAAAACAAAAGCTTTTTACATTATACCCCAATTCTGCTAAAGTAGCAGAAGCGGAAGCACCCGCTAAACCGGTTCCAACCACAATAATATCTATCAATCTTTTGTTGGCCGGACTTACTAAGTTGATGTTACTTTTGTGTTGTGTCCACTTTTCGGCAAGCGGTCCTTTAGGTATTTTCGAATCGAGTGTAGCCATATTAGAATGCAGTTAGGTGATGGTAAATGGCGATAAAAACAAAACCTAAGGGAATGAGAACAGCAAAAGCTGTGGTTAAGGGTTTTATCGCTTGGGTGTATTTATTATTTGCCCCCATAGATTGAAACGAAGATGAAAATCCGTGGTGTAAGTGTAAGGCGAGAAAGAAAAAGGACAATACATAAAGCCCCACACGAACGGGACTTTCAAACTTATGCACCATTTCTTCAAAATAACGGGTTTCATTCAGCGGCAAGACTTCAACATATTTGTAGTTCATTTCTGGAATCCAAAAGTCATAAAAGTGTAAGGCTAAAAATGACAAAACTACCAGTCCAGATATAATCATATTTCGCGAAGGCCAAGAGGCATTTGCAGACCCTTTAAATTGACTGTACGCTTTTTGACGAGCCCCTCTGTTTTTCAATTCCAATACAAAACCCATGATAAAATGAAAGAGAACTCCAAAAATCAAAAGGGGTTGAAATACAAATTGTACAATGGGATTGTTTCCCATAAAATGGGAAAGTTGATTAAAAAGCGCTTCACTAAAAACCGAAGTAATATTGATAGCGAAATGCTGTGTTAAAAATAGGATCAGGAAAAGTCCAGAAAGCGCCATGGCAATCTTTCGACCGATAGAAGAAGTGAAAACACTCATAAAACTCAATTTGCACAGCAAAATTAAGGCATATACAATGAGTGACAAACTGGTTTAGGCCTTTTTTCAGAAAAATTAACATCGATTCAACTTACTGGGCATCTTGTTTAATGTATTTGATATTTTCGTCTCTTTTTAGCCAAAATAGTTAAACAATGTGGGGGCTTTATTGAAGGATGAAAATGTCGTAAAAACATTATCTTCGTTAAAAAAGTACGATGCGATACCACCCTCTTTCATCAAAGTTTTACTCTTCAAATCGCAAACGATTTTGCGAAGCAATAGGTCCCAACAGTGTGGCTATTTTTAATTCAAATGATATTTATCCCATAAGTGCAGACAGCACCTTGCCTTTTGAACAGCACCGTGATTTGTTTTACCTCAGCGGCATTGATCAAGAAGAAACCCTTTTGGTTTTGTTCCCTGATGCCTATGAAACTAAGCACAGAGAAATTCTTTTCATCAGAGAAACAAATGAACATATTGCCGTTTGGGAAGGGGCCAAACTTACCAAGGCACAAGCCACAGCCTTAAGCGGAATTGAAACGGTGTATTGGGTTGATGATTTTAAACGGATATTTCAAGAATTGAGCACCCAATGTGATACGTTTTATTTTAACACCAACGAACATTATCGACAAGCGGTAGAAACACAAACCCGTGAAGATCGTTTTATCAACTGGTGTATTGCTACCTATCCCGCCCATAAAACGAGCAAAAGCAACCCCATTCTTCAGCAATTACGTGCGGTAAAAGACCCCGAAGAAATTCAGCAAATTCAACAGGCGTGTGACATTACCGAAAAAGGATTTCGACGGGTACTTTCATTTATACAACCCGGAGTATGGGAATATGAAATTGAAGCAGAATTGGTTCATGAATTTATTTGTAACCGTTCTAAGGGATTTGCCTACACCCCGATCATTGCGTCAGGAAAGAATGCAAATATTTTGCATTACACCCAAAACAATCAGCAATGCCAATCGGGAGATTTACTTTTATTAGATGTTGCTGCTGAATACGGAAATTATTCGAGTGATTTAACCCGGACTGTTCCGGTTTCTGGTCGGTTTACAGAACGTCAAAAAGAGGTGTATAATGCCGTTTTAAAGGTTAAAAACGAAGCAACGAAAATGCTTGTCCCCGGAACAATTTGGAAAGAGTATCATGTAGAAGTAGGAAAAATAATGACTTCCGAACTTCTGAATTTAGGGTTGTTGGACAAATCCGACATACAACAAGAAACCCCTGAGCAACCCGCCTACAAAAAATATTTTATGCATGGGACCTCCCACCATATAGGATTAAATACTCACGATTATGGCCTTTTGCATTTGCCTATGTCCCCTCAAATGGTTTTTACCGTTGAGCCTGGAATTTATATCCCTGAAGAAGGTTTTGGGGTTCGACTAGAGGACGATGTGGTAATTCAAAAACAAGGCGCTCCTTTAAATCTGATGAAAAACATTCCTATTGAAGTAGAGGAAATCGAAGCCTTAATGAATGCCTAAGAAAAAAGCCACCCAAGGGTGGCTTTTTATTGATCGTTTAAATTCAATTTTTACGCAGTTGCCGTTTTACTTCCGCGTTGCCAAAAGTAAAGAATGGTAAACAGCACGATCAAAATACCGGGGAAACTGATCATATAGGTCAGTGTTTGTTGGCCTGCTGCAAGTTCTAGGGCTTCACCTGTAAGTCCTAAACTACTTTGCGCTTCTCGAGAATTGTCAATCCAGCCGCCAATTATGGGTTGGAAAATAGACGTTGAAAACATTCCCATACCTCCTACTATAGACATTCCCAACGCTCCACTTGCTGGAATTTTTTCTGCCACAAAGCCAATCATGTTGGGCCAGAAATAACAGATTCCTAGCGCAAAAAAGATTGCTGCGACATAAATCATACTTCCTGTTTGGGTACTAAAGAGAAAAATACCGATTGCGGCTAAAACAGCTGAGCCTAAAAGCACTCCTGTTTGGTCCAGCTTGTGAACTATTTCGCCACCAAAATAACGCCCTACAGCCATTAAACCGGTAATTAAGGCTAAAATAACCATGGGCTGAGCCCCACTATTGGCCATAATCAAACTGGTCCATTGTTGAGGGCCAAATTCTGATATGGCGGTTAGTGCCATACAGGCAAGTATAAAAAGGTAAATGGGCGAGGCCATTGATTTTAAATTTTCTGAAACTGAAGTCGCTGCCGCAACTTTGGGCTTTGGAAATTCTTGTCCTAAGAAAAGATAAGCATAAATGAGTGTTGGAATCATAATGATCCAAATTTGAGCTTGCCATCCTAAAGCAGCATCCGTCATAAATTTTGATACAAGACTTCCGATAACAATTCCTCCCGGAAACCACATGTGGAATCGGTTCAATAAGGTATTCATTTGTTTTCCTTCGTAGGCATCAGCAATCATCGGATTACATGCAGCTTCAGTACATCCATTCCCTATACCTATTAATAGTGTTGAAAGCAAAAGTCCTGTGTATCCCCCTGAGAAAATGGTTAGAACAATTCCCAAAGTATGGGTAACAAATGCAAATTGCATGATACGCTTTGGGCCTAAAGTGTGGTAAAACAATCCCCCTAAAATCATCGATATAGGAAAGCCTAAAAACCACATTGAATTGATAAATCCTAATTGTTGAGCGCTAAGACTGAATGTTTCTGCTAGTTCGGGTAAAATACCCGCACGTATACTAAAAGAAAATGCAGTGGTAATCAGAGCAAAACAACTTCCATAAAAGAGTCTATTACTGTTTGTCATAGTGAGTTTAAATTTCAATTTGATGTTCTAAGATAGGATATTTTACAACATCTTAACAGGATTGTAAAAACTTTAAGTTGAAGCGTTATTCACTTTTAATGACACCCACAATCAGTACCGCAATTATTTCCCTTAGAAGATTTGGGTTTAAGAATCCATTTTCGAATAAGAAAAAACAACGCACCCAATCCGCAAGTGATGACCAAAAAAAGTTGAATGTTATCCATTAGCTTAAAAGTTGGTATACTGAAAAGGCGACGCCATAGGCCAAAAGGGTCATGCCAAAAAGCTGTACCATGGGCCACCGCCATGTATTGGTCTCTTTTTTCACTATAGCTAAGGTACTCATGCACTGCATGGCGAAGGCATAGAACAACATTAATGAAATGCCTGAGGCGAAATTAAATAATGGATTTCCATCGGAACGCACTTCGGCAGCCATTCTATTTTTTATGGTTTCGTGACCGTCACTTTCTACATTGTAAATGGTGGCTAGGGTGCCCACAAATACTTCTCGAGCTGCAAAAGAACTGATCAAGGCGATTCCAATTTTCCAATCGTACCCTAAAGGTGCAATCGCTGGTTCAATGGCCTTGCCCAATTTTCCGATATAGGAATGTTCCAGCTTGTAGGCATTAATTTTTCCGTCCCGTTGGGCTTCGTCTAATAAGGGGTAGGTTTGGGTAATTATGGTTTCCGCTTTTTGAAACTCTTCCCCTGGACCATAAGAGGCCATAATCCACAATAAGATGGAAATGGCTAAAATAATTTTTCCGGCTTCGGTAACAAAGGAGCGTGTTTTTTCCCATACCGTTAAAGCTACATTTTTAAATAGGGGCCATTTGTAGTTGGGCATTTCAACCACAAAATAACTTTTAAACTTTAGGTCTAACGTAAGGTGTAAAATCCAAGCGGCAACTAATGCCATGGCAAAACCGACAAAATATAGCCCCATCAACGTCAGCCCTTGATAACTCAACCCTAAAAAGGAGCCCTGAGGAATGACTAAGGATATTAATATGGCATACACTGGTAGGCGGGCTGAGCAAGTTGTAAACGGAGTAACCAGAATGGTAATTAATCGTTCTTTCCAGTTTTCAATATTACGTGTTGCCATAACGGCGGGAATGGCACAGGCGGTTCCTGAAATAAGGGGAAGTACACTTTTTCCACTTAATCCAAAGCGACGTAAGCCACGATCCATTAAAAAAACAACACGACTCATATAGCCTGTTTCTTCTAGAATTGAAATGAATAAAAACAGTAGCGCAATTTGGGGGATGAAAATTACAATTCCTCCTAAACCGGGAATTACGCCTTCGGATACTAAATCTGTAAACAATCCTGGGGGTAGATTGTTTTTTGTGCTTTCTGCCAGGGCCACAAAACTACTATCGATAAAGTCTTGAGGAATGCTGCTCCAATCAAAAATGAACTGAAAGATGGTCATTAATATGAGGAAGAAAATAGCATACCCCCAAAATTTATGAATTAACACACGATCCAATTGGCTTCGTAAATCGGTAGCCGCATTTCGATCAACGGTTAAACTTAACTTTAACACCTTATTGATGAGTTGATACCGCCGAACAGTTTCTTTTTGTTGTAACCGTTTTAATTCGGATTCCGACTGGGTTTTGAATCCATTGGCCAGCTCTACACGGTTCCGATCAATTTTAGCAAAATTAACGTCTTGCGTGATCACCAACCACAATTTATACAATGACTGATTGGGGAAAACCTTTTTTAAATTGGTGAAGTACTCTTCGTCAATCGAATTGAGAGAAAGGGAGGGTTCAACAGAAAGTTGACGGTAATTTAGAATGTATTTTTTAAGGGTGTCGAGACCTTTATTTTCACGGGTACTTACCAAGGCAATTTTGGTGTCTAATTCTTGTTCTAACTTTTCAATATCAATCGAAATTCCTTTACGATTCATTTGATCCGACATATTGATAACCAACAAAGTGGGTATCTCTAAATCTTTAACTTGAGTAAAAAGCAGGAGGTTACGTTTTAGGTTTTCAACATCTGTAACTACCACAGCCACATCCGGAAAATCTTTACTGTTTTTGTTTAACAGCAATTCAATCACTACACTTTCATCCATTGAGGAAGCGTTGAGACTGTACGTACCTGGTAAGTCAAGAATATGGGCTTTTGTGGTTTGGTCTAAACGACAAACTCCCTCTTTTTTTTCTACTGTAATTCCAGGATAGTTCCCCACTTTTTGGGTTAACCCCGTTAAGGAATTAAACACTGAAGTCTTTCCTGTATTGGGATTTCCTAACAACGCTACATTTAAAGATTTACTCATTTCAATCTACTAAACGTACAAAAATGTGTTGGGCAATTTCATTGCGTATGGCCAAATGAGCCCCGTCAATGTTCAAATACAAAGGGTCATTAAGAGGGGCTTTTTGAATCAGTTGAACGGTATTACCGGGTAAGCAGCCCATTTCAATCAATTTTAAAGGCAAATCATCTGTATCCATATGTTCAATTACGGCTTGAACTCCCTTTTCCAATTGATCTAATGAAATCATTATTTAGAATCATTTTAAAGAACAAAAGTAGAAAAATTAACCACGTTAGAAAGGAAGGAAGCAAAAATAATTAAAGTGAGGGGTATTCGGCCTTTAAAATGGTCAGGTCATCCAATAATAAATTAATGTCTTCAGGGTCTGTACCGTCATAAAAACCTCGGATGCGTTTCTCTGGGTCTATCAAGATAAAATTTTCGGTGTGAATCATATCAAACGGACCGCCATTGCCATCCTCTTGTACAGCTAAATAGGATTTTCTTGCCAATTGATAAATCTGTTTTTTATCACCGGTTACCAAGTTCCACTTTTGATCTGAAACTCCTTTTTCAAGAGCATATTTTTTTAACTGTGCTACGGAGTCAATTTCAGGAGTCACACTGTGGGATAGCAACAATACGTTGGGGTCATTTTTTAAAGCCTCTTGGAGTTGCACCATGTGATCTGTCATAATGGGGCAAATCGTAGGACATGTGGTAAAAAAGAAATCGGCAATGTAAATTTTCCCTTGGTAATCTTGTTCGGTAACGGTTAATCCATTTTGATTGGTTAGGGAAAAGGGGGCGATTTTATGAAATTTTTTAACGTGTTGTAAGGTGCTGTCTACCAATTCAAAATTGACCATGGCAGGTTGGAAAATGGGCAGTCTTTTTTGGGGAAGTAAGGCATCGTAAAAAAGAGCCAATATAATTCCTGAAAGAATCAAGAAGCCAATAAAAAAAAGTTTGTATTGAATAAAAAAGGCCTTCATCAAAATATATTATGGCCAAAGGTAACGAGAAATAGTAGGTTAGAAAAAAGAGAACTGTGAAAAGAAACATAAAAGGGCTTTGGATTTTTATAATGCCTATGATTGTAGTATTTTTGCCCGAGTCAAAAAAATACTATGAGTCCATTTGCAATTAAAGCCATCCAGTTATTAATGAGTTTATCGCTTTTGATTATTCTCCATGAATTGGGTCATTTTATCCCTGCAAGAATTTTCAAAACCCGAGTGGAAAAATTCTTTTTGTTTTTTGATGTCAAATTTGCCCTCTTTAAAAAGAAAATTGGCGATACGGTTTACGGCATAGGTTGGCTTCCGTTGGGTGGCTATGTTAAAATAGCAGGAATGATTGACGAAAGTATGGATGTGGAACAAATGCAACAGCCGCCACAACCCTGGGAGTTTCGATCAAAACCCGCTTGGCAACGGTTAATTATTATGCTTGGTGGAGTTACCGTAAATTTAATTTTAGGGTTTCTAATCTACATCATGATTTTGCTTGTTTGGGGGAAAAATACCCTAGCAGCAGACGCCCTTCCCAATGGTTTTTCGCCCTCAGCAGTTGCGCAAGAGATTGGATTTTCTTCGGGGGATCAATTGTTAGACATTGACGGTGAAGTTCTGGACAATGTATTGGATTTAAACAAATACTTGTTTTTACGTGATGTATCCACAGTTCGTGTTCGCCGGGCCAGTGGTGAAACAGCCTCTATTGCCATTCCGGAAGACTTTGGTCAACGCATGTTTGAATCGGGCGAACTATTGCCCTTTACCCCTGCACTACCGCCAGTACTGGATAGCATAACTCCCAACTCCCCTGCTGATCAGGCAGGACTAATGGCTAACGACAGGATTATTGCCCTTGAAGGGCAGCCCATACTCACTTGGTCTGATTTTAAAAGAATAATGACCGATACTTCTAAAACCCTAACCTTAGTTTATGAAAGGGACCGGAAACGTGATACACTCAGGGTTACTACTTTAGAAGACGGAATACTAGGAGTGTATCCTCAGATTCCAAATCTTTCGTTTACTATTGAAACTCTTGATTTGCAAGCCAGCATTTCAGAAGGTATAGCTTATGGCTATTGGACATTGTACGATTACATTTCCCAATTCCAATATATTTTTACCAAAAAAGGAGCCTCGCAATTGGGTGGCTTTGGTGCCATAGGCAATATGTTTCCCGACGAATGGAATTGGAAAGGTTTTTGGGCAAGTACCGCATTGATTTCAATCATTTTGGCCTTTATGAATGTACTCCCCATTCCTGCCCTTGATGGGGGTCATGTCATGTTTTTATTGTATGAAATGGTGACCGGACGCAAACCCAATGATAAGTTTTTAGAATATGCACAAATGCTTGGGTTCTTTTTGTTAATGGGGCTCGTACTGTTTGCCAATGGAAATGATCTGTACCGTTTTTTATTTGAATAAAATGACTTTAAAAATTATTTGATTCGGAATCCTTTTTTTTTAAAAAACAATTATATTTGCCCACCTAAATAGTCCTCCTTAGCTCAGTTGGTTAGAGCATCTGACTGTTAATCAGAGGGTCCTTGGTTCGAGCCCAAGAGGGGGAGCAAGCCTAACCGCTATACTACATAATGCCTAACAAATAATCAAAGCCCTTCACTACGGTGAGGGGTTTTTTCTTTTTGTTCCCAGAATTGGTCCCAAAAAATGATCTTTGATCCCCTAAACATCTTATTTATCACTCTATTTTGGAGTAAATTTGAGTATTCAAATCTAATCCACTTCAATCGTACATATTTTTTAACCAGCAAGGGCATGGATAGCCTTAATCCCTG
>RGZR01000111.1 GCA_010031465.1 Flavobacteriia bacterium
TTTAAAGAATACAATTTACACAGTACCGTAACCAGCTTTACTCCTTATATTTTTTATGGGCTAGGGTATTTTCGATACAATCAATTTTATCTTACTCCAAACGGACTGTTCGATGCTCCTACCAATACGATTTATGGAAAATCAGAAAAATTAGCCATTCCCTTAATCGTTGGATTTAAAATCAATCCCAACCCTTATCTCGTCCTTGGAATTGAAATGGGTGCCCGCTACACACTTACCGATAATCTGGATGGCAGTAATCCTGAAAATGAATATGCCGATATAAATGAATATAAATTTGGCAACATAGCGAATAATGACTGGTATCTCTTTACGGGTTTGACAATTTCATTTACCTTTGGCGATCTTCCGTGTTATTGTAAAGAATAAATGAAGGAAATACCGAAACATGTCGCCATCATTATGGATGGAAATGGACGTTGGGCAAAAAAGCAAGGAAAACAGCGAGTCCTAGGACACCGACAAGGAGCAAAGTCGGTACGTGAAATTGTAGAGGAAAGTGCAAAAACAGGAATTAATTACCTTACCCTATTTACTTTTTCAACGGAAAATTGGCGACGCCCATTAGATGAAGTTAACCTTTTGATGAAACTTTTATTAAGTTCCTTAAAAAAGGAATTCCAACGTTTGATTGACAATGAAATACGCTTAAATGCGATTGGTGATTTGTCCTCACTTCCTCAAGCCGTGAAAGCGGAGTTAAACTACGTAATAGACAAAACAAAACACAACGAAGGCATGGTGCTTACTCTAGCGCTAAACTACGGTGCACAAGAAGAAATAACACAAGCCATGAAATCCATTGCTGAGAAAGTTAAAAATAGCATAATTTCACCCGAAAAAGTTGACCAGTCCACGATAAATGAGCATCTTTACACGCGAAATTTGCCGCCTGTAGATTTATTAATCCGCACCAGTGGTGAGGAAAGAATAAGTAATTTTTTATTATGGCAAATCGCCTATGCAGAATTGTATTTCACTAAAACCCTTTGGCCTGATTTTAAAAAAGACGATCTTCACAAAGCATTGGAAACCTATAACAAAAGAGAAAGACGATTTGGAAAAACCAGCGAACAACTCATATCGTAATTTCATTTTAAAGCCTTTTATCCTTCTCCTGTTTTTGGTTTTAGGAATAAGTGCCACAGCGCAAACTGGAGGGTTTGTTAAAGGCCGTAGTTATGTGCTTGACTCTATTACCGTATCAGGATTAAAAACATTTAATGCCCAAACTGTAATTTCGTATAGTGGCTTACGTAAAGGCCAAAAAATAAGTGTGCCTGGAGAAGAAATTAGTGCCGTAATAAATAAATTATGGGGGCTTGAGCTTTTTAGTGACATTAACTTTTTTGTTACCAAAGTAGAAGGGCAAGACATTTCTATAGAAATTGAAATAGAAGAGTTACCCACCCTTTCAGATGTTAAGATAAACGGACTAAAAAAAGGACGCGTAGAAACCATTATAACAGATACTGAGTTGACCTCGGGTAAAAAGCTGTCGGAAAGCTTCTTGACCAACACCAAAAATTACATTGAAAATAAATATAAAAAAGAAGGTTTCCTTAATACCAAAGTGGCTCTAAATACCATTAAAGATACTGTGGGTTCAAATACCTATAAAATGGTTGTCAATGTGGATAAAGGCCCCCGAGTAAAAATTCATCAAATCAACTTTGATGGGAATGAAATTTTTAAAGACAAAACCCTGCGTTCTAAATTCAAGAAAACAAAACACAAAACGTCAATTCGCTTTTGGAAAAAATCAAAGTTCATTGAAGATGAATACAAAGAAGACTTAAAACGTCTTGTTGATTTTTACAAAGAAGAAGGCTACAGAGATGCAAGGGTAATTGGAGACACACTAGTGTATAACGACAATGGAACAAATACCATTAATCTTAATTTAAATATTGAAGAAGGTAAAAAATACTACTTTGGAAAAATTAATTTTATTGGAAACACTATTTATCCAGACGGTATTCTCCAGCAAATTTTAGGCCTTCAAGAGGGAGATACCTACAACGGTGTATTGCTAAAGAAACGAATTGCTGATACAAGCAAACCCGATGGAAACGACATTACCAACTTATATCAAAATAACGGGTATCTGTTTTCCAATATCAATGCGGTTGAAGTAAGTGCCATCAATGACACTATAGATTTTGAAATTCGAATTACAGAAGGCAAACTTGCCAGTTTTAATAAAATTGTAATCGAGGGTAATTCCAAAACAAATGACCACGTAATTTACCGAGAATTACGAACCAAACCCGGGGAACTTTACAGTAAAGACAAATTAATTCGAACCGTACGTGAATTAGGACAATTGGGCTTTTTTGATGCGGAACAAATCAATCCTGAGTTGGAAAATGTGAACCCGGATTCAGGTACAATTGATGTTCGCTTTGATTTGGTGGAATCTGGTGCGAGTCAAATTGAACTTCAAGGGGGCTATGGCCAAGGTGGGTTTATAGGAACCTTAGGGCTGTCGTTCAATAATTTTTCCATGCGAAATATTTTAAATGGAAAAGCATATAAACCCCTTCCAATGGGTGACGGACAAACATTGGCGCTCCGACTTCAAGCCAGTCAATTTTACAATACCTATAGCTTTAATTTTGCGGAGCCGTGGATGGGTGGAAAACAACCCGTTCAATTTTCAACTTCCCTACAACACACTATACAATACCGGTATGACTTTTTTACGGGCTTAGCCGATCGATCGCAATCTTTCCAAATCAGTGGGATTACCCTAGGCTTAGCGAAAAGACTGCAAATACCCGATGACTTTTTTCAATTGTCACAATCCATTTCCTACCAATACTACAATCTTATCAACTATTATACGGGCCTCTTTACATTTGGAGATGGTGAAGCCAACAACTTAGCCTATAACATAAGTTTATCCCGAAACAATACGCGAATAAATCCCATATTTCCTGTGGGGGGATCTACATTTAATATCAGCGGAAAATTCACACCGCCTTATTCTTTACTTTCAGGACGTGATTATGCTAATTTAGGTAGCCTTCCCGAATTTCAGGACGCGAATGGCGCTCCTTTAGTTGATAAAATTGATCAGGAAAAATTCAAGTGGCTAGAGTTTTATAAAATCAAATTTAATGGAACGTGGTATACTCGAATTGTAGATCAACTTATACTGAAAACCCAAGCCGATTTTGGCTTTATAGGAGCCTATAATCCAGACCGTGGCAACATTCCGTTTGAACGATTTTATTTAGGGGGTGATGGAATGGTAAGTTATGCATTAGACGGTAGGGAAACCCTTGCACTACGCGGATACCCTAACCAATCTTTATCCAGCACAGACGGTTCTGTACTGTACAACCGATTTTCATTAGAATTACGATATCCGATAACATTAAAGCCCAGCGCCTCTATTTATGCGCTTTCCTTTCTTGAAGCAGGAAAGGGATACGATAGTTTTCGAGATTTTGACCCCTTTAATTCCAAGCGTTCTGCTGGTGCGGGTATGCGAATTTTTATGCCCGCTTTTGGATTGTTAGGAATTGACTTTGGTTATGGTTTTGACAGTGCCAACTCCAATTCAACCACTCCAAACGGATGGGAAACCCACTTTATTATCGGACAACGCTTTTAAGCTCAAAGAGACGCGATCAATATACTAATTTACAAGCCCTAACGTTATGATTACTATGAGATCACTCCGAAAGCACCTATTTGTTTTATTCGCGATTGTTTTTTCAATAACGTTAACCCAAGCACAGCGTGGAGCACGTGTGGGATACATTGATATGAATGTAATTCTAGAAAACGTAGAGGAATATAAAAAAGCGGGGGAGCTGTTAGATAAGAATATTGAAAATTGGAAAAAAGAAATTGAACTAAAAAAAATTCAACTTCAACAATATCAAGATCAACTCAACACTGAGCGTATCCTGTTAACTCCTGAATTGATTCAAGATCGAGAGCTCGAAATTCAAGATTTTGCCACAGAAATAATCGCCTTACAAGAAAAACGATTTGGACCGCGAGGGGACATGATAACCCAACGTACCAAACTGATACAACCCGTTCAAGATCAGGTAATGGCCATTGTAAAACAAATTGCGGAAGAAAAAAATTACGATTTTATTTTTGATCGATCTTCAAATATAACCATGTTGTATTCCGCAAAAAATTACGATATTAGCGACCTAGTTATAAAACGTTTAAATAGAGAACAACGAATACAAGATAGAAAAGAGCTATTGGAAGATCTAAAAACCAATACCTCCAACTCAAAAAACTAAATACAACACCACTTATGAAACACTTATCTACACTTATTGTAAGCCTTCTGTTTTTTATTGCTCCTTTAACGCTTGCAGCTCAATCAAAGGTTGCACACATTAATACGCAACAATTAATAAGCGAGATGCCAGAAGTTATTTCTGCTCAAAATGAACTCAAAAAATTAGAAGATCAATATGCAAAAGAGATGGAAAATTCTGTAAAAGAATTTCAAACCAAAGCGCAAACTTACCAAGGAGATGCTCAAAATCAAACAGATCTAATCAATCAACAACGTCAGGTAGAATTGCAAGAAATGCAACAGCGAATTCAAGATTTTAGAGAAACTGCTGCTCAGGAATTACAAAAACGTTCTGCTGAAATGATGCGCCCCCTATACGATAAGGCACGTACTGCCATTGAAAAAGTAGCTCAAGTCCAAGGATTTGATTATGTTTTAGATTCTAGCCCAGGAGGAAGCGTAATTATGGCTTCAGGAAAAGATCTCATTGCAGATGTAAAAACTGAACTTGGATTTTAATCCATTTCAACCCCACAAAAAGCCGCTTTAAAGCGGCT
>RGZR01000112.1 GCA_010031465.1 Flavobacteriia bacterium
TTTGATAATTGGACAGTACACTTAATGCTGATAATGACGGAGTAATGGAGGGTAAAACCATATCGGGTGATACTCCTCTTGATTCTGTTGCTTGTGAGCAAACATATAGTTGAGTTCCCGCAGCTATTAATTTATTTATGAGGTCTAGATTTGGATTTGAGGTTCCGTATTTATTTTGATATGCTTCATTGGTTAAGATGATAAAAGTAGCTTCGCCATGAATAGCCCCTACTAACTTTATATTTTCATTAGGCACTCCCGAAACTGCAAACATATTTAAAGTTCGAGCCATCACCCATAAGCGTTGGTTTACTCCGTCTTTTTCTTTTGTAGAGGTGATATCAAAAAGCAAATGGTAGGTATCCTCCGGATTGGGTTGCTCTGCAGCCTCTGAAATATATTTTACTTTTCCATAGCCCTTAATTCTTGGGGTTTCCCATTCTTGAGCAAAGGCAAATGAGGTAAGTCCAACACTAGTAAAGAGGAAGAGAGAAAACAATAAGAGGATACGCTTCATAATAATTCAAATTCTGTTTAAATGTACAAAAACGTTGATCAATTAAAAACAACCACCCGTAAAGTAATAAATTGTAACCTAGGTAACCAAAAGGTTCAGCAATTCTGATTAATTTAACCCTAGATTTAGATTAATATGGAATTGGCTTCTAAACTTATTCGCCGTTTGCTTTATTTGATTTTTTCATTAACAAGCCTGTTGCTTCTTGTTTTTGTTGGAGTCTTCACCTATAATTCGAAAGAAACCAAACCCCTCGAAGAAAAGAATGAACTAGTTGAATGGGATCCTACTCTTCTCATACTTGAAAATCCAGAAGTATCCCCTCAAATAAAGAAAGGATATTTATTAGTAGCTGAATCCTCAAAATATATGGGGCCAATGGCTCAAAATTCACTAGATCAATATTCTGGAAATAATTTATCATGTACTAATTGTCATTTAAACGGAGGTACACAAACAGGAAGCGCCTCATGGATTGGTATTCGTAAACGCTTCCCCCAATACGGAGGCCGAGCTGATAAAATTGGAAATTTAGAAGATCGAATAAATGGTTGTATGGAGCGCAGTATGAACGGTAAAAAATTACCTGAAAAGAGTGAACAAATGGAAGCCATCTTAGCTTATATGTCCTGGTTAAGTTCGGATTTTCCAAAAGTTAATGAAATTGATTTTGAGGGCTATCCTACAATTGAAATCCCAGATTTTGCGGTAAATTTGGACCAAGGCAAGTCCATCTACCAAAAGGAATGTGCTTTATGCCATGGTACAGACGGTGTGGGAATTCGTTACTTAGATTCAGAAATGGGATACCAATATCCTCCGCTTTGGGGAGAGGATAGTTATAATAACGGAGCAGGAATGCACCGTGTCTTAACTGCTGCAGCTTTTATCAAAAGTAATATGCCCTATCTTCAGGCCAAATGGGATTCACCAAAGCTCACAGATGAGGAAGCTTTTCATGTAGCGGGTTATATCAATAGTTTTTCACGTCCCCAAAAAAAGAATACTGAATTTGACTATCCGGACAAAAAAAAGAAACCCGTTTCCACGCCTTACGGTCCTTGGACTGATCCCTTTTCAGCTGAACAACACAAATACGGTCCATTTCCACCCATTATTGCTTATTATAAAACCAATTATAATCTGAATAAGAATAAATAGGGTCTGTAACCTGTATCACATTATTCTTTTTTCACTTTTGTATTTTTGGTCCATTATTAATACTGAAATGGATTACATAGACACCTTTTTGGGGAGTTTTTTTGGAACATTACAATGGACCCTAGACTCGATTTTATTCCAAGTGCCCTGGTATTCAAATTATTTTTGGGGACTGATTGTTATTTCATTACTTGTTTTTTTTCTTGAAATACAATTTCCATGGCGTAAAAATCAAGCGCTTTTTAGAAAAGATTTTGGATTGGATATAGTTTACATGTTTTTTAATTTTTTCGTGTTTTCAATCGTCATCAGCGGTATATATTCCACATTTGAAATGGGTATGGGGCATCTGGGAATAACCCTGCAAAGTATGGCATTGATAACCCTTTCAAATTTATCGGGTCCCCTTCAATTGCTCTTATTTTTCATTGTTCTGGATTTTGTGCAGTGGTTTACCCATATTCTACTCCATAGCATCCCCTTTTTATGGCGTTTTCATCAAGTTCATCACAGTGTCAAAGAAATGGGCTTTGCAGCACATTTGCGCTACCATTGGATGGAAAACATATTGTATAAGCCTCTAAAAACAATAGGTATAATGCTGCTCGGCGGTTTTGAACCTGAGCAGGCTTTTATAGTTCATTTCATTGCCATTTCTATTGGGCATTTAAACCATGCCAATATTAAGCTCAGCTGGGGCCCATTAAAATACCTACTGAATAATCCCGTGATGCATTTATACCACCATGCGTATACCCTACCCCAAAACAAAATCGGAGTCAACTTTGGTATCAGTTTAAGTCTTTGGGATTATCTTTTTAACACTGCTCATGTTCCGGAAAATAGCGGAACCATACCACTTGGTTTTCCTGGAGATGAAGCTATTCCAAAATACTTTTTTGGGCAACTGCTTTACGGGTTTAAAAAAAGGGTATAATCAAGAATCATTTTCTGGAATTTGAATGCTAATCGAACGGTATTCAATAGGACCATGATCCCCTTGAAGTAATATAGGACCTGGCAAGGCTTCCTTACTGTCTAATGCCCCTCCGGTAATACCCGGAATGATTTGGTTTGTTATAATGCTTTTCCCGTTGGCTACTACTGTGACCCGTCTACCCACCAAAGTAATATCAAAGACTTGCCATTCTCCTGCCGGTTTAGCGGCCATTTCATTCGGAGTTAAAAACCCATAAATTCCTCCAAATAAAATCTTATTGGGGTCTTTTCCGTAGCTGTCTTCTACTTGAACTTCATATCGACCTCGTAAGTAAATTCCCGAGTTACTCCCCTTGGGAACACGCACTTCTACATGCAATTTAAAATCATCAAATACCTGTTCGGTAAGAAGGTTAACTCCCGACTTCGGACTTTTTAAGATGCCATTGTCAGCGACCCATTGATTTTGCATATTTTCAAATTGTGGTTTCCAACCTTCAAGTGAGGTACCCTTAAAAAGAGAAATGGGTTTACTCCACTTCTTAGGCATTTCACGAAGCAGTTTTGGTGCAGGAACTCCAACAAAAGAGTACGCTTTTCCTTTGTCAGCAAGAAGTGTACCTTCAAGTTTTCCCTCATTAAGTAGTGCTGAAAAATGAAGATCACTTTTTCCATTCCATTGTGGAGGTATTGTAAAATCGACAACCCCATTGTGAAAATGCACTTCTGAAATGGGACGTGCACTTCCGTTGTATTCAACAAAATGGCCCACTAAGGTTTCGCTTCCCGAAAGGGAAACCTCTAACCAAGAGGGCAATTCTATAGAGTCCATTTGAACGGTTAAGTCCCATTTTCCGATTATTTCATAAGCCTCTTGAGCACGTAAATGAGAAAAACTGGCACAAAAAAGGATAAGGAGGATTATAAAATTTAATTTAAGTTTCATATGGTCTATTTTAATTGTATGTGTGTATTTTCATAAATGTAATTAATTCACTGGAAGAAATCACAGGATTTGCACCTTCACTTTGGGCTACTATAGCCCCCATAGCACAAGCTCGATCTAGTGCATCTTTTGGATCGGTTCCCATCAGTAATCCGTAAAGCAATGTTGCTAAAAAGGAATCTCCTGCCCCTACGGTATCTTTTACTTTAACTGCATACCCAGCATGATCAACCCATTTACCTTGAGTATAAAACAGCGCCCCATTTGCTCCTCGGGTAACACAAATATGCTGAGTTTGGGTACGTTCGGAAATGTATCTGATTTGATCTTTCAATTCAGTGGAAAACGACCCCATAGCACTAGCAATTTCTTGAAGTTCCTCTTCATTAAACTTAATAAAATGAGCGGCATTCATTCGTTTCCTTAATTTATCTAAAGTATAATAAGGAGGCCTTAAATTGACATCAAAAACTATAAAATGTGCAGAACGCAGGTACGTGTCTAAAGCTTCTGCTGAAGTCGCCCGTTCTATAAGGCTTCCAAAAATAAAGGCGTCAGAGTGTCTTACTAGGGTTATTTCGTCGTCCCGAACCTCAATATAATCCCAAGCTACATTCTCTGTGATTTGATAGGTAGCTGAACCGCTTTGATCTAAGTTCACTTCAACTGTCCCAGTAGGGTAATTTTCATCCTGTTGCACAAATGAAGTTGGTAATCCCTGTTCCAAAACTTCTTTACGAATTTGATTCCCTAATTCATCATTTCCTATTCTGCTGATAAAAAAGACTTCTGCCCCTAATTGATGAAGAGAACAAGCAACATTGAACGGCGCTCCCCCCAACTTTTTACTCTCAGGAAAAAGATCCCATAACACTTCACCAAAACAAACTATTTTGGGTGTACTTTTTTGATTACTCATGAAATCAAAAATACCAATTTATCGTAAGGTCTATTGAAATTTAAAATTATAGGTTAGTGAAACTAGTGCTCCTTTGAGTACTGAAAGCTCATAAGAGCCTAACGGATTTCCTCCAAACACATCCCCATTCTCAGAACCGTTACGTTGTGCATAATAAATATTGAAGGGGTTTTTTCTTCCGTATAAATTATAAACAGTAAAATTCCAATCGCTTTTGTATCGTTTGTTCGGATCTTTTCTGTAGGCAACTTTCCATGA
>RGZR01000113.1 GCA_010031465.1 Flavobacteriia bacterium
ACTCTTTCCATTGTAATAAACACTCTCTATTACCGTTGGTATATTCGTATCTAACTCCCATTTCATCTATATAGGTTGCAAACAAAACAAAAAGATCTCTACTACTATTAATAACTGCCTTGTGGCTCAAAAAAAAAGTCCAATGGATTTCTAAGTCCGAAACAGAACGTTGGATGACTCAGAAATCCCTCGTTTTCTAAACCAAAATGTCAAGAGAAGATAGTTTGTTACATTTATAGGGTTCAGGAAACTAAAATCCTACAACTGAGAATTGATCCAATTTTCAATTTTCTCCTCTAATAAAACTAAAGGTAAACTTCCCGAATTCAGAACTTGACTGTGAAATGCTCTTACATCAAATTGCGCTCCAAGTTTTTGTTCTGCTTTGGTTCTCAGAGTTCTGATTTTGATCTGACCCATTTTGTAAGAAAGTGCTTGTCCGGGAGTGGCCATATAACGTTCTATTTCAGAAATGATAGAGGCTTCCGACTCGGCTTCATGGTCTAAGGAATATTGGATGGCTTGTTCTCGTGTCCATCCTTTACTGTGTATACCCGTATCTACAACCAAACGAATTGCGCGGTGCATTTCCATACTCAACATACCAAAATATTGAATTGGGTCTTCATAAAGACCCAATTCCTTCCCTAGAGATTCTGCATACAACGCCCATCCTTCTACAAAAACGCCCAAACTTTCGGGATGTAAAAATTTAGGCAACGTCTTATTTTCTTGTTGCAAGGACAACTGATAGTGATGTCCTGGAATCGCTTCGTGAAGAAACAACGCTTCGTCTGCAAACTTGTTATATTCATAAACGTTGGAAATTGGTACATAAAAAATCCCAGGGCGCGAGGCGTCTTTTGTTCCAGGAACATATTCTGCACTAGCTGAAGCCTCACGGAAGGATTCTGTTCTCCTGACTACAAAATCTGCTTTAGGCGTTAATTCAAAAACCTTATCGAACTTGTCATTAATTTTTTCCTTTATTCTGTTGAAATTAGCAAGGACCTCTTGCGGATCTTGAAAAGGCATCTGTTCTGGACTGTTGCGAATGAATTCAAGAAACGCTTTGATATCTCCTTTAAATCCAATTTGATTTTTGGCCTTTTCCATTTCCACTAAAATACGCCTAACCTCTTGCTTCCCTAATTCATGGATTTCCTCTGCCGTTAGATTGGTTGTCGTATGAAGCTTAATTAGGTAGTTGTAGGTTGCTGCTCCATTAGGTAAAGCACCTATACCAGAAGTTGTTCTACAGACGGGTAAATATTCTTCTACCAAAAACTGTTTGAGTTCGGTGTATTTTGGTCTTAGTTTGGTCTCAACAACATTCTGGTATTCCTCCGCCAAACGAACCCGATCCGATTGGAATATTCCCTCTGGCATAGACTGTATGGGTCTGTAAAACAAATGTTCCTTAACGGGTTTCGTAATAAATTCCTCCAGTTGAATAATAGTTTTTTCAGTCAAAACTTTAGGCAATAAAATCCCATTTACCATCCCTTCCTTCATTTTGGCAATAGAGGTGTCTAAAAAGGCGATGTAATCGTCCAGTCGCTTTAACCAATCTTCATAATCTTTGACTGTAGTAAAAGGATGTACGCTTCCCCCAGCGCCTAATTGGGCAACATACAAATGCAAAGACTGTACTTGAATGAGTGGAGTCAACTCAAAACTAGGTAAATTATAAATTGGTGACGTAATAATTACCAACGGATTTTGAAGGCCTTCCAATTTTATCTCACAATCCCATTGCATCACCTTCATACTCAAATGATCTGCCGCTGAAAGTTGCTCAGTATCGATTTGAGCTAAACGCTTTAAAAAAAAGGAGTATTCAGCGATCAAGTTGGTTTGGTAGGTGTCAGAAATATAATTTGCGATATAATCATTATATTGAAAATTCCCCCCTTTAGTGGCTTCTATGGGATTGATACAATCTTTAAATTGATTGTACTCCTCAAAAATTGTTGCTAGGGATTGTGATGCTGAAGGCCTTGTATGCTCTTGATTACAAGTGCTAAGTGACAGCATCAAAAAAAGAAGAGTAATAGTGTGTTTCATTTGTTACTATTTATTGCTTTTAATTAATCCAAAGGCTGATACGCATTGGTAATAGCTTTCAACTGAGAAGGGTCTCGGGTCATTTCCCATCTGCCCAGGGAAACAGGAATATTCCCAATTCGGTTAAGCGTATCAAAAAAAGTTTTGATGGAAAAGTTTGTTTCGTTTTGTTTGGCCACTTCCATCATCATTTCTTCAATCAAATATTTCCCAGTAATATAACTGGTTCCATAACCCGGTTGTCTCAAATACAAATGTTGTTCAAAGAGTAAGAGTTCTTTTTCAGTCTTCATCCAACCCCTGGGTGTATATTCGGAATGAATTTTTCCAGCCTCTGCCATGGGCATCAAATTCGCGTGGGCATACAAAGAACCCAAACCACGAGCCGCTCGTTGAGCAATTAGAATATAGACAATTTCTCTCGCTCTTGGATTTTTATCATACAGCCCCGCATGCATAAACATTTCCTCTACTGCAGTGGCCAGTCCTTCATTTCGAGAATCGAAAATATTGTACAAAAAGGCTTTTTCTCGTACTGGGTTTTGATGGGGTTCTTGCTCCATACGTTCCAATTCAAACCAATGATAAAAATGAGAGAAAAGGGGTCTTGGATCAAAATGTGCGGTGATCCAAAAAAAGTTTCGCGTCTCGGCAGGGATATAGCTCCCCAGATGAGGCTCTAGCGCTGTGGAGAAATAGTCTTTTACCGTAACCATTTCATTTTGATCTAAAAATTCCAATAATTCCTCAGCTGCATTTTTTGCTAAGACCCGATACGATTCGGGTGAATCTGCTGGACGTAACGCAGGTAGTGCTCTATTGCGGTGTTCTTCCAATTTCAAAGAAGACCAGGCTCTTGCCAACTCTCGTTTTAACAATAAAACCTCATCTTCCCAGGTCAGTGGAACCAAATGTACATTTTGTTGGTACCAGGTGTAGTGATCTTTTCCTATTCCGGAAGGACCATTTTTTTTAGGAGCCTCTTTTTTAAGCCAGGAGACAAAAGTATCGGTTGAGGATTTGGCTGCATTGATTTGAAGTACAAGTTTCTTGTCTTTTACAACCCCTGGTTTCAAAAGCATTGCACTCAATAGTTGAGACTGATTTTCAATATCTTGAATTCCCGCAATCCATAAATCCTTAGCATTACCCGTAAGGTTTTTTTGTGCTTGTTGATTAAAATCTGGTAAGTGTTGAAGGTCTGAAATCAATTTTTTGCGCTCTTCTTTATTCAAAGGAAAAGTATAATGCCACAGTTCAATTACAAAATGAGAGGTGGGTCCTTCATGTGCAGGAACATCACTTTTGTAAGCCCAGATGCTCTTGTAAAATGCAGGATCGCGTTGCCATGGTTTGAGTACTTGATAATTGAATTGGTATCCATTCATTTCAGCCCATATTAGGTGCCAATCGACTTGATCTTCAATACTCCAGTTTTCTTTAGATAGGCTTTCTAGTTTATTTCGTAAGGTAGTATATGCAGCTTGACGTTGATCGAACGTTTCCTGAGAATAATCGGGAACTCCTTCACGTAAAGGAGGTACTTCAAAGGTTCTCCACTCCCTAAATAATTGTACCAATGCCTCGTTTGAAACATCATTCTTTTTTTGAGCCATAAAATTTAAAGGCAACAAAAAACAAAGAGCTAAAAAGCTACTCGCTCCTATTTTAGATAATTTATTGGATTGTATTATATACATTTTGAATCTTTACTTGAGTGTTAAAATACATTTTTTATAATGTCTAAGGAAGTTGAAAAATTAATCCAAAACGGCTTCCGCTTCGATTTCTACTTTATAACCTTCCCCTACTAGTTTTGCTTGTACTAGGGTATTTGCTGGATCAATGTTTTTAAAGCGAACGCCGTGTGCTCTCGCCACAGCCTCCCAGTCTTCGATATCATCCACAAAAACTCGAGTGCGAATCACATCTGTCAAACTTCCTCCCAAAGAACGAATGGCGGCTTCGATTTTATCAATAACAAAATGCGTTTGGGCAGCGGCATCTTCCCCTCCAATAATTTTATCTCCATAGGTGGCGGTAGTTCCGGAAACAACAATCCGATTTCCCTTTTTTACCGCACGACTATAGCCCGCAAAGGACTCCCAAACCGTACTGCTGTATACCTGTGCTCTCGTCTCTGAAATTTGTACGGCTTCAAAAGCCTCTGGAATCGTTTCTAAATGGTGACTTAAATCTCCTGAAGCGGTAAGAAAAGGCGGAGTCCGATACTCATCTCCACAATTCCCTGGTATGGGATTTAATTTGGAAATGACCTGTTCAATCGCCTCGACATCGCTTTTGTCAAGGTAAATGTTCAATACTTCTTTGTGGTCTTCAATATGTGCTCTTTCTCCCAATCGAGCTCCGATAATAACAGAGGCTACATTTTTATTTTCCAAGACATATCGACTCGCTAAGTTGGCAATAGATGTTTGGTGCTTTTGCGCTAGAGTATTCAAAGTTTCCAAAAGAGTTTGAAATAAATTCCACCCTCCTGCAGCCTCAATAAAACGCATGTATTTCATTTGAGACCACGTTTGTAATTTCTCCCTTTCAGGTGCTTCAATCCC
>RGZR01000114.1 GCA_010031465.1 Flavobacteriia bacterium
CTTTATTGTATTTTTTTTTTAACTATATTTGTTTAAGCTTTATATTGAGTATTTAGACAATGAAAAGGATTAAAAGCACTTTTTCCATCAAAAACCTTGAGAATATCTCAGGTATCAAGTCCCACACTATACGGATATGGGAAAAGCGCTATAATTTATTGCAACCTGAACGAACGGATACTAATATTAGACGTTACAGCCTTTCTAGTCTCCAAAAATTACTCAACGTTACCCTTCTCTACAATCACGGGCTCAAAATTTCTAAAATTGCAAAATTAGATGAAGCAGAAATACCGATGCTGGTTAGAGAAATTGCGCTTAAGTCGACTTCTGAACAAGTTTCTATCAATGCTTTCAAATTGTCAATGGTCAATTTCGACAGCGTGTTGTTTGATGTCACTTTCGACGAAATTATTGCACGTACGGACTTTCATTATGCCTTTACCCGAATTTTTCTTCCATTGATGTCCGAATTGGGGATTTTATGGCAAACAGGTGCTATCAGTCCTGCTCACGAGCATTTTATCACCAACCTGGTGAAGCAAAAAATTCATACGCAAACGGAAATTCTTCAACGAAAGCAAAATCCTAAAGACAATAAAAATATTTTTGTTTTGTTTTTACCAGAAGACGAAATTCATGAATTGGCCATCCTTTTTCTTAACTATTTTATTTTGAACAAAGGGTATAAAACCATTTTCTTAGGACAGTCGATAACAACAGATAGTTTAGAAACAATATTGACCTACAGCACCAATATGAAATTTGTCACCTATCTGACCGTTGAGCCCAACAAGGAAGTCATTGATGACTATTTTAAAACTTTCCACAAATTGATTCTTGAAAATAGCGACGCAGAGCTTGCCATTCTTGGCCCGCAACAAATCCAACTCGATTTGAGCAAGCTATCACCACAAATCAAGACCTTTAGAACCATAGAAGCTTTTGAAGAAACCTACTTCTCCTCCCACGTTTTTGTTTAATACTCCTTCTCTTTGTCTAATTTTTTATTACTTTTATTAAACTTCTGTTTAAGTAAAGATTGTGTATGAAAATATTATTCGACAACGTATCGGAAGCGTTTAGCAAAATGGTGACTCAGAGATATAGCACTTCTTTTTCTATGGCTACAAATCTTTTGGGCAGTACCATTCGTGCTGATATTTATAACATTTATGGTTTTGTTCGCTTTGCAGATGAGATTGTCGATACGTTTCACGACTATCCCAAGCGGGCGTTATTGGATCGGTTTGAACAGGACCTCAACCATGCATTGGAGGACAAAATCAGTCTCAATCCAATTTTGAACGCGTTTCAAAAAACGGTTCATAAAAATCAAATTGATCGAGATCTAATTGATGCCTTTTTGAAAAGCATGCGATGGGATCTGGATAAGAAAATATACGATACACAAGAAGATTATTTGACGTATATCTACGGTTCTGCTGATGTTGTGGGACTTATGTGCCTTAAGGTGTTTGTTCATGGTGATCAAAAACAATACGAAGCATTAAAGCCGGCGGCCATGGCCCTTGGATCGGCCTTTCAGAAAGTCAATTTTTTGAGGGACCTCAATGCGGATCATGACTTGCTAAACAGAAGTTACTTTCCCGATACGGACTTAACGCATTTTAACGAAGCTTCAAAAGCTCGGATTATTGAAGAAATTGAACTGGATTTTGAAAAGGCGCTTCCTGGTATTTTTAACCTGCCCAGCGAAGCAAAGTTTGGCGTATATACGGCTTATAAATACTATCACAAGCTTTTGACCAAACTCAAAAACACACCTTCTAAAAATATCAAAAGCACCCGAATACGCGTGCCAAATTATCAAAAAATGGGCGTGTTGGCCCGTTCGTACGTAAAATACCGATTGAACTTACTATAACTATGTTATATACTGCCTTATTAATCTTAATTTTCTTAGCCACTTTTATCTTTATGGAGGGGGCTGCTTGGTTTAGTCACAAATATATAATGCACGGTTTTTTATGGTCCTTACACAAAGACCATCACAAAAAAGACCACAAATCGTGGTTTGAACGCAACGATTTCTTTTTTGTCTTTTATGCGTTAATAAGTGCCCTATTTGTTATACTCTGGGGACAAGGCTTCTGGCCAGGTTTGGCTATAGCGCTTGGTATTTTTGCTTATGGATTTACCTATTTTATGGTGCATGATATTTTTATCCACCAACGTTTTAAACTCTTCAGAAACGCGGACAGTAAATACGCACGCGGTATCCGTAGAGCGCATAAAATGCATCATAAAAATATTCACAAAGAAGACGGAGAATGCTTTGGAATGCTATGGGTTCCGAGAAAATATTTTAAAAATTGTTTGTAAAAGAACAATAGCGGGAGTCTTTATTGACATTGACATAGGTTTCTTCAATCTTTTGAGCAATCCACTTTTGGATCATCTTTAGTTTCTTATCCTTAAGCGCCAACTCTTTTATTTTAATATAGTCTTTCAAAAAATCTGCTGTGTGCTCTTCAAAGCGGTTGGTCACTTTTAGAATTTTATATTTTTGAGCCCCGGACTGTTCCTCTTCTAAAAGAGGCTTTGAGATTTCATTATCCTCCAGGTACCGGATCTGATTGTATAAGACCGGATCGATTTTGGTAAGCTCAAAACGTGTATCCCCAGTCGCAGGATTGATTAGTACCCCTCCGTTGAGTCGGGTTTCTTTTTCTGTTGAAAATTGAAATGCGGCTTCTTCAAAACTAATTTCATTGTCCACAATACGCTGCCGTAACTGCTCTAATAGCTCTTTGGACTCGCGCAGTTGCTGCTCATCTATTTTAGGAATCAGCAAAATATGACGTATGTCAATCTCCTGACCTCTGATTTTTTCTACTTGAAGAATGTGCCAACCAAAGTCGGTTTTAAAAGGTTCAGAAATCTCTCCTTCTTGTAGGCTAAAGGCTACATCACGAAATTCTTTGGCCATACGAGGGCGCTTACGATATAGTGTATATTTGCCCCCCTTGGATCGCGAACCTGGATCTTGCGAATACAAAATGGCTTTGGATGAAAAGCTCAGACCCTTTTCTAAAACATCAGATCGCATGTTTTTCAGCTGATTAATAATACGTTCCTCCTCGTCTTTGGAAACTTTTGGTGCAAGGACAATTTGAGCAATTTCCAATTCGGTTCCAAAAACAGGCAAGTCAATTTTGGGAATACTTTCAAAAAACAAACGTACTTCTTCGGGAGTAACTTCAACATTGCTGACGATCTCTTCTTGCATCATCGATGCCAATTTCTGTATTTTATTGATCTCAAATAATTCTTCTCTAAAACTCATCTGATCGGGCTTGTTGTAGAATTCCAACACCTTCTCCATACTTCCGAGTTGTTCAATAAAATATTCGATACTTTGATCGACATAATCATAAATTTCTTGATCGCTTACCTCCAAACTATCTTGGATGGCGTGATGCGCATAAAGCTTGTCTTCCATCAATTTCCCCAACAGTTCACATCGGCTGATGCTTTTGGTAGAAATTCCTTGAGACTCCATTTCCATAATGGTCTTATCAATGTCCGAGTCCAAAATGACAAAATCACCAACAACAGAGGCAACACCATCAATTTTTACACGATTGGATTGCTGTCCAAAGGCTCCTACTCCATGAAAGAATAGAAGAAAAAAGAAAAATGTCTTACTGATAAAATTCAACTTTTTTGGTCTTAATCGCATCTTGAATTATTTCGTTATCAAACTGGCGCAAAAAGGCCAATTTTCGTTGATTGAGAATGATATTTTTAATGGTAGTCGCAACATACGGATAAGGAGCGGTAGCTCCGGGCTCTAATAGGTCTTTTACGAAAAGCAAATATACCTCTAAACTGTCCTGAATTTCAAAAAATTGTGATTTTTTTAAATATCTCGCAAAGTTGTTAGCATCGTCAATTGCCAACTGTTTACGCAGATTATCTTGGGGCTGCCAAAGGGTATCATTGAGTTGAAATGAAGAAAATTGAAAGGATAGTGAATCCAAATTTACCTGATCCAAAGAATCAAATCTTCGGATGCTTCTTCGCAGCTGGTTGAGCTCAATATTTTCGATCGGCACCTTTATATAACGATATTGACAAATCGGCTCTTTAAGTCGGAATATCACCGGATTTTGCTCATAAAAATCTTGCATTTGCTGCAAATCAACGAGCGTATCTAAGCGATTCGAAATGATGTTTTCCTTATAGGTTTGCGCATACAAATCGATTCGATATTGATCGATTAGGGATTCAAGTTGCTGCTTTTTGGTAGCTGTTGTATTGATTTGTGACAATTCATATAAAAGCTTTTTTCGTGCCCAATTGCTGATATAAGCTTGCGCTTTGATAGCACTATCTTGAGGAGTGCTATATCCCTCAATCGCTTTAGAAAGCTCTGAACTATATAAAAAAGAATTTTCTACTCTTGCTATTGGCCGATCCGTTCCGGTTTGCAACTGATCACAACGATATACTGCACCCAATAGAAAACCTCCAATTACTAGATAGCCAAGCAGCAATTTATATTTTATGTTAAATGAGTTTTGCAACGTAAAATTTTTAAAATATTGTGTGAAATGTTGATAA
>RGZR01000115.1 GCA_010031465.1 Flavobacteriia bacterium
GTAAAGAGCAGCAGTAATAAAACCGCTACCAGTTTATTTTCTATTAAAAATTTGATGCATTTATTCAACATAGGATTTGATATTTAAACAATGAAACAATCGTGCATACGCACAAAAGCAGGAGGATGGCCAGATCTAGGATCAAGCCAAACCGTCTATCGTTTAAAAATCAAATAAGGTAAACTTCGTCAAGTTTATGTATGTCCCTGACGACCAGAGGCGGTGAATATTCTTTAAAGGGAATGATATGGTTTTCTAATCCCTCATACAGGTTGATGTAGGTGGAGAAAAATGCCGTAACAAATACTTGCTGCTCAAAGGTGAAATTATTGAACGTGACTTGTAATTCGTCCTGACCCTCAACAATAAGCTGCTTATTGCTGCAACAATTCTTTTGGATAACCGAGCAATCAGTGGGCGATGGTGTCTGCATCTGCATTCCGCAACTTTTTGCTTTCGTGAAAAGGGCTGTATCGACCAAAGTACTCCCACAATAATGCATGTCAACCATAAAGGACATTGTAGAGAATATCACAACCAAAGCCATGATGAAAGACGTTATTTTATGAAGTACTTTTTTCATATCAATGACCAAAGTTACAAATTTCGAATTTAAACCATTGATTTTAAGTAAATTTTAGGTTTTGGGATTTACTTCCTGGTACAGAATGTTAATGCATGCTATCAGGGGGTGCCATGCCATTATATACACCCACACAAATAGTATTAGTTATGGAAAAGAATTGGGGAAATTAGTATCTTTAAGGAAACCATAAATTAATTAAAATGAAAACAAAAAAGGATTTTTGGAGGCTAGCGGGCCTCTCTTACGCACTAATATTTTCTGGTATCCTTCTGCTATATTTTACTGAAGAAAACACGGAATTTGAAATTTTTATGCTTGTTGGAGTCGTCTTTTTAGAAGTTATGGGTTTAATTGTAGTTTTTAAAGCACTTAAAGTATTTCGTTCTTTGGAGGATAAATCCGTTTATCCAAAACAGTTGAATTTTTTAAATAAGATTGCTGTAAAATTATATTCTGACAAGAAGAAATCTAATTTAGTTATTGGAATTGCAATTTTCGTCGGTCTATTAGTTGGCGCTTTATCTGCGCTCTACAAGGAGGGAGTGCTGTTTTGAACCATAAACTAATGAAACCATTGGTTTACCTATTAGCTTACACAGGTCTATTGGCTTGTAAAAAAGAATTGCCCGATAGCCAATATGGTTGCGTTTGTATTGAAATTTATGCGCCAGTTTGTGGTTCTGATGGGAATACCTATGAAAATTATTGTAAGGCCGAATGTGAAGGTGTTACAGAATATACTGAAGGGGGATGCAGTTAACGCTTAAAGAATCTAAAGGTATCTGGGTTGTATTGTTCTTGCTTAAGGGTCTGACCTTGTTTAATTGCCCATTCCGCTGACACAAAATCTATACTATCCCCCCCGCTTGGGTCGAAGTGTTCTGCAACTATTTCACCTTCTGAATTTATAACACGGGTGCGACCATCGGCCCGCTACCAGTTTTTGACGAACTTTTCTAATTCCACAATTTTTTCTTGAAAAATCTGTAAACCTATAATTTATGTTGCGAAAAATTGATGCATACTAAAAAGTGAAAAGGAAAACCTATTGAAGGCCACAATTATTGATGGGACAATTTATTTTCGCTTTGTTGATTGATTCTATTCTTATTGATTGTTTGTTTAAATTTGAAAATTGGGGCTTTAATTAGCCCCTTTTTTTTGAATCTAATCCCCGTTTACTAAATCTTGGACCATATCTTGAACTTCCTTTCTTGACAGCTCTGATACATCGAACTGCTGAAGGTGTCGCATACTGATTATGTAAGGCAATAACTTAAGCCAAGTATTAATGAAATCCTTTGGTTCAAGTTCATCCATCATATACTTGAATTTTTCCTTATTGCCGTTTAGTAATTCAAATAAGAATCTGCGGGTCGTTACCGATACTTTAGCTTGCCCTTTGATTTATTGTAATAACACTTAACCTTACAGTCGATTGGTTTTTTTGTATCCATTTGTATACATTTTTAGATTATGTACATAAATGCCTATAAACATTGACTTATTAAGCTTTATTAGAAGAGGTTAAAACTTAAATTACTTTCCGATACAAAAGTTAGCAAAGACATTACCCAACAAATCTTCGGTGGTTACCACACCGGTGACTTCCCCCAAATAATTGATGGCTTCCCGAAGATCAATACTGACCAAGTCTTCGGTAAGGCCATTTTCAATGCCCTCTCGGGTAGCGATAATGGCCTGTAAGGCTTGTTTAAGGGCGTTGAAATGCCGTAGGTTAGAAATGACAATCGAACTATGATTTTTGGTTTGACCGATAAGCCTTGCTAGTTGTTGCTTGAGTTGTTCTATTTGTATAGGATTGGTTGTAGATAAAAAGGTCAACGGATGGTGTTGGGCAAGGGATTGAAAAGGCGTACACCCTTCGGGGGCGACCAAATCGAGTTTATTGCCAATCAGGAAAATTTGAGAATCCGCGGCTTGTAGGGACTTGATTTCATCGGTTAGTGTGGCCGGGCTTGCTGTTTGCATATCAAAGATATAGAGTACCACCCTCGCTTTTTTGAGGTGTTCTAGGGCCTTGTTGACTCCAATGGCTTCAATTTCATCAGTTGTTTGACGAAGTCCCGCCGTATCGATAAAACGAAATAATACACCGTCGATCACCAGTGTGTCTTCGATGCTGTCACGTGTGGTACCTTCAATGGCCGACACAATGGCTTTGTCCTCGTTGAGCAGTGCATTGAGCAAGGAAGATTTCCCGGCGTTGGGTTTCCCGGCAATGACCACAGGCACCCCATCTTTAAGCACGCTCCCATAGGAAAAAGAGGCGGCTAAGCGGTTTATTTTTTCTTCTAATAGGCGAAGCAATTCCAAAAGTTGATGGCGGTCGGCAAATTCGACATCTTCTTCCGAAAAATCAAGTTCTAGGGCAATCAATGAAGCAAAATCCAGCAGTTGTTGCCGAAGGCTTTCCATTTCTTTTGAATACCCTCCACGCATTTGTTGAACGGCTATTTGGTGTGCTGCAGTGGTTTCTGAGGCGATAAGGTCAGCCACGGCTTCGGCCTGACTCAAATCCATTTTTTTGTTCAGAAAAGCCCGCAGGGTAAACTCACCCGGCTGGGCCAGTTGTGCACCCTGGTTGACAAACAGTTGGATCATCTCCTGAATGATATAGGGAGAGCCGTGACACGAAATTTCAAGCACATCCTCACCGGTATAGGAGGCAGGTGCCCTAAAAACACAGAGCATGACCTCGTCCAATAGTTCTCCATCTTTGGTTTCTATTCGTCCAAAGGTGTTTTTATTGGCTGGAATTTCGGTAAGGGAATTAACTCCTTTGGTTTTAAAAAAAGGCGTGACGATCTCCAGGGCTTGAGGGCCCGAAAGCCGCAATACTGCAATGGCTCCCAATCCGGGAGGAGTAGACAAGGCGACGATGGTCCCTGGGTTGAGCATATTGCAAAATAAATTCTATTTCTTTAGTTTACCTAAAATGTGGAAGGAATTAACCGAGGGATTTATAGAAGGTAGCCCTTCTTTTGTGTTCACGGTGGTTATAGTTTTTCCTGAAATCCAAGCCAAAGAAGCTAAAAAAGAGGAGCGCGCTTTAAAAAAATCACTTCGTAAAACCACCAAAAAAGAGAAAAAACGCGCTCGAAAAGCCCGCAGAAACTAACCCCATGAATGCGAAAATTACCATCCAAGAACTGCGTACTCGAAGTGAACTAAAAGATTTTGTAACCTTTGCTATAGATTTGTATAAGGGCAATACTTACTACGTTCCGCCCATAATCGAAAGTGAGCTTGACACCCTTGACCCCGCAGTAAATCCGATTTTTAAAGATGCTGAAGCCCGTTATTTTGTAGCCTTACAGGGTGGAAAAATTGTAGGGCGCATCGCCGCGCTGATCAATCATATCGAAATCAGTCAATTGGGTAAAAAAAGGATGCGGTTTGGCTGGTTTGATGCGATCGACCAACCAGAAGTTAGCCAGGCCTTACTCGACCAAGTCATCGCGATAGGCAAAGAAAAAAAGATGGACACCGTCGAGGGTCCTATGGGTTTTTCCAATTTAGACAAAGCCGGACTGCTCATCAAAGGGTTTGAAGAACGCAGTACAATGATAACCTGGTACAATGCCCCCTATTATTAACCGAGTTGAAAGATTATGTAAAGATTACTTTTTTGCTTTAACTATGGTTTGTACTATTGAATAGACTTTTTGCCTACCATGTTGATCTCCTGGATAAACCCTTTCAGAAGTCTTACCATAAGAGTTATAAGTATCTAATCTATGGTCAAAGAAATATGTAGCGACTTGTCGTTGTAGTTTCGTTTTACAATGCTTTAATATTTCTGCCATTGGTACATAATTAGATTCATAGATTGGTTGATCTACTGGTTGATCTGATTCTTCTATTTGTACTTTGATATTTGAAGGTAATCCATTTAACTGATCCATTAAATCTGATTCTCT
>RGZR01000116.1 GCA_010031465.1 Flavobacteriia bacterium
ATCCTGTATTTGTATTGCAAAACAGATTAGAATCTGATGAGAATTTGCCTTCTGCACTTGCCCAATCCGTTACCTTAGGGACGGGTCAATTCTGTACTAATCCGGGTCTGATTGTAATTTGTGATCCAGAAAGTAAAACCAATTTTGGAGCCGCTTTAGCAAAACAAGTCAATGAGCTTCAATTGCCTCCAATGGTTCACGCTTCAATACAAAACCAGTATGATTTTCAAGTTGAAAGCTTAAAAACAAACTCAGCCCTAACAGCACTTTATTTTTCAGCACAATGCTCCGCTGCTATTGGTGTTAGCACGGCAACAAACTTTTTAAAGCACTCAATGCTTGCAGAAGAGGTATTTGGTCCGTTTACCCTTGTGGTAGAATGTGTTTCTGTTGAAGAAATGAAAACAGTAGCCACCCATTTAGAGGGTCAGTTAACGGCTACACTGCTAGGGAATGACAAAGACCAAAAAGACCTGGAAGCATTGCTGCCATGGGTTCAAGAAAAAGTAGGGAGAATCTTATTTGAGGGAGTGCCTACAGGTGTAGCTGTTACCCAAGCAATGCATCATGGGGGTCCATATCCGGCCACAACTGACAGTAGATATACATCGGTTGGTACGGATGCTATTTATCGATGGCTTCGACCGGTTTCCTACCAAGATTGTCCTCAAAAGTTACTGCCAGCCGCGCTGCAAAATGAAAATCCACTTCGTTTACTGCGTAATGTAAACGGGACATTAACCACCGATGTGTTATGAAACCCAGTGATCGAATTGTATTTGACTGTGTTGACGGCTACACTGCAGGCAATCCCGTTCGTTTAGTAAAATCGCAGTTGGAGACAATATGGGAGAAAAGCGAATTCACTTTATGAAAGAATTTGATTGGATAAGAACGGGTTTGATGTTTGAACCTCGAGGGCACGATATGATGAGTGGTAGTTTTTTTTTCACACCGCATCATCTTGAAAATGACGTGGCTATTTTATTTATTGAAACCAGTGGATGCCTACCCATGTGTGGTCATGGTTTAATTGGCGCCCTTACCTTTTTAATTGAAGAAAAATTGATTACTCCTCTAAAAGAAGGCACCCTTCGCGTGGAAACTCCAGCAGGCATTGTGGTTGCAAACTATACACGTGAAGGAAATAAAGTAAAAGCCGTTCGATTTACCAACATTCCCGCTTACTTAGCCGCTTCAGATCTTGAAATTGAATGTGAAGGATTGGGAGCATTGACAATCGATGTTTCTTACGGTGGAAATTTTTATGCTATTGTAGATATTCAAAAAAACTTTAAAGGAATCAGCGCTTATTCAGCAAGTGATTTGATTGGTTGGAGTCGAACTTTGAGAAAACAGATCAATGAAAATTACACCTTTCAGCATCCTCTTGATCCACATATAAAAGGGTGTAGTCATGTTCTCTGGGGGGGACTCCCTACCCAACAAGGTGCCTCGGCGAGTAATGCTGTATTTTATGGTGATAAGGCAATTGATCGGTCTCCTTGTGGGACAGGCACATCAGCCCGTATGGCGCAATGGGCAGCCAAAGGAAAATTAAACGTGGGCGATTCTTTTGTTCATGAAAGTATTATTGGTTCTCTGTTTAAGGGACAAGTAATGGAATCAACTTCAGTTGGACCCTTTGATGTTGTGGTGATTGACAAAGGGAATTTGGAGGGAGGCGCATCGAATGTGAATGCAGGCTATTTAACCCCAAGTCATATTGTGCCTATGGCAGCACCGGGAATGATTTCAAAGGGAATTCGTTGGATGTTTGATGCCTCAAGCCCCTTTTATATTAAACCGCGATTGAATAAAGAGTTGATCCAATGGGGATTAAAGTTTATGAAGTCTTGTACGCCCAAACATGTACAGCAATCCCTAAAAACAATTTTGGATATTAATTTATTGAGTAAGCAATTGTATCTGGAAATGCAGCAAACAGGCGCCTTGGAATTTCATTTGGAAACCAAAGGTCTGTTGATGGCTTATCAATCTTCACATGCCGAAAAAGAAGAAGCCGAAGTGGTGGCTTGGGCTAGAGATTTGGGACTGACCATACAACAATTGGATCAGGCCGAAGTCTTAAAGTTACAGCCTAATGCCCCTATGAATATTGCTGGAGCGTATTGGTATGAATCGGATGCGCATAGTACCCCTGAGATTTTTATGAAAAATTTAAAAATGACTCTTGAAAAAAAGGGAGTAGAGTTTGTGTTGGGGACAAGCGTAAAGGGATTCCAAAAAAAGGGAAACAAAATTACTTCCATAGTTACTCCTGAAAATTTAATTGCCGCTGATGAAATTGTCTTGGCAACGGGGGCTTGGTCAGAAACACTTGTAAAAGAATTGGGAATTAAACTTTCGGTACAAGCGGGGAAAGGCTATCGCTTAAATGTGAATTCTGTCACTGGAATTTCACTTCCTGCAATTTTACTAGAGTCTAAAGTTGCTGTGACTCCCATGCAGGACTTTACTCGCTTTGCTGGGACAATGGAAATTTCGGGAATTAACCATAAAATAATGCCTAAACGTGTTGCTGCTATTGCAAAAGCGGCTCAAGTGTATTATCCCGGCATATCCGTACCTAAACAAGCTTTAGAGAATGTACAATGTGGATTACGTCCGCTTTCTCCTGACGGGTTGCCGTTTATTGGGCGCCATTCTGCGGTTTCAAATTTGGTATTGGCAACTGGGCATTCCATGATGGGTTGGAGTTTAGGTCCGGCAACAGGCAAATTGGTTACGGAATTACTATCGGGACAGGAAACATCGTTATCATTAAAACCCTTTGCCCCTGAGCGGGAGTATGGAATTTAAAAATTCAGGAATATTCCCCCCGAAAAACTCGATGCTTTGTAGATCACTTTTCCATAGAGAGGTGTTGTAATTCTAAATGTCACTCATCATTTTGACCCTAAATTCCATATCATTTCCCCACCAATTACAAAGCTTTCAATGTTATTGGCAAAAATTACTCCATTTGCGTTCGTTGTGTCTAAAGTTCCATTATAAATCGGTTTGATCCAATACAATCTTGTGAGAATTAAAAGCTTTTTTTCAAAAATTGAACGCCTGTTTATGTATACATATGGAATTCATCTGAAAACCCTTCTGTTTGGTTATTGAACCCAAGAAAGGATTTGAAATACAATCTGAGTTTTCTTAGGTGATAACTTTTCCCAGCATTAATTTGTAGTAATTGATTGAATTCTCAATCCCTTGTTTGGTAACTTCCCTCTTTTCCGCCTTCGCTTGATTCCGAAGGAATTCCTAAAGTTAAAGTTCCTGAGAAATTCCATTGATTTCGGATTCCTAAACCGTATTCTAATCCAATATTCAGGTCTCCAAACCCATTGTATTCATGTCGAGGTTCATAGGTTTTTAACAACTTCTTCCGCAAAATAAGTCGCGATAAGTGTTGCCCCAGCACGTTTAAAACTCATCAGTTGTTCTATCATCACTGCATCGTGGTCAAGCCACCCTTTTTCAGCTGCTGCTTTAAGCATTGCATACTCTCCACTTACTTGATAAACAGCAATAGGAGTGTTTACGGTATTTTTTAAATCACGTAAAATATCTAAATAGGCCATGCCGGGCTTTACCATTACCAAATCAGCCCCTTCTTCTATATCGCGTAGGGTTTCCGTCAGGGCTTCCCCACGATTGGCAAAATCCATTTGGTAGGTTTTTTTATCTCCAAAACCGGGAGCGGAATCTAGTGCCTCACGAAAGGGTCCGTAAAAAGAAGAAGCGTATTTTGCACTGTAACTCATAATAAGTGTATCTACAAACCCTGCCGATTCTAGTGTATTTCGAATAGAAAGAATACGTCCGTCCATCATATCGCTAGGGGCAATAACATCGGCACCCGCAGCAGCATGTGAAAGAGCCATTTCTGCGAGAATTTTAACCGTAGCGTCGTTGTCAATTTTACCCTCTTTTACAATTCCATCGTGTCCATAGGAGGAATATGGATCAAGGGCCACATCTGTCATGACAACCATTTCAGGCACAGCTTCTTTTATAGCTCCAATGGTAAGTTGCATTAATCCTTCTTGCCGAAGGGCCTCTGTGCCTAAGTTGTCTTTTTTGGCATCCTCAACTTTTACAAAAAGCAGTACAGCCTTTATGTTAAGGTTCCAAAGGGCTTTTACTTGTTTTATAATACCGTCCATTGAATACCTAAAATATCCAGGCATTGAGGGTATGGCTTCTTTTTTATTTTTCCCTTCTACAACAAAAAGAGGAACAATAAAGTCATGTGGACTTAAATGGTGCTCACGTACTAAGTCGCGAATGGCAGCTGAAGTTCTAAGGCGTCTATTGCGTTGTAAGGGATACATGGTTTTAATCGGTATTAGTGTCGTTTTCTAAAAGAGGGTCGGCAGTGTCTATATCTATTGGCCCATTATTAGCGCTTTCTGTTTCGCTGGGTTCTTCATTTTCAGAATTAGTTTTCTTTTTTAGAGTTCCCATAAGCATAACAAGCATCGA
>RGZR01000117.1 GCA_010031465.1 Flavobacteriia bacterium
AGAATATAATAACATTCAAAATATAATTGAAGGTTTTTATTACTAAAACCATTTTAGCTTTTTGAATATCCAGACTTGAATAGTTGTAATAATCAATAGTAATAAACTAAAAAACCAAAAAGCATTTGGATACTCAGTACCAGGCATTCCAGCTATGTTTATACCCATTAATCCTGTTAAAAAACCTAAAGGCAAAAAGATGGCAGTTAAAACAGAAAGTATATATAAGTTTTTATTCATCTTATCTGTTAAAAAATTTGCTATTTCATCTTTTACTATTTGAGATCTTTCTCTAATAGCATCTAAATCTTCGACATATTTAATCATGTTATTATTTGATTCCTGAAGATGCCTTAATTGTAAATTACTAATCCAAGTAAAATTTGAAACACATAATTGTGAAATTACTTCTCTTTGTGGAGCCATGTATCTTCTAAATTTTATAGCTTTCTTTCTAATATTTATTATAGCTTCTCTTAACTTAACATCTGCGTTATCTAAAATTTTTTCTTCTACTAAATCTGTTTCATCATCAAGTTTTATAAGAGAGGGTTCAATTCTTTTAAAAAGTGCATTAATTAACATACAAACAAAATCCCCAACATTTTTAGGACCTTTATTAAGTTTAATATTTTCTTCAATATCACCGATAGCTTTTAATTTTCGATAACGAGCACTTATAATTTTATTCTCTGTAATCCATAGGCGAATAGAAACCATATCTTCGGGTAATTCATTTTCATTTAAATTTACACCCCTTAAAATAATAAGTGCAGTATTTCCATTTATTTCTATCCTGGGCCTTGTTTCTTCTGCGAGAAGTGCTTCCAATATTATTGGATCTACAGTGATACTGTTTTTAATAAATAAACCCTTTATATCCTTCGGCTCGTGCTTGAATTGCTATAGGCAGCGCCCCTTTAATTGGACGAATAGCACCGTCTAAAGCAAGCTCGCCCATGATGATGTATTCTGAAAGTTGATCGCCTTGTGTCTGACCCGAGGCCACCAAAATACCAAGAACAATGGGCAAGTCATAGGCAGAACCCTCTTTGCGTAAATCCGCGGGTGCCAAATTGATGGTTATTTTTTTCCAGGCAATTTAAATCCAATATTAGCAAGTGCTGCAGCTATTCGATAATTGCTTTCATTTACGGCATTGTCCGGTAATCCGACCAGATGATATCCGATGCCCTTAGCAATATTTACTTCGATGGTTATGGTATGTGCTGATATACCGAAAACAGCACTGCCGTAGGTGGCTGTATGCATGTAGGTTGATTTGGAACTGAAAAGGTATAAAAAAGTGTGCTATGCAGGGGTAGTAACACTTACTTTAACAAATTATCAGCGGCTTTCAGTCCATTTTCGAGCCAGTCGCTAAAATCAGAAACACTGCTGTATTGTATGGACGGACCAAGAAGTTGACCATCGGGGGTCATCAATATATAATAAGGCTGTGAAGCGGTTTTGAAATTGGTCCATTGAAATGCGGCCCATTTTTCTCCAACGGTATTAATATTAAGTACAGAACCATTGGGTTGCTCAAACTTAAACTGGTCTTCAATGTCGAGCGGTTTACGATCGTCCACATAAAGTGATATTAGGACCACCTTATCCTTCAATAAAGGGTATATCTGTGGATCAGACCAGACATTTTCTTCCATTTTTCGGCAATTGACACAGGCCCAACCCGTAAAGTCTAATAAAATTGGTTTTTGCTGTTCTATGGCTGCTTGAAGACCTATTTCATAAGCTTTATAACAATTGAGATTTAGTGGACAATCACTGTCTTGCGCGCGATAGCTATAAAACTCCGGTGGTGGAAAACCACTAAGGGATTTTAAGGTGTTGGTCTCCGCAAAAAGTCCACGAGCCAAATAGGCCGTAAAAACAAGTGCCAGTAGCGCAATCAATTTTCTTCCGTTAGATAATTTTCCTTTTATATCGTGTGGAAATCGAATGACCCCAAAAAGGTAGAGCGTCAACAAAACAGAAAGCAGCAGCCAAATTCCAATAAACAATTCACGCTTGAGAATCCCCCAATGCCCTACTAGATCGGCGTTGGACAAAAACTTTAACGCTAAGGCAAGTTCCAAAAAACCAAGAACTACTTTGAGCTGGGTCATCCACCCGCCCGATTTGGGCAGACGATCCAAACTCTTGGGAAATAATGCAAAAAGAACAAAAGGAAATGCCAATGCCACACCAAAACCTAACATCCCAACGCTTAACTGCATAGCACCTTGTGCATTGGATAATGATCCAGCCAACAATGACCCCAAAATGGGGCCCGTACATGAAAAGGAAACCAAAGCAAGCGTGAGGGCCATAAAAAAGACGCCTATTACTCCCTGAAATTGCGAAGCTGCATCGGCCTTTGAACTCCAAGAATTCGGCAGCTTCAACTCATAATAACCAAAAAAAGAAAAGGCAAAAAACACAAATACAACAAAGAGCACTACGTTTAAAACCACATTGGTAGCTAACGTATTAAGTAATTGTGGATTTAGGCCTTCCAAAAAATGAAAAGGCAGGCTGAGTATGATATAGATCAGAACAATAAAAAAGCCATATAAAAAGGCCAATCCTGTTCCTCGGGCTTTCGAGGCCGATTGCTTTACAAAATAAGAGACCGTAAGCGGAATCATTGGAAACACACAAGGCGTTAGAAGTGCCAAAATACCGCCCAATAAACCCAAAAGAAAAATATTAAGATAGCCTCCACCAGTATCGAGATCGTTAGCTGCTAGTAGGAGTTCGTTGTTTTTTAAATCGAGCTTTAGCGCCTTAGATTTTTCTAAACTGGCGTCGTCAACTTGAATCGCCGCAATTGATGAGCCGTCTAGTACGAAAGTAAAGGGTTCGGTTCTAAAAATACAAAGCTTATCATCGCAGGCCTGATATTCGATTTCACCGCTTATCGATGTGATTTCGGGGTTGTTGATTTTGATTTTTTGCTGAAAATGGGCGGTCCCATCAAAATAGAGTTGATCCATTTCAAAAACGGGATCATACGCATTAATGGGTGTACTTTCTTCAACTGGGCCAAGAAACGTAACATCCGATTGATTTTCGAACAAAAAAACAGTAGGTAGTGCACCACCGTCTGGGGTGTGTTGCGAGTACAAATGCCACTTTTCTGCAATCGATGCTTCAAAATGCAGCAAATATTCGTTGTCAGATAATGGTTCTACACGAGTTGACCAACTAACAGGATTGACTTGTGCTAATAATAGTTGTGGTAAACAAGATAAAATTAAGAAGAGTTTTTTCATTGTAAGAGGGTGATTAGGAGCTTATGTTTTGTGTTTTTATTTGCAATAAAACGTCGATCGCAGCGCTTACCAATAATCCAAACAACCTGTGTGTTTGAAACTAACAACCATTGATTTTCTTTTGCTAAAGTAGTATATTTTTCATCTTTAAAATACTTACTGATCAGCTTTCTCCCTTTCATTCCTGTTGGGTAGATAAAATCTCCTTTTTGCCATTTTCTGATTTCCAATGGATAGGCCAAAAGGGCCTCGTCCAAAACCACAGTGGGGTTTGCCGACTTTGGCACCTCAGCGCTGGGAGAGGGATGGATACTTAATCTTACGGGCTTTGAGATCAGGTTTGCATTTTTTTCAATCAAAAAAACTTGGGGTGCTTCAACTTGTTTTATAACACTAAGGAAAAGATGATCACGCTCCCTCAAAAGCTGATAACGATCCGAGAAGATTGATTTTCCAGAAGTAGTATCCATCAATTTGTGGACTTCATTTGCCGAAAATCCATAAGGTCCAAAAAGCTGATGGAGTCCAAATTCTATGGGAGTAAGAGCTTGCAGGGGCTTCAGATTGATTTTGATCCCTTGTTGTTCGATAAGAAAGTGCTTTTGTTGCCATAACGTAAAAAAATGATCAATAAAAGCATGCGCGTCACTGAGATGCCCAATTGTACGAGCAAATGCATCGAGCCCATTAGGCGCTGTTGCTTTTAGAAGCTTGGGTATAACTTGATTGCGCAACTGATTGCGCAGATAATAATTTGATTGATTTGAGGCGTCTTCACGCCACACCAAACCCTGGCTTTGAGCATAGTTCAAAATCGATGCCTTCGAATTTTGCAGCAAGGGACGAAAATACAGTTTGTTTTTTTCTGGTATGCCCAGCAGTCCTTTGATCCCTGTTGCTCTAAAAGTGTGCATCAGATAGGTCTCCAATTGATCATCGAGGTGGTGCGCCGTAAGCACACCGTCGAAATTGTAGAGGGCGCATAGGTCGTCAAACCACCTATAACGCAACGCTCTTGCAGCCATCTGAATAGAAACTTTAG
>RGZR01000118.1 GCA_010031465.1 Flavobacteriia bacterium
GAGTGATTTAGAAGATTCAGAACTCAGTTTAAGTACGTTTTCTTCAGTGTTAAAATGAGAAAAAATAGCCGTATCATAGTGCGATGAGGTATGGAAAGCTTTTACAGCAAATGCTTTTCTTTCCTCAAGACTAGGAGCTCCGTTAGCGCCCTGATAGAGTTCTAAAAAAGAGGCATAATCGTTTTTATTAGAAAGGCAAAAAACATCGTTGAAATTTTTTGCAGCAGCGCGTATTAAAGCAATTCCCCCAATATCTATTTTTTCAATTATTTCTGATTCAGAAGCGTTTCCCGCAACTGTTTTTTCAAAGGGGTACAAATCAACAATAACCAAATCAAAAGAAGGAATGTCAAATTGTTGAAGCTCTTCTTGATCAGAAGGATTTTCACTTCGTTGTAAAATTCCACCAAAAACTTTTGGATGTAAGGTTTTTACTCGCCCCCCCAAAATAGAGGGATAACTAGTTAAACCCTCAACAGGGTGTACTTCATGGCCAAGGGATTTTATAAAATCTTCAGTACCCCCAGTAGAATAGAAATGAACTCCATTTGAGGCTAAAGCTTCAATAATAGGAGCTAGGCCTGTTTTGTCAAATACAGAAATTAATGCGTTTTTGATTTTTTTGGAATGCGACATTTTTTAAATTTCAAGTAAAGCGTTACCGTAGGTATCAGCAATTAATTTACAGATTGCTTCTAAGAATTGGGTATCCTCTTCGCCAAACGGATCGGGTTGATGAGAATCAATATCAATTTGGCCGATATTTTTCTCTTCCAAGAAAAGCGGGACAACAATTTCAGAACGAACGTCAACACTACAGGCAATATAATTGTCTTGTAATGTAACATCAGGAACTACAAAAGGAGCATTTGAAAGGGCAACTTGTCCACAAATACCCTTTCCAAAAGGGATGACAGTATGATCAGTAGGGGCTCCTGCGTAAGCTTTTAAATGTAAAGTTTTCGTTATAGGCTCTGCAAAATAAAATCCAACCCATTGATAAGCAGTAAGATTATTTTTTAGTGTTTCACACACCCATTGTAATCCCTCTTCAACCGAATTTTTGGTTTGTGAAAGGTGTGTGGAAATGTCCAGTAAAATAGAATTAAAAGCCTGATTTTTCATTATTTGCAAAAGTACATATTCTTCTTCGCATTATTGCCACCTTTTTGATTCACGTTTTGGAAATCCTCTTTCGGATTCCTCTTTTCTAAAGTTGTTCAGATTAACTAAGATTTAACGGGTTTTGTCTTGAGGAACCAATTTAAAATATGAATTTTGCATGGTAAATTAGAAAAATGCAAACGCATCTTTATATTTCTGGAATGACCTGTGAAAACTGTAAAAAGAGTGTAACAGACCACATAAATGCATTTTCTGGGGTAAATTCGGTTACGGTAGATTTGGTTCATGGGGAAGCTTACATAGATTCCTCGATTCCCGTTCCTATTGGAAAACTACAAAAAGCATTAGGCACAAAATACACAGTTTCATTAAAACCAGAAAACATAAAGACCCCTGAAATTCAAACGCACACTAAATTTAAATCCTTATTCCCCTTACTCCTCGTTTTTTTCTATTTGATTTTGGGTACTTTAGTTTTGCATCGTATTGCTCCTGCAAATTTTGATACTAACATGCATCGTTTTATGGGTTTGTTTTTCATCACTTTTAGCTTTTTTAAATTTTTAGATTACAGCGGTTTCGCCCCTTCCTTTGCTCGCTACGACCCCTTAGCACGCAGGAGTTTACTCTATGCAAATGCGTATCCGTTTTTAGAAACTGTATTGGGAGTTGCCTTTTTATTAGAATGGCAATTACTACCTGTTTTAATAATTACAATTCTGGTCTTGTCCATAACCACTTATGGCGTACTTGATGCAGTACTTAAAAAAAATCAGATTCAATGTGCCTGCCTTGGTACGGCTTTAAAATTACCGATGACTGAGGCCACTTTAATTGAAAACGGAATTATGATACTAATGAGTTGTATGTCCTTAGCGGGTTTTTGGATATAAAAATGTAATCCTTTCATTAGCCGATCTATTTTGAGTCAGTAAACCAATTTCGTTTTGACCAAACTGTAGGAAGTTGTTGAGTACTGTTATTTCAACATAGAAAACTCAAATCTGGAGGGAAGGGAAGCTTAAGTATTCTCCATCAATCAGGGCTTGATTTTGGCTCTATTTTTGGTCGAATTCCATATGCCGGATTTAGAAGGAATTGCATTCCCTCCAATGTAATTTCGACTATTTATGATCCAAACCATGCTCCTTTGTTGGACGTACGTGCTGCCATAGCAAATACAAGACATGACACTGCATTAAGTAAAGCGAAGGATGACGTGTATCTTACACATCCTTTGTGCTGTCTTTACGAAAGAGAAGACCAATAAAAGTAAAGCGACCCAAAGGGTCGTTTTTTTTACTCTATTTTTCCTGATACATAGGCTATTGCACTGGCCATTATTGACGTAATCAGAGTGCCTATTAATACCTCTTTTACAAAAGGAACAAGGTCAAACCCGCCGTCACTAGTAACAAAAAACTGCCAAGATAAAGTGTAGAGCAAGCCCAGTATAAATCCAGCTTTAAACCCTGATTTTAGGGTTGAAATGTGTGCCCAACGCGCAAAGATCACAGTAAAAAACGAGGGCATAAAAGAGACACCCAAGAAAAATGAATACCATGGATTCATTGCCGCTTGATTCTGAAATTTCCAGAAGTCCATAAACAATCCAACCCAATAGATAATAAACAAGGGTTCCGACGAAACTAGAGAGAATAATTTTTTTCATAATAATTAAGATTTGAGTTAATTAAATGTATAAAAAAAGGCTACTTAATGAAGTAGCCTTAGATTTTGAAGTTTAGGGATGAATGTATTACATCATTCCTGGCATACCGCCACCGCCCATTGGAGGTGCAGCAGGGGCATCTTCTTTAACGTCTACAAGGGCGCATTCGGTTGTAAGAATCATTCCCGAAACTGAGGCTGCATTTTCAAGTGCAACACGAGTAACTTTTTTAGGATCTATAATTCCTTCTTTAAGCATGTCAACAAAAGTGCCTTCTTTAGCGTTGTAACCAAAGTTGCTTTTTCCATCTAATACTTTTGAAACTACAACCGATCCCTCACCACCTGAGTTTTCAACAATAGTTCTCAACGGAGCTTCTACCGCTTTATTGATAATTTGAATTCCGGTTGCTTCATTTTGTTTGAATGAGAAATCTGAACTGTAATCGGATGCTACTTTTTCTAAGATCTTAGAAAACGCATCTCGGTTTAATAGTAAAACCGTACCCAGATGCAGGTAGACATCGTCTAGATTAATACTGGCTGTGCCTAATTCACCGAATGTCTTTAAAAGTAATGTCGCAACTAATGCCGTACTTTCATTTTCGGCCGCTTGTGTATTCAATTCATAAATGACTTCGTTATCACTAGTTCTGAATTCCGTTCGTTTTATCAGATCTAGTTCAGTCAATAGAGTAGTGTAGTTATCTTCTAAGGTTGCCTTTTTACTTTTCTTAATGCAATAAGTATCGATGAGACATCTGAAATCAGTACGTAGAGAATTTAGTGATGGAAGTGATTCTCCTTCACCTTTTATATAGCTCGCTAATGAACCAACAAATTCAGTTTCAGAAAATGTTCTAGTTGATTTTCGCTTGAAATATTCTTTGAAAAAGTAATGGAAAATCGATGCGTATTGTCGCGTACAGATTTCGTGATGAAGAACCCATAATGTGAATTTATCCTCGATGAAGGCGTCGAGATTGTTGTCGTCATCGCCATCAGCATAAATTAGTTCGGCAAGTGCTCCAAAGTCATTTTCTTCTATTTCACGTTTAGCAATCATACCATCCGCTCCTAATTCTAATGCATTAATTGGTGTTCCGTGGTCCATCATTGCAATTGGAAGCATACGTGTATTTGGCATTGATTGTGCACACACCATATTACAGTCGCCAGCAGTTTTATGTGGTTGTGGAACTTTCCATTCAGTAGGTGGGATAAAAGCCATACCAGGACCCCGCCCCTGAACAGAGTCAAGCATAATCTGATACTTCAAATTGGAAGTATAGATATGCTTTTGCTCAGGACGTAGTGTTTGATAATCTCCACGATCCTTCTGAAGAGACACCTCTTCAGGTCTCCAGAAGTATCCAAGTTGTTGAGTAGTCAGTTTATCGAAGATTGGATATTTGTATGAATCGTATCTTTGAATTCCCAGGGGTTTTCCAAAAAACATAGGTTGTTTTTTGGTATCAACCTTTTCAGTATTAA
>RGZR01000119.1 GCA_010031465.1 Flavobacteriia bacterium
TACTTCACAATAGCTAAACCATGAGAATTTCCGCATACTATTTATTTGTATTTCTTTTATGTACCTCTTTTTCTTATAGTCAAAAAAAGAAAAAAAACGATAAAAAGGAACCTATTGCCCTGTTGCAATACAACAACTTGAATTGGCGCAATATAGGGCCTTTTAGAGGGGGTAGAAGTGTTGCCTCTACAGGAGTAGTAAAAGAACCCGGAACTTTTTATATGGGAAGCACCGGAGGGGGCGTATGGAAAACAGAAGATTACGGCGCTCACTGGGTTAATGTCTCAGATGGGTTTTTCAAAACCGGGACAGTAGGCGCTATAGCCGCATCTGAAAGCGACCCTAATGTCATAATTGTTGGTATGGGAGAGCACGCTGCACGAGGTGTAATGACCTCTATGGGCGATGGCGTATACAAATCTGAGGATGGGGGAGCCACATGGTCTCACTTAGGATTAGAAGGTTCTCGCCATATTTCAAATATTGAAATACACCCAACAAACCCTGATGTTTTCTATGTCGCTGTTCAAGGAGCCCAGTTCGGACCAAGTGAAGAACGAGGCGTGTATAAAACCACAGACGGGGGAAAAAACTGGAAAAAGGTACTTTATATAAATGAACGCGTGGGAGCAGCTTCACTAAGTATGGATATGAACAATCCAAGAATTTTATACGCAGCCATGTGGGAACATGAACGAACACCTTGGCATATGATGTCGGGAGGTTCAGGTTCAGGAATCTACAAGTCAACTAACGGAGGAGACGATTGGGTTCGTTTGGAAAAAGGATTACCGGCTACTTTCGGCAAGTCGGGTATTTCGGTATCGAGAGCAAACTCAAAAGTGGTTTATATCAATCTAGAAGCTTCAGGAGATCAAGGGGGCGTTTACCTTTCTGAAGACGGAGGTGCCCTATGGAAACAGGTTAATAAAAGCAGAGTTACTGTAGCCCGTTCATGGTATTATATGGAAATATTTGCTGATCCACAAAATGAAAATGTAGTGTATGTTTTGAACGCGCCAACCCTTAAATCAATTGATAAAGGAAAAACATTCCAAACCCTGTCTACACCTCATGGCGACAACCATCATTTATGGATTCACCCACAGAACAATCAAATAATGATCAATTCAAACGACGGTGGGGCCAATATTTCTTTAAACGGAGGCGCAAGCTGGAGTACGCAACAAAATCAACCTACTGCTCAATTTTATCGTGTTATTGCTGATGCACAAGTACCCTACCATGTTTATGGAGGACAACAAGACAATTCAGCTATTGGTATAAAAAGTAGAGACGGTGATAGTGGTATAGATTGGAAAGATTGGTACTCTGTTGCCGGCTGTGAAAGTGCTTTTTTAGCCTTTGATCCCTTTAATCCTCAAGTGGTATATGGTGGATGTTATCAAGGGATTATAGACCGATGGCATCGCGCTACCCAATCGGTTAAAGAAATAAAAGAATATCCTGAGCTTGCCTTAGGAAATATTCCCAAAGACTTTAAATACCGATTTAATTGGAACGCTCCCATTATAACTGCGCATTCCGATCCAAGCACCCTTTACCATGCGGGTAATGTGGTGTTTAAAACTCAAAATGGAGGTATTGACTGGGAAGTAATAAGTCCTGATTTAACCCGAAATGAAAAATCGAAACAAGAAGCAGGTGGCGCTCCATTTACCAATGAAGCTGCTGGGGGAGAAAACTACAATACACTGATGAGTCTTGCCACTTCACCCTTTGATTCACAAGTTCTTTGGGCAGGAAGTGATGATGGCCTGGTTCACCTAACCCGCGATGGGGGGAAAAATTGGAAAAACGTAACCCCTAAAGAGGCCAAAGAAGGGATAATCAACAGTATAGAAGTGTCTCCTCATGATGCTGCTACAGCTTACATTACCCTAATGCGATATAAGTTTATGGATTTAACTCCTTATGTATACAAAACAAAAAATTACGGTGAAAGCTGGGAGTTAATTACTGAAGGAATTTCTGGAGACCATACGTTTGTTCGCGTAGTTCGTGCAGATCAAAAAGTACCCGGATTGCTCTACGCCGGAACAGAAACAGGATTTTATATCTCTTACGACGAGGGGAACCACTGGGACGCTTTTCAAAATAACTTACCTGTAGTACCTATTAATGATTTATTTATTCGAGACAACGACTTAATTGCTGCCACGGCAGGGCGTTCCTTTTGGATATTGGACGACTTGAGTGCCCTTCAAGAACAAACTATAGTAAGTGGACTCCATTTGGTATCCCCAAAAGATCACTATCGAATTTTTTCAGGCCAAACCCCAAAAAACAGTACGCAGGGAACGAATCCGCTTAATGGCGTTATCTTAGATTATTACCTTCCTCAAAATACAGATTCCTTAGCGGTAACTCTTGAAATTTTAAAAGGAGATACGGTAATTCGACAGTATTCTTCTGAACAAAAAGAAAAACAAAAATCTTGGCCCGGAGGCCCCGCTCCAGAAGCACAACTTCCGGCAAAAGAAGGGTTTAATCGGTTTCATTGGGACTTGAGAAGAGCTACACTGCCCAGTGTTGAAAATGTATTTGTGTATGGAAGTTATAACGGAACTCGTGTTGCCCCTGGAAAATACAGTGCACGGTTAAGCTTTAACAACGAAAGTAAAACCGTTGACTTTACTATTCTTCCCAATCCAAACCTTAAAACCAAAGCCGAAGATTTTGACAAACAACAGGCCTTATTAGAAGAAATTGAAAAAGGGATTCAAAATATACACCAAACCGTCACTACCATGCGGAGTGTTAAAGGCCAATTATCCCATTATCAATCCCTTTTAGAAGACCATGAAAACTTTAGCGTATTGTTAGAAAAAGCAAAAGCAATTCAAGAAAAATTGAATCAATGGGAACAAGAATTGATTCAACCCCAGCAAAAAACATTTCAAGACGTAATAAATTTCAATAATAAACTCAATGCGGAATGGATGTATCTTAAAGATTTTGTAGATGCTGAAGAACCCCAAGTAACACAGGGCGCAATGGAAAGGCATCAGGATATAGAATCAGAATGGATAAAGCAACGGGAGGTTCTGCAGCGAATAATTGACGAGGATTTTAAAGCCTTTGAAACCGAATTTCAATCGGCTAATGTACCCGTATTATTGTATTCTACTGATTTTTAATGCTACAAGTAAATTCACAAAAGGGAACTTATTTTACGGCGAAGTTCAACGCCAAGTAAAAATTAATTCACAAGCATGAATCGTTTTAACACCTCAATTGCAGTTTATTTCATCTCTCTGTTTTTTGTTCAAGTTGCTTTTGCACAAGTTGACACCCTAAAAGTTTATAGCGAGGTGATGCAGAAAACAATTTTAAATACTGTTATTACACCAAAGAATTACAATAAAAGCAAGGAGAAAAAACCTGTTTTATACTTACTTCATGGGGCTGGGGGTGACTATAAAGATTGGATTTCTAAAGTGCCTAGCATTCAGCGTTATGCAGACGAGTTAGACATGATAATTGTTTGTCCTGATGGAGGGAGTACGAGTTGGTATTTTGACAGCCCCATAGACGAAACGATGCAATACGAAACGTATATTTCAAAAGAATTAACAGCCGCTATTGAAACCCACTATTCCACCTTTTCAAATAGAGAAAACCGAGCCATAACAGGCTTGAGTATGGGAGGACACGGCGCTATTTATTTAGCCCTAAAACACCAAGAGGTTTGGGGAGCGGTAGGCAGTATGAGTGGCGGGGTTGATATTCGTCCATTTCCAAACAATTGGGACATAAAAAAACGATTGGGGACTTATTCCGAAAACAAAACGGTATGGGAAGAAAATACAGTAATCAATATGCTTCATTTAATTGATAGTGACATCAAACTTATCATTGACTGCGGATATGATGATTTCTTTTTTGAGGAAAACAGGAGGCTTCATGAAAAGTTATTGGAAAGAAACATAAAACATGAATATATAGAACGGCCTGGAGTTCATAATTGGGACTATTGGCAAAATGCCATTCAGTATCAGCTTTTGTACTTCAATAATTTTTTTAGAAGAGAATAAGGAAAAAGAATTCCTTTTTTATTGTGATTATATAGCGCGTTTACTTCATAT
>RGZR01000120.1 GCA_010031465.1 Flavobacteriia bacterium
CCTAAATTGCTATTATGCCTACAATTACATTCTCCAAAAAAGAAAAAGTTTTGGCCAGCTTTATACTGGTAGCCGCCCTCACGCGTTTGTTGCCACACCCGCCCAATTTTGCACCCATCACAGGTATCGCACTTTTCTCAGGATATCATTTTGTAAACAAACGCATTGCCTTATTTATTCCCCTTGCGGTACTTTTTATTAGTGATTTGTTTATAGGTATGCACTCATTAATGCCGGTAATTTATATGTCTTTTGTATTGATTACTGCCATGGGGATTTATTCTAAAAAACTTACTTTTCTTCTTGTTTTGGGGGCTTCAACCTCCTTTTTTATATTGAGTAATTTGGGTGCGTGGTATTTTTATTACCCTTTAACTCAAGAAGGATTAATTCAATGCTTTATTTTAGCACTCCCTTTCTTTGCGAATACCCTTGCTGGTGATTTATTTTACACTTCACTCCTACAATTTTCATTCGAAAAATTTATTCGCACCTCGTTATCCCATCAAAATTAGTGGTTATCTTTGTGGTGAAGGTTCTTTTAAGTAAGATGAAAAGGGAATTTGGTCAAAATCCAAAACTGTTCCCGCAACTGTAGACTCTGTTCGAAAGAACACTTTACACCACTTTTGTCACTGTCAGAATGCGATGGGAAGACGTGTAAAAGATGTAAGTCAGGAGACCTGCCTTCAAATGTAATATCGTTTTTTCTCTCGGGAAAAAGAGAAAACACATAACGTAGTTCATGAAGGTTATATTTACTATTGGGTGCATTTTTATGCATTTTGGAGCTTTAGTGTATGCTCAACAAACACAAGCCACTGACAGTCTAGAATCAACATCGGAAATCAAGGTGTTAGAAGAAGTAATCGTTACAGATAGTCGAGTGCCCTTAAAACGGTCTCAATCTGGAAAGCCCGTAATTAAAATTAAAGAAAAAGAGATAGCTCAGTTTCAAGGATTGGGTTTATCGGCTCTTTTAAAACAATATGCAGGTATTGAAATTATTGGGAGTCAGGCTTATGCAGGGCAAAATAAAACAGTGTCTCTTCGTGGGGGACGAAATCGACAAGTCGTTTTATTGGTAGATGGAATTCGAATTTCAGACCCTTCGAGAATAGACAACGACTTTGATCTCAATTACCTTACCCTTGATCAAATTGCTTCAATCGAAATTGTAAAAGGAGCTTCAAGTACTCTTTATGGAAGTTCTGCGGCAACAGGAGTAATTAATATCACTACAAAAAAGAACTCAAAAGGTTTTCAAGTCCAATTGCACAATGCTATTGGAACAAATAGAGCACAAAAGGGAGCTGACGCCCCGGCTTATTTTCAGCAACACCTCCAGCTGAGTCAGGGAACGGAGTCAGTTCAAGCGAATATTTATCTTTCTCATCAACGTCAAGAGGGAATGAGTGCAGTGCTTGGTACTGAAAATGATCCTTATTCCCAACTTAATTTTGGAGGGTCACTATTTACAAAACCCAGTGAGGCGATGGACTTTACCCTTCAATTTGAACACGCCAAAATTAATTCCTCTTACGACAATAGTTTTCCTCTAGAGGATGCCCCTTATCAATTTTTAACTACACAGGATAGGGTATCATTTGCATCAAATTATGTGTATTCAAAAGGCACATTAGCATTACGCCTAGGGCATCAATCGGTGTCTAGGGACTTTCAAAGCGACTATCCTTTTTCAACCCAGGCCAATAATACCCAACTTGATCTTTTTAATACCTATACAATTGGAAAGCGCATATATTCAGTAATTGGCGGGTTGTTCCAACGAAATAGTGCTGCTTATGATGAGAATCAAAATGCAACTCAATGGGACCTTTACGCCAATTTTGTAGCTCTTTTTTCTGATCGATTCCGAGTTAATGTTGGAAGCCGATGGAATCATCACAACGCCTACGGAAGCCATTTAACGTATCAAATAAACCCTTCTTTTCAACTTATTCAAAAGGAAAATAAAGCGTTAAAATGGATGGGATCTATTGGTACTGCCTTTATTTCACCCAGTCTTTACCAGTTGTATGATCCTTATTCTGGAAATCCTGATCTGCAACCTGAACAAAGTAAATCCTATGAAACGGGTTTTGAATATACAAGTTCAAAATGGAGTACATCAATCCTGTATTTTAAGCGAAATGAGAACCCGTCTTTAGTTTATGATTTGAATACTTACCGATATCAAAATTCAACGGTGGAGGCAAACTATTTTGGTTCGGAATTTCAGGCCTCTGGAAGGCTAACACCGAAGCTAAGTTTAAATCAACAAATTACTTTAACAGAAACCGAGGGGGGCGATCTTCGAAATTTACCACGTATTTCAGCTCAAACGTTAGCTGTTTATCAATTAGCAACCGAATGGAATCTGTCTGGGCGATGGCAAATGGTGGGTAAACGGTTAAGTCTAAATCAAATTAAGGAATTAAATCCCTATCAACTACTTCACTTGAGTATTCAAAAAACATGGAAACAACATCCTTTAGTTGCCTATTTGCATCTCACTAATCTGTTGAATACTTCTTATGTAGAATTAGAAGGATATACTTCTAGAGGCCGCAATCTAGTACTTGGAATTCAGTATCGATTTCCTTAATCCTGTTCAGCTAAATTGAAATCAACGATCATTCGTTGTCTTTGAATAAGAAGCGGATCTTCAACTAATAAAGTTCTAGGTAAACTTGCTTTGGGTATAGTAAATTTTGCTGAACCTGTTATTCTATTTAAAGCGATGGCTAAAAACGTTTCATTGACATCACCTAAAACCCCCATATTTTTAACATCTTCATCTGCAGCAAGGGTGGGGGGTAAACCGTCTGCATAGTCTGCAAACCCCTCACTATTGGCCACTTTAAGTACAATGGGTTGCATAGCGTATTTATGATCGGGATTTTTAGTTTGTTGATTGTCAATATAATCATAAACCGTAATTGACCCTACATTTTTACCTACGGTTTGCTCTCCAATCTGAATCACTTCTATGTAAGGAGCTAAGCCATTAATTAACAGTTCGCTAGCAGAAGCGGATTCTGAGGTAGTCAATACAAAAAGGCGACTCAATCCCAGTGAGTTTATGGCCGTACCGTTACTCAATGAGCTGACAAATCGGTCAATTTGACTTTCTTCTCCATACCGATCTAAAAAATAGGCGTTTAGTTTAGAGTTCCACACCTGCTTTGCAAAAACTTCATTGGAAAATTGCCCAGTAATCATGCTGGCCAATTCAACACAGTTTCTGACGGAACCTCCTCCATTATAGCGTAAATCGAGAACAAGATCAGTTATTCCCTGGCTTTTAAAACCGGCCATTACATCATTAAGGGCATCGCTTTTATCTCCCACAAATTGATTGTACATCAAATACCCCACCTTACCTGTTGACGTTTCCAATACTGTTTGTATTTGAATTGGGTCGGTTTCGAAATTTTCAACTTTAGTTAATTCAACACTGATGCCGTTACCCACTAATGCACCATTTTCGGCAGTAGCCATATTGAGGGTGTAGGTTAATTCGTCTCCATATAGTAACGATCTGTAATTATTAACAGTTAATGTAGTTCCATTTACACCTGTAAATAAATCACCTCGTTTAATGTTTTTACCATCAGCATCAGACCCTTTTAAAATATACTTTACAAATCCAACAATCTCATCACAATCTTGGCAGGCATATAATAAACCAAACTCAACACCATTTGTGGCAAAAATTCCTTGTAAAGTGTTTTCCAATTCCTGGTAATCGTCTTGAATCCAGCTAAAGCGATCATCAGGATGTAAAAGACTGTCAAAAAAGGCATCAGGATCAGGGTTTTCACTTATGAATTGGGCATAGGTCTTTTGATCATTCAATTTTGAATCGGCTAAAGCCTCAATTTCCTCTTGCCAATAGTAGAAATAATTTAACCCCTGCCAAATAAAATCACTGATTTGTAATTCACCTTCTAAACTTATGGCAGTGTCATCAGAATCTAAAGCCCCTTGCTCTTCTGTTGCTAAATTTTGATCAGAATCAATAGCCTCTTTGTTGCAAGAAGTAAA
>RGZR01000013.1 GCA_010031465.1 Flavobacteriia bacterium
GATGCTCTAGTAGCACGTGTTCAGGAAACGGGAGGAATCATAACCCATCAAGATTTAATTCAATACGAACCGGTTTGGCGTGATCCCATTCACTTTAAATACAAAGACCTTGATCTTTACACCATGGCTCCACCATCAAGTGGAGGAATTTGTTTGGGTCAAATTATGAAAATGATTGAACCCTATAACATTGGGCAATACGATCAAAATGCACAAGAAGCTGTACAAATTATGGTAGAGGCAGAACGTCGATCCTATGCTGATAGAAGTCTATATCTAGGTGATCCTGATTTTGTTTCCATTCCTACAGCAGAATTGCTAGATGTTTCTTACTTAAATGAAAGAATGGAGAGTTTTAGCTTTGATCAAGCTACAAAATCTACTGATATCGCACCAGGAACTGTCGTTTGGGAAGAAAGTGAAGAAACGACTCATTATTCTATTCTGGATGCTTTAGGCAATGCCGTTGCAGTAACAACAACATTAAATGGCAGTTACGGCTCTAAGGTATATGTAGAGTCGGGAGGCTATTTTCTAAACAATGAAATGGATGATTTTAGCAGTAAACCAGGGGTTCCGAATATGTTTGGCCTTATTGGTGGGGAAGCGAATGCTATTGCTCCTCAAAAGCGAATGCTTAGTGCGATGACTCCCACTATAGTTGAAAAAAATGGAGCTTTATCCATGATTGTTGGAACGCCAGGGGGGTCTACTATTATCACCTCGGTATTACAAACCATTTTGAATGTTTATGAATTTGAGATGGATATTCAAACGGCGGTTTCTGCACCTCGTTTTCATCATCAATGGCTTCCCGATGTTGTTGTCTTTGAGCCAAACCGTTTTGAGAAAGAGTTTATTTTAAAATTGCAAGAAAAGGGGTACGATATAAAGGAGGAATATACACGTATCATTGGTCGTGTTGATGCTATTCATATTGCAGAAGACGGCACAATTCAAACCGGAGCTGATCCGAGGGGTGACGATAAAGCCGTTTCCTTGTATTAAATACCAATTTAGAACAAACTCTGCGTCAGAAATTATACTTTTGTAAGCTATGGCTATGCATAAGGGAGAAAATTACATTGTTGTTGAAGGCGCTCGGGAACACAACTTAAAAAACATCAATGTTACCATACCTAGAGAAAAATTAGTTGTAATTACAGGATTATCAGGAAGTGGAAAATCTTCCTTGGCTTTTGATACGTTATATGCCGAGGGTCAACGGCGTTATATGGAAACTTTTTCTGCTTACATCCGACAGTTTTTGGGTAATCTTGAGCGTCCTGATGTTGATAAAATTGACGGGTTATCCCCTGTAATAGCCATTGAACAAAAAACCACTTCCAAAAGTCCACGTTCAACCGTGGGTACCATAACAGAACTTTACGATTTTTTTCGATTGCTTTTTGCTAGAGTAGGTTCAGCTTACAGCTACCTGACTCAAGAAAAAATGGTTAGTTATACCGATGAGCAAATATTGCAATTGGTGCTCTCGCATTTTAACGAAAAAAAGATTGGCTTGTTAGCCCCTTTGATCCAAGCACGAAAAGGACATTATCGAGAGTTGTTTGAAACGCTTTCACGACAAGGGTTCACAAAAGTGAGGGTTGATGGAGAAATTTTGAATATCACCCCGGGAATGAAAGTAGACCGTTATAAAACCCATGACATTGAATTGGTGATTGATCGTTTTACTTTAAAAAAGGAGTCGGAAACAGAAAAGCGGTTAACTGACTCGGTTGCAACAGCAATGCACTATGGACAAGGGGTTTTACTAATCATAGATTTAGAAAGTGAGGCTACACGATATTTTAGCCGAAATTTAATGTGTCCTAGCACAGGCATTTCCTACCCGCTTCCCGAACCAAATACATTTTCATTCAATTCACCTAAGGGCATGTGTCCAGACTGTAAGGGGTTAGGAATACAACATAAAGTAAACCTGTCTAAAGTTATTCCAGACGAACGTTTGTCTATTTCTCAGGGTGGATTAGCGCCTCTAGGTACAAATAAAAAAAGCTGGACGTATAAACAAATTGAAACCATAGCCAAATGTTATTCCTTTTCACTGCAAGATCCTATTGAGAAAATTCCAGCAAAGGGAATTGAGGTAATTTTAAAAGGTAGCACCGAAAAATTTCAAATTGAGTCAACCACACTTGGGCTAACACGAACGTATAAAATAGATTTTGAGGGATTAGAAAATTACATTGCCTCAAGTTATGAAGAAGCAGGCACCAGTGGAATTCGCCGTTGGGCATCCTCTTTTATGGATAGCACCTCTTGCGATAGCTGTGCCGGAACCCGATTAAAAAAAGAAGCATTACACTTTAAAATTTTAGACAATACCATTGCTGATCTCGTGACTATGGATTTAAAAGACTTACACGAATGGATTATTCAATTGCCAAAACATTTAACGGAAAATGAGAACTTAATCGCGGTTGAAATCATTAAAGAAATTGCAACTCGATTGCAGTTTTTACTTGATGTTGGCTTGGATTATTTGCAATTAAACCGTTCTTCAAAATCCTTATCAGGTGGAGAAGCACAGCGCATTCGTTTAGCTACCCAAATTGGCTCTCAGTTGGTTGGAGTTCTTTACATTTTAGACGAACCGAGCATTGGGTTGCATCAACGTGACAATAATCGGTTGATTCAATCCTTATTAACCCTTAGAGATATTGGAAATTCTGTTATTGTAGTTGAACACGATAAAGACATGATGCTCCATGCGGATCATTTAATTGACATGGGGCCCAAAGCAGGTAAGAATGGAGGTCAAATTATTTCAGAAGGGAATCCTGCTGAAATTCTTAATGAAGGATCTACAGTAACTGCACAATACCTATCGGGAGCCATAGAAATTGGAGTTCCGTCAACACGACGTAAGGGAAATGGAAATGTGTTACAACTCAAAGGGAGTACCGGAAATAATTTAAAAAATATTACTGTTGATTTTCCCTTGGGGGTGATGATTGGTGTAACTGGAGTTTCCGGAAGTGGCAAATCTACCTTAATCAATGAAACACTCTACCCTATTTTAAACCATCACATATTTAAAGGGGTACAAGAACCCCTTCCCTATAAATCGATCAAAGGGTTAAAGTATATTGATAAAGTAATTGAGATCAATCAAAGTCCAATTGGACGAACACCCAGGAGTAATCCGGCGACTTATTGTGGGGTTTTTAGTGAGATTCGAACTCTTTTTACACGGACGCCTGAAGCCCAGATACGCGGCTATAAACCGGGGCGATTTAGCTTTAACGTGGTAGGAGGGCGATGCGAAACCTGCCAAGGCGGAGGAATGAAGGTAATTGAAATGAATTTTTTACCTGATGTTTACGTGGAATGTGAAGGGTGTAACGGAAAACGATTTAACAGAGAAACACTCGAAATTCGGTACAAGGGAAAATCCATTTCAGATATACTCGAAATGTCAATAAATGAAGCCTGTACTTTTTTTGAAGCAGTCCCAAAAATTTACCGAAAATTAAAAATGATCCAAGAAGTAGGTTTAGGCTATATTACTCTTGGTCAATCTTCAACCACTCTTTCTGGAGGCGAAGCACAACGCATTAAATTGGCCAGTGAATTGTCTAAAATCGATACAGGAAAAACCCTTTATATATTAGATGAACCAACTACGGGGCTTCATTTTGAAGACATTCGTGTTCTATTGGACGTTTTAAATCGATTGGTTGACAAAGGAAATACCGTCATCATTATTGAACACAATATGGATGTAATCAAACAAGTTGATCATATAATCGATATTGGACCCAATGGCGGACGCTATGGCGGTGAATTGGTTTGTAGTGGTACCCCTGAAGAAATAGTTGCCCAAGGAAAAGGCTACACCGCAGAATTTTTAAAATTAGAACTCAAATCGTATAAAAAAGCAACAGTATAATGAATGAAGTTGAAATGAAAAATTGGAATGAAATAAAAACAAATGACTCATGGGCGTTGTTCAAAATTATGAGTGAGTTTGTAGAGGGATATGAAAGAATGAGCGCTTTTGGGCCTTGTATTTCCATTTTTGGATCTGCAAGAACTCCTGAAGATCATCCCGTTTACCAACAAACTATTGAAATTGCAGAAGCTGTAGCTCGATCGGGTTATGGTGTTATAAGTGGCGGTGGGCCGGGCATAATGGAAGCGGCTAACCGTGGAGCACAAAAAGCAGGGGGCGTATCTGTGGGTCTAAACATTAAACTTCCTTTTGAGCAAAAAAGCAATCCTTATATAGACCAAGATAAACTAATAGACTTTAAGTATTTTTTTGTTCGTAAGGTCATGTTTGTTAAATATGCTCAAGGATTTATTGTAATGCCTGGAGGGGTAGGTACTTTAGACGAACTATTTGAAGCCTATACCCTTATTCAAACCGAAAAAACAATAAAATTCCCTATAATTTTGGTTGGACGTTCCTATTGGACGGGCCTAACCGATTGGATTAAAAACACCGTTCTTGCAGAAAAAAACATCAGTCCTGAAGACCTCGATTTATTCACTCTAGTAGATACAACGGAAGAAGTTATGGAATGTCTCAACCGTTTTTATGAAAAAGATAACTTTGTACCTAATTTCTAACCCTAATGGTCAAACGGTTTTTTAGTACTCTTTTGGTAATGGGACTATTCTTCCAACTGCCTGTTTGGGGGCAAACCCAATATACAATTGAAGCCGTACTTGATCCCAACGCGGCTTCAATAACAGTTTCGCAAACCATTCAATTTACAAATACCACAAACCAACCCTTATCTTCTATTTATCTTTACGATTGGTCTAACGCCTATCAAGGAGCCCCTTCTCCCCTAGCCGATCATTTGGCAAATCAATTTAATCGAAGCTTTTATTTGCGCTCTAAAAGCAAATTAGGCTATACCCAAATCCGATCCTTAAGATCGAATTCAAATGAATTGTTACACACCCGACTCGACAATCAAATTGATGTACTCAACGTCAGTTTAGAAAAACCCTTAGCTCCACAAGCCTCCATTACTATTTTCCTTGAGTATGAAATAAAAATACCCGATGATACCTTTACCGGCATAGGGATTCAATCGGATAAGAGTTTTTTATTGAGAGATACTTTTATAACCCTTGCACCTCGCTTTGACAATGAATGGCTTTTACACAGTAATCTTGGGTTTCGTGATAATAGCACTTTACCCAGTCAGTTTAAAATTCAATTTACCTTTCCTAAAGCGTATTCGCTTCAAACCAACTTAAAGGCTCAACGTATAGAGAATAAGCCTTATGACGTAGTAAAAACAGAAACCTTTACCGCAAGTGAATTGAGTTGTCCTGAATTTGTTTTCCAACTTGAAAATACTTTCCAAAAAATTCAAACATCAGAGGCTTTTTCCATTGTTACTGATATTCTTCCAAACAAAAATTCATCGGTAGATATAGCCGCCTCAATAAACCGAATTGATGCCTTTGTAAAACAATATTTAAGTGCTATTCCAAGTGAAAAAATAATGGTTTTAAAAAAGGATTACACCCGTAATCCCATTGTGGGAATAAGTGAAGCACTTTCGTTTTTAGATCCCTTTCCTGACGAATTTATTTATGAAACCAAATTTTTAAAAGCCTATCTGGCCTCTTATTTAAATGAATTATTGGTTATTGACAAACGCAAAAACCATTGGATTCCAGGAGGATTACAAACCTATATACTCATGAAGTATGTGGACACCTACTACCCTGATTCCAAATTTTTAGGAGAATTGCAATCCTTTTCAGTATTGGGAATACGTCCATTTAAAAACTACAGTGCAGCCCAAATTGGCTATAACGAAAGCTTTTCCTTTATCTACGAATTTAGCGAACATGCAAACCGACAACAAGCCGATACCCTTGGAAAAGAAAAGTTAACCAAATCAAATGAGCTTTATGCCTCACCCTATCACGTGGGGAGTGGGTTTTATTATTTAGATGCCTATTTAGATGAAGAAACCATGAAAAAGGCTCTTCTTGATTATGCTCAACACCGAGGAGAAAAAGAACTTCGAAATGCATTTGCTTCGTTTACAGAAAAAAATCTTGATTGGTTTTTTACAACTTACCTCTCCGACCGAGAAGCGCATGATTTGTACATTAAGAAAATTACCAAAAAACCTACCCAAATTGAAGTTACAATAAGTGAGAAAAACAATAAACCGGTTCCCTACAAACTGGATTTAATTCAAAAGGACAAGCTCATTTCAGAACAATGGATTGAATTCTCTGGAAAAGACACAATCATTACTATTCCCAACAAAGAAATTGATTTTGTAGCGATCAATTCAAATGAATATTTACCCGATAAAAACCATTTAAACAACTGGAAATACCTGCAATCCTCAACCGGATTAAAACCTTTTCAATTTACTTTTTACGGAGACAGTGAAAATTTGAAACGAAATCAAATTTTTTATCATCCCATATCTGATTTTAATGCTTATGATGGTTTTACAGCCGGGATGCGCATTTACAATACCCGTGTAAAAAATCAACCTTTTGAATTGGATTTACACCCTCAATATTCCATTAAAGAAAGTGCGTGGGTGGGTTTTTTCCGAACCCGCTATCGATTCATTAATCACAAAAGCAAGAATTACCTCAATCAAGTTTTTTTAACAGGAAAAAGCTACCATTACAATACCAACCTGAGGTACACTTCAATTCAACCCTCATTCTCAATGTACTTTCGTCCCCTTGATCTTCAGTCAAACAAAAGGCAATTGTTGAATATCTCTTGGTATAATGTATTACGCGATCGTAATCCAGACATTGAAGTAAACCCAGATTACAGCGTTTTAAACCTATTACATCGGTATGAAAACAGCGATGCAGTAAATACCTTTTCTACAAATTCTAATGTAGAAATCGCCGGAAATTTTGGTAAAATATACTTTAGTAGTCAGTACCGTAAGCTCTTTCGAAGCGGACGTCAACTCTCGCTGCGTTTTTTTGCTGGTAAGTTTTTATGGCACAATACTACAGAAACTCAATTTTTTGATTTTAACCTAAATCGATCTTCTGACTACCTCTTCCGTTATGATTATTTAGGCCGATCTGAGGATTCGGGCATATACAGTCAACAATTTATTCCTGCTGAGGGAGGGTTTAAAGCCTTTTTTGATGAATCCTCTGCGAATGATTATATGGTTTCGGTTAATGGTGCAATAGGACTTTGGAAATGGGTTGAACTCTATGGAGATGTCGGAATGTTAAAAAACCAAAACAGAAATGCGGTAGGCTACTTTGATTCAGGAGTAAAATTTAATCTTGTACCTGATTATTTTGAAATCTTTTTTCCGCTCTATTCATCAAATGGTTTTGAACCCGTTCAATCTCGCTATGCCACTAAAATTCGATTTATTTTTACTCCACGACTCAATACCATTAGCAGTTTATTTACCCGTAAATGGTTTTAAATTAATGGGTTAGAAATACGCTTGAAACCCAATTCTAAGCTACCGTATTTTTTTTTGTATTTTCGTCCAGCCATATGAATTTTCATAACCAAGAAGAATCGATAAACATCAGCTTTGATACGTTTAAAGAACGTGTGCTTAGCGACTATAAGATTGCCGTTTTAAGTCGTGAATGCAGTATCATAGGCAGACGTGAGGTGTTGTCAGGTAAGGGAAAATTCGGAATTTTTGGCGATGGTAAAGAAGTCCCCCAATTGGCGATGAACCACTTCTTTAAAAAAGGAGATTTTAGAGCCGGATACTACCGAGACCAAACCTTATTGATGGCCCAAGGACTTCTCACGGTCGAAAATATTTTTGCTGCGCTCTATGCTGATTTAGACAAAACCCGAGAACCCATGTCGGGTGGACGGCAAATGGGAGGGCATTTTGTGACCCCTATTAAAGATGAAAAAGGAAACTGGATTCCCCTTGTTGATCAGTACAATCACAGTGGGGACATATCCCCTACTGCAGGTCAGATGCCTAGATTGTTAGGACTTGCCCAGGCTTCGAAAATTTATAGGGAATATTCAACAAAAAATGCAACCTTATTTTCACATAAAGGCAATGAAATTGCCTGGGGTACCATTGGAAATGCAAGTACTAGCGAGGGAATGTTTTTTGAAACTATAAACGCCGCGGGGGTCATGCAAGTTCCCATGGTGGTTAGTGTATGGGACGATGGCTATGGCATTTCTGTAGCGAATGATGAACAAACTACAAAAGAAAGTATATCACTAGCCTTGGAAGGCTTTCAGCGAACAGCCACTCAAAAGGGATTTGAAATTATAACTGTACCCGGATGGGATTATTTACGCTTAATTACTGCTTATGAAAAAGCCGCATCCTTAGCCCGTGAAGAACATATTCCTGTATTAATCCATGTTACTGAGCTTACTCAACCCCTAGGTCATTCTTCTTCTGGTTCACATGAACGCTATAAATCCAATGAGCGTTTAGCATGGGAAAAAGAATACGATTGCAATTTAAAAATGCGCGATTGGATTATATCAGAAGGCATTTCAGATGATTCAACCTTGGCTAAAATAGAAAAAGAGGCTGCACAACAAGCACGCATAGCTAGAAGAAATTCTTGGGATTCCTATCAAAAACCCATTGAAAAACAACGAAATAATCTTCTAGACTTTTCGAAGATCTTAAAAAAACACACCCATAACGATCCTCAGGTTCAATATTTGCTTTCTCAATTACAGCAAGTACAAGAACTGGGTTATCGAGACATTATATCTACTGCGCGTCAAATAAACATGCGAATAAGCCAACAAGGGTATTCGCCATTAAAAGAATTCAAAACTTGGTTTAACACTTTGAATGAGGAGTTAAATGAAAAAATTTCGACACAGCTCTATTCTGTAGAAAAAGAAGCGCTATTGCAGTTCAAAGCAATACCGCCTCATTTCGATGACAGTAGTACTTCAGTTGATGGACGGATTATACTTCGAGATAATTTTGAGGCTTTATTTAAGAAATACGATACGCTCTTTGTCTTTGGTGAAGATGTAGGTAAAATTGGAGATGTAAACCAAGGCCTGGAAGGATTACAAGCTAAATTTGGAAAACTTCGTATAGCGGATACTGGAATTCGAGAAACAACCATAATCGGACAAGGGATTGGGCTAGCCCTACGGGGGTTGCGTCCCATAGCTGAAATACAGTATTTAGATTATATTTTATATTGCATACAAATCTTAAGTGATGATTTAGCCACGATGAACTATCGTACTAGAGGACAGCAACATACACCTTTAATTATAAGAACAAGAGGACATCGATTAGAAGGCATTTGGCATTCTGGATCTCCTATGGGAGGAATGATTCATTTGTTGCGCGGTATCCATATTCTTGTACCCAGAAATATGACCCAAGCCGCAGGCTTTTACAATACATTAATGCAACTAGAGCAACCCGCTGTCGTAGTTGAATCTTTAAACGGATACCGCTTAAAAGAAAACTCACCTACCAATTTGGGCGAATTTACCATTCCTTTAGGAAAGGTGGAGTGCTTAAAAGAAGGAACCGACCTCACGGTTATTTCTTACGGGTCTACCTTGCGTATAGTTGAAGCTGCAGCTGAAAGCATAGCTAAGGTGGGGATTTCAGTGGAAGTAATTGACATACAAAGTCTTATTCCTTTTGATTTGGGCGAAGAAATTCAAAACAGTATTGCCAAAACAAATCGAATTATGATTGTTGATGAAGATGTGCCTGGAGGAGCTACCTCTTACATTCTACAGCAACTCATTGAAAAGCAAAACATTTTCCCATTACTCGACACAGCTCCAGTACTGCTATCAGCAAAAGCCCACCGTCCCGCTTATGGAGGTGATGGCGACTATTATTCTAAACCTTCTGAAGATGATGTGTATGAAGCCATGTACAGCATGATGCACGAATCTGATCCTTCACGTTACCCGCTTTAGGTCAGCGTAAATAATTTTAATAACAATTCTTCCAGAATACGGGTGTCATTTTGAGGGGCCCCCTCTATTCCTTTACTTTTCAAGTCTGCTTTTAAAATACACTGAAGGGCATTGGAAATTTGACGCATGCTCAAACGGTTTGCCGCAGTTTGGTATTCTTTAATAAAATACGGGCTAATTCCCAAAACGGAAGCGGCATTCTGCTGACCGCTCATCCCTTTCAGAAGTAATAACTTTTGAAAATAACTGTGTAGAGTAGACAGAATAAGTACTAGCGGGTGCTCTTTTGCATTTCGATTTAGGTATTGAACTATCGCAAAGGCTTTCGAAAACTGACCGAGTCCAATTGCCTTTTGGAGCTCAAAACTATTGTAGGCTTTACTAATGCCAATATGCTTTTCAATATGTTCAGGAAAGACAATAGCGTCGTTTCCTAGAGCTACTTGTAGTTTTTCTAGGGCTTTTTCTACAGCAGTTAAGTCTGTTCCAATGTAAACTGAGAGCAATTCTACTGCTGTAGGATCGAGTTTCATTTTTAATGCTGAAGCACGATCTCGAATCCATTGAGACAATTGATTGTCATAAATAGGTTTCGTGTCTAAAACTTCTCCCTTTTTTTGAGCGGCTTTGTACAGCTTTTTTCGTTTGTCAAACAGCTTATGTTTATAGCAAAAAATTAAAACGGTACTGGTGGTAGGTTGCTCTACGTATAGTGCTAACTCATCTAATGTTTCAGCTTTTAGATTTTGCGCTTCTTTAACCACTATCACATTGTGTGAAGCCAGCATGGGAAATCGCTTAGCGGATTCAATAATTTCGGAACCTACAGCCTCTTTACCGTAAAAAATAGTACAATCAAAATCCTTAGAAGCAGGTTCAACTAAATGCGCTAATAAGGCATCAGTTAAAGCATCAATATAATAGGGTTCAGTCCCTGAAAGCAAGTAAAAAGGAGCATATTCTCCTTTTTCAATTCGAGAAAGCAATGTAAAGAACGCTTGCATCTTAAAAATTTATTGCACTTTTACAGTATGGTTTCCTTAGGTTTTCCCAAGTATCCCGTTCGGGTTAAAAATACAGAAAATAAACCCTTAATCTTTGATCCTGTTCGGAAAAAATGGATTGTACTCACCCCAGAAGAGTGGGTACGTATTCATTGTTTGTATTATTTAACCCAAACCAAGGGATATCCTCTGTCTTGGATCCGTGTGGAACAGAAAATTGAAGTGTATACAACCCGGAAAAGATTCGATATTGTGATTCAAAATCCAAAAAAAGGAATTGAAGTACTGGTAGAGTGTAAAGCCCCTTCCGTTGCTATTTCACAATCTACTTTTGATCAAATTGCCCGTTATAATCTTGAACTAAAAAGCAATTATTTGATGATTACGAATGGCCTCAATCATTATTTTTGTCAAATGACAAAAGAGCAAAAGAACTTCACTTTTATAGAATCCTTACCCGCCTATACTCAATAGAGATGAAAAAAGTTGCCGTTGTATTATTAAACTTTAATGGGCTTTCATTATTAAAAAAATACCTTCCTTCAGTATATGCATTTAGTCCTCAGGCAGCACTTTATCTCATTGATAATGGATCTAGTGATGCCTCTTTAGCCTGGGTTACGGCGCAGTATCCTAAATTTAAATGCATTTCTTTACCCAAAAATCGGGGTTATGCAGGAGGATACAATGAAGGATTGCAGCACATAAATGAAGAAATCTACTGTCTGCTAAATACTGATGTACGCGTTAAAGAACATTGGTTGGTTCCCATTCTTAACCACTTTGACACCAACCCAAAAACAGCAATTGCACAACCCCATATTTTAGATGATAAGAATCCTAATGCCTTTGAATATGCTGGAGCCGCTGGAGGTGTATTGGATCGGTTGGGTATTCCCTTTTGCAGGGGCCGTATATTTTCTAGCATAGAAGAGGATCAGGGGCAGTATGATGCAACCCAAGCTGTATTTTGGGCAAGTGGAGCCTGTTTTTTTATTCGGAAATCTGTGTTTTGGGAATTAGGTGGCTTTGACGCTCGTTTTTTTGCACATCAAGAAGAAATTGACCTCTGCTGGCGCGCCTTTAATAAAGGGCATGCAACTGTGTCCATAGGAGAATCAAAAGTATATCATTTGGGTAGCGGTACACTGCAGCCTTCACCCAAAAAGGTTTTTTTAAATTATCGGAATTCACTCTGTATGCTCTATAAAAACCTACCCGAAAAAGTAAAAACTAATGTTTTATTTGAACGAATGCTTTGGGATGGACTTGCAGGACTGCATTTCCTTATTCAATTTCAGTTTTTAAACACATGGGCAATAATAAGAGCACATTTTGCGTTTTATGCCTTACTAGAGTCCTTAAAAAACGATCCTATTGATGGAGATAAAAAGCATGATTACTACCACAGTGTCAATGTGATAGCGGCCTTTTATTTCTTCAGAAGATTAAATTTTATGGATATAGTAAAAAATAAAAATAATTTCAGTTAATTTGTAATGTCAAAAATTAAATCAACCAACACTATGAAAAAAGCAGTAGCTTTATTGTTCACTGGAGTTTTATTAGCTTCATGTGTATCGCAAAAGAAATTTTCGGAATTAGAAGAACTTCAACAAAACACTAAAAATTTACTTGACACTGCCACAGTAAAATTGAATAGTTGTAATGAAGAAAAAGAGGCAGCAATGGCTTCTTTAGCAACATTGCAAGAGCAAAATCAATTTTTAAAGGCAAACAATCAAGACTTGATCAATAACATTGGTAATCTTACTACACTATCTCAAAAAGGAGCAGACAACTTAGAGCGTTCTTTAGAAAGCATGAAGGAAAAAGATTTACGTATCCAACGCATGCAAGATGCGGTTACTAAGAAAGATTCTGTAACTCTTGCCCTTGTTACTAGCCTAAAAGGAGTGTTAGGTAACATGAGTGATGAGGATATTGAAATCAATGTTGAAAAAGGTGTCGTTTACGTTTCAATTTCTGATAAACTTTTATTCCGTAGCGGAAGTTACACTGTAACTGCAGCGGCAAAAGAAGTTTTAGGAAAAGTTGCTAAAGTAGTTAACGATAAACCTGAATTAGAGTTTATGGTAGAAGGTCATACTGACAATGTGCCAATTAAATCAGACGGTATTGAAGACAACTGGGATTTATCAGTTAAGCGTGCAACTGCTGTAGTACGTATCCTTCAAAATGACTTTGATGTAGCTCCTGCACGCATGACTGCTGCCGGACGTAGCTACTACATGCCTATCGCAGACAATGATACTTCTGCAAATAGAGCTAAAAACAGAAGAACTCGTATCGTTGTCCTTCCAAAATTAGATCAGTTTTACGATCTAATTGCACAAGGAATGGACGCCGCTAAATAATCTGTTTATTACTTATCTTATAAAAAGGCTTCCCGTTGGGAGGCCTTTTTTTTATCCTGTGTATCTTTACTACAATGAACATTACACAAGCACTTACTTATTTAAAACAATCATTACCCAAAGAAGTAACTCTTATTGCGGTATCAAAAACAAAACCTATTGAAGCCATAACGGAGGCTTATCAGGCAGGACAATTGGATTTTGGTGAAAATAAAATTCAAGAAATGGCCTCAAAATGGGAACAACTTCCTAAAGACATTCGCTGGCATATGATCGGGCATGTGCAAACGAATAAAGTAAAATACATGGCCCCCTTTGTGTCACTTATTCATGCTATTGACAGCAGAAAACTTTTGGCAGAGATTCAAAAACAGGCTGAAAAACACAACCGAATTATTGAAGGGTTACTTCAAGTACGAATTGCTCAAGAAGAAACCAAATACGGAGTGCCCATATCCGAAGTGGAAGGGCTTCTCGATTTTGCTTCTCGTTGCAATAATGTAACTATTAAAGGATTAATGGGCATGGCTAGCTTTACAAATGAAGAGAGCCAAATTCGTGGAGAATTTGAAACGCTTTCTAAACTCTATTTTAGTTTGAAACCACTCCACCCCTCTTTTTCGCATCTTTCCATGGGGATGAGTGGTGATTACCCTGTAGCGCTTCAACTGGGTTCAAATATGATTCGTGTGGGGAGTAAACTCTTCGGAGCGAGATAAAGGTATGTACGCAATTCTCGATATTGAAACCACGGGAGGTAAATACAATGAAGAGGGAATTACCGAAATTGCCATCTTTCAATTTGATGGCACTAAAATTACCGACCAATTTAGCAGTTTAGTGAATCCTGAACGGGAAATTCAACCCTTTGTGGTCAATCTTACCGGGATTACCCAAAAGATGGTACAAAGTGCCCCGAAATTTCATGAAATCGCAAAGCGAGTTGTTGAAATAACCGAGGATTGTATTGTGGTGGCGCATAATGCAGTTTTTGATTACCGCATTCTACAAACTGAATTCCGACGCCTTGGCTATGGGTATGAACGAAAATCAATATGTACAGTGGCCCTAGCACAAAAGCTTGTTCCCAATCAACCGGCCTATAGTTTAGGTAAACTGGTTAAAAATCTTGGGATTCCCATTTCTAACCCTCACCGAGCTTTTGGAGATGCTAATGCTACTTTGAAATTATTTGAATTGCTTTTGGAAAAAGACACCCATAAGTCGATTTTAAAAACACAGATCAGCACATTAACCCCCAACAAATCGCCTTCAAAGTATCATGAAATGATCGACGCATTACCTACAGAAATGGGGGTTTATTATTTATATAACGACAAAGACGATGTTATTTATATCGGAAAAAGCAATAACATTAAAAAACGTGTTCTCTCGCATGTAACGAACAAACAAAAGAAGGCAAAATTGATTCAACGTGAACTTTCGCGGGTCAGTTATGCTTTAACTGGAGGAGAATTGGTAACCTTATTAAAAGAGCAAAACGAAATAAAATCAATAGCTCCCAAATACAATACGGCCCAACGATACAGACAGTTTCCGATGGGAATACGAATAGATACTTCAAAAGATTACCCTGTCTTAGTCTGTGATCAAGTGCGTAAAGAAGAAGAATACATCAGTGTTTTTAAAAACAGAAAAACTGCGCATAACGCACTACATCAATGGGCGGAAACCTTTCGTATTTGCTTGTATCATACAAATGTAGAAGATCAAAATGCGCCTTGTTTTCTTTATGGTTTAAAAAAATGCGACGGGGCATGTATAGGGGAAGAATCCAGAACAAACTATTCGAATAAAATTGAATCCTTAGTCCATTACCTTTCTTATCCCCACCCTTCTTTTTTGCTAATTGAACGAGGGCGAGAAAAAGGAGAGTATTCCTTTGTTTGGATACACAACAGCACCTTGAAAGGGTATGGCTATTTCGAGTTAAATCACCAAATCAAAACCGCAGAAAAAATAGAAAGCAGAATGACGCCCATTCAAGACAATCCTGATGCTCAAAAATTAATTCGTAGTTTCATAGCGCGTAAAAAATACATGAAGTTGATACCTTTGACAGAAGAAATCAATAAAACTCAAAGCTAAAAACGATTAAACACTAAGCTGATGAAAAAGTGGAAACACCGTTTACATGAAATCATTTACGAAGCAGATACCCCAGCAGGAAAAGCTTTTGATCTCATTTTACTCGTTTTTATATTACTCAGTGTCGTATTGGTTGCCCTAGAAAGCGTACCCTCTATTGATATCGCCTACCACAGCCAATTAGATCAAGCGGAATGGTTTATTACGCTCCTTTTTACAATCGAATATGTGCTGAGAATACTGAGTGTTAGTCGACCCAAAAAATATATTTTTAGTTTTTTCGGTATCATTGATTTACTCTCAATTCTGCCTAAATACCTTTCCCTTCTTTTTATCGGCACGCATAGTTTAGTAGCAATTAAAGCTCTTCGCCTTCTCCGCGTATTTCGGATTTTAAAATTGACCCCTTACATTAAAGAGTCTAATAATTTACTCCGTGCATTGAAATCCAGCAAAACTAAAATTTCCGTATTTATATTTGGGGTTTTAGTACTCTGCGTCATTTTTGGCACCGTGATGTATCTTGTTGAAGGCGACCAAAGCGGATTTACGAGTATACCCAGAAGTATTTATTGGTGTATTGTAACTCTAACCACAGTGGGGTATGGTGATATTGCTCCAGCAACTCCATTTGGCCAACTGATTGCCTCGTTTATTATGATTTTGGGGTATGGCATTATTGCCGTTCCTACAGGAATTGTAACAGCAGAAATGGCAAAGCCAGTTCCCGTAGAGACCAATACCCAAGTCTGTCCTGATTGTTTGCAACCCAGCCACAAAGAAAATGCGATCTACTGCCATCAATGTGGAGAATTGCTAAACGATGTCAAATAATACATTACTTTACATTGCGGGGCCAACCGCTGTGGGAAAAACAGCTTTAAGTCTTTCGCTTGCCCAACATTTTGATACTGAAATTTTATCGTGTGATTCCCGACAGTTTTATTCGGAAATGTCTATTGGAACTGCCGTTCCTACAATAAAAGAACGGGAAAGGATACCCCATCATTTTATTCAGCATCAATCCATTCAAAATCCCTACACTGTAGGAGATTACGAAAGAGATGCCTTACAAAAACTAGAATCCCTCTTTTCTGATAAGAAGACAGTACTTCTTGTTGGTGGGTCAGGACTTTATGCCGATGCTCTAATGTATGGAATTGATTCCTTCCCTGAGGTACCTAATGAAGTTCGCAAAGAAATACGTTTCTTCTTTGAATCACAGGGCATTGAAGCCCTTCACGAATTACTTAAAGAAAAAGACCCCGTATATTATCAACAGGTTGATCTAAACAACCCAGTTCGACTATTACGCGCTTTGGAGGTTTGCGTATCCTCTTCTCAACCCTACTCTAGTTTTTTAAAGAAAATACAAAAGCCAAGACCTTTTAAGATTAAAATTATCTGTATTGAAGCTCCTAGATACCTGCTGTACGAAAGAATAAATGCACGAGTTGATACTATGGTAACCCAAGGATTAGTTGAAGAGGTGAAAAAATTATTACCCTATAAAGGCGCAACACCCTTAAGAACTGTTGGCTATCAGGAACTTTTCCCTTTTTTAGAAGGGAAAACCGGAATTGACGAAGCGCTTGAACTGGTAAAAAGAAACAGCAGGAGGTATGCCAAACGACAAATAACCTGGTTTAATAAATACAATGAAGCCTTGCGAATTCCCCATTCCCTTTCTTCAGAAAAAGTAATTGCTCTTCTTGAGAAAACGTGGCAACTGAAAAGAAATTAACTCTTTTTAATGGTTAGGTTCGAAGTTTTGAAAAATAAGCCTCCACATTTTGCTGGATACGCTCATGAATATTCTCTGTGGGGGCTTTAACAAAAGGGGTACCCGTAATGTTTTCGTAAAGCTCTAAATACCGTTCAGATATTGATGTAATTCGTGCGGCATCCATTTCAGGGATCACTTGACCATCTAATCCTTGAAATCCTTGGCTAATAAGCCAACGACGAACAAATTCTTTAGAGAGTTGCTTTTGAGACTCCCCTTTTTGTTGGCGCTCCAAGTACCCTTCCTCATAAAAATATCGCGAAGAATCAGGTGTGTGTATTTCATCAATTAATACGATTTTACCTGAAGCTGTTTTCCCGAATTCATATTTTGTATCCACTAAAATCAAGCCTTGTCTTTTGGCTAATGAGGTGCCTCTTTCAAAAAGTTGTTGAGTATACTTTTCCAATTGAAGGTAGTCTGATTCACTCACAATACCCTGGGCCATTATTGCGTCACGAGAAATATCTTCATCATGCCCCTCCTCTGCTTTTGTTGCGGGTGTAATAATAGGGCTTTCAAAGCGGTCATTTTCTCGCAGGCCCTCAGGCATGATGACACCACACAGTTCACGCTTACCGCTAGCATAAGTACGGGCAGCATGACCTGAAAGGTATCCCCGAATTACCATTTCCACTTTAAAGGGAGTGCAACTTTCGCCTATTGATACATTGGGATCTGGTGATGCGTGAAGCCAGTTGGGAACAATATCCTGAGTAGCTTCCATCATTCGTGTTGCAATTTGATTAAGAATTTGACCTTTATACGGAATCCCCTTAGGCATTACCACATCAAAAGCAGACAACCTATCTGTAGCTACCATAAGCAGTAGATCATTCGCTAAACGATATACCTCTCGTACTTTGCCGGTGTATTTTGATTGTATTCCTTCCAACTGAAGGTCAGTGAACATTATTGTGTTTACCATTTTTAATTATCGTGTTCTATAGACTTGTATGCATCAATGACTTTTTTTACTAATGGGTGGCGAATAACATCCTTATCATCCAAATACACCATACCGATTCCTGAAGTATCTTTTAAAATTAATAGGGCCTCTTTAAGTCCCGATATCACTCGTCGAGGCAAGTCAATTTGACCGGGATCACCCGTAATCATGAATTTTGCATTTTTACCCATACGGGTTAAAAACATTTTCATTTGAGCATGAGTTGTATTTTGGGCTTCATCCAAAATTACAAAAGCATTATCTAAGGTTCGGCCCCTCATAAAGGCCAAAGGGGCAATTTGAATGGTTCCGTTTTCTATGTGAGCTTGTAGTCGTTCGTTGGGAATCATATCACGCAGGGCGTCATATAATGGCTGCATATAAGGATCTAGCTTTTCTTTTAGATCCCCTGGTAAAAACCCTAAATTTTCTCCTGCTTCTACAGCCGGACGTGTTAAAATGATTCGCTTTACTTGCTTCTCTTTTAGTGCTTTTACCGCCAAAGCAACACCTGTATAGGTTTTTCCAGTCCCTGCCGGACCGATGGCAAATAACATAGCGTTTTTTTGCATGGATTCAACAAGACGTTTTTGGTTTAGCGTTTTGGCCTTTATTACTTTCCCCCCTACTCCATGTAAAATATGTAGCTCGGTGCCTTCAAAAAGGGCTTCTTTATCCTCTGCTCCGTTGGCCATAACTATGCGTTCTATGATTTCCTCGTTGAGCACATTAAATTTCCCAAAATGCAAAATCATTAAATCGACACGCTTTTCAAATTCTTCAAGTATAGCCTCTTCACCGTAGGCCTTAAGGGTATTGCCTCTTGCAACAATTTTTATTTGAGGGAAATAGGTTCTTAACTTTACAATATTTGTGTTTTGATCACCAAAAAAGTCTTGCGGATTGACTTCTGTTAAATCAATTTTAATTTCATTCAAAGGTTACTCGTTTAAAATGAATTATTTTTGTTTTACCTACAAAGGCATCGTTTATAAAAGTAGTATAATTTTAATTATTAATTCAAGAAAAATCACTTTATGGCCATCGTAACATTAACGACTGATTTTGGACATAAAGATTATGCGATTGCTGTAATAAAAGCAGCTCTTTTAGAACAAATCCCATCGGTTGCCATAGTGGACATTTCTCATGAAATTACACCCTACAATTTAACGGAAACCGCCTACATCATAAAAAATGCCTATGCGGCTTTTCCAAAAGGATCCATTCATTTAATTGGTGTAGAATCAGAACTAACCCCTGAAAATATTCATTTAGCGATGTCCTTCGAGGGGCATTATTTTATTGGAGCGGACAATGGTATTTTTTCATTAATAAAAGAGGAAATTAAAGCCATCCAAACCGTAGCTATAAATATTCATAATGCGGTTACTACTTCGTTTCCTGTATTAGATGTATTTGTTCATGTGGCTGCCCATATAGCCCGAAAAGGGGCCTTAGAAGTTATTGGTACTCCCGTAAAATCGATTCGAGAATTAACCGAAGTGAAACCAGTAATCAATACTGAAGGAAATCAAATTGTTGGCAGTGTTATTTACATTGATAATTACGGGAATGTAATTACTAATATCACGCAAAAGCTATTTAAATCCGTAGGTAAATCAAGGGATTTTACCATCTTTGCTCGTACAGTGAAATTCAAAAAAGTTTATCAAAGTTACAGTCAAGCTATAGATTTTACTCTTCCTAAAGAAAAGCGTGAAGAAGACGGTAAAAAATTAGCTTTATTTAATGCGGCCGGACATTTAGAACTTGCGGTATACAAAAGCAATCCCCTATCGGTAGGAAGTGCAAACACGTTGTTTGGCCTTGATTATAGGGATCCTATAACCATACATTTTGACTAGATGTGGGCATTAGTTAAAAAAGAAATTCGGCATTATTTTTCACATCCCACGGGCTACCTCCTCTTAGGGGGATACTTAATAGTAAATGGCCTTTTTTTATGGTTTTTTGACACCTCTTTTAATTTTCTCAATCAAGGGTTTTTAGATTTTTCGCCTTTTTTCGAATTGTCTCCCTTTTTATTTTTAATCCTAATCCCTGCATTAGGGATGCGGAGTTTTTCAGAGGAAAAAGCCCAAGGAACTCTAGAATTACTTTTAACCAAACCATTAGGACATAGGAAATTGGTTGTAAGTAAGTTTCTGGGCGTTTTCAGTTTGTTTTTACTAACCCTGATCCCCATGGGGCTTCACGCACTTGCCTTAGACTTTATTATTGCTACAGAGGACTCTATAGCCTATGGACACTTGCTTTCAGGGCTTTTGGCCGTGATTTGTTTAGGAGGTGTTTTTTCTGCCATCAGTATTGTTACATCCCTTTTGTTTCAAAATCAAGTCAGTGCCTTTTTATCCGCTCTTTTTCTTTGTTTTATTCAATTTTACGGTTGGGGTTTTTTGGCCAACCTAAGTGCTTCTTCCTTCGTTTTTTCATTCTTTTCCACCTTGGGAATTGAGTCCCATTACAGTGACATGAGCCGAGGAATCATAAGCTTAGAAGATTTGATTTATTTTTTTGGTATTCTCTTTGTCCTCCTTCATTTGGGAATTGCCATCAGTAAAAAACAACAAGGATAATGGCATACTTTAAAACCCCTTTGCTCTTGTTCCTTCTATGGGTATTGATTTTAGGCCTTAGCGTGCAGTATCCGATTCGTTATGACAGCACTCAAGATCAGCGGTACAGTCTATCTCCCCTAGCAATTGAACAATTGGACAAACTTGATTCGACCTTGCGCATCGATGTTTTTTTAACAGGAGAGCTCCCGGCTTCCTACCGTCAGTTTGAAAAGGAGGTTCGCGTATTTTTAAATCAAATTCAAAGGCACAACAAAGAGGTTATTCTATCGTTTAATGATCCCTTTTCCCTTGGCAATGAGGAGACGGTCATTAGCGAAATGCAACGCTATGGAATGACACCTGAACGGGTCTTTGAAATGCAGGATGGAACACGTAAAGAAAGTGTTATTTTTCCTTGGATTATTGTTAATTATGGTAAACGCTCTGAACGTATCCCCTTAATTGATCGGCAATTAGGTGATACTGAAGAGGTAGTGCTTCAAAAGGGATTACAGCAATTGGAATACCATCTTTTTGATGGAATTCACAAAGTATCGGTAGAAAGTAAATCAAATATTGCCTTTCTTACTTCGCACAAAACTTCGGAAAGTGTATTGATAGCCGATTTGCTTCAGTCACTAAAGCCTTATTATAATTTAGCTTCATTTGATTTAAAAAATCCTACGCTTAGCCCACAGAACACATTAGAAAACCTGATGCGCTTCCCGCTTTTAGTGATTTCAAACCCAAAAGAGGCTTTTACATCTACTGAAAAATACATTTTAGATCAATACGAATTACAAGGAGGACACTTGCTTTGGTTGGTGAATGGTATAGAAATTGATCGTGAGCAACTCTTTGCTTCTTCGGGTACTTCATATGGGTTACCCCTGGAATTAGAATTGGACGATTATTTCTTTCAAAGAGGCGTTCGAATAAACAAAAGAATGGTAAAAGACCTGTATTGTGCCCCAATTGTTTTAGCCAATGGAGAAGAAAATCAAACACAATTCATTCCTTATCCTTGGCCCTATTTCCCTCTATCAAAACCAGAAAATACCTCTTTAGGAAATGATTTGGGTCCAGTGCTGGGACAATTTGTAAGTCCAATAGACACTCTTACTAATGATCTTCAAAAAACGATTCTTCTTACAACCTCTGCTTTTACTCAAAGTATTGGTCCGCCAGTAATTATTGAAATTGAAGAGGTCACAAAAGACATAGTTCCGGCAGAATACAATGAATCTGCCTCCATCTTAGGGGTGCAAGTTCAGGGTTCTAGCTCTTCCCTATTTAAAAACAAAATTAAACCCTTTGAAATTAAAAATTATCGTAATGAGGGAACAGTAAATAGCGTCTATTTTAGTGATGGAAATCTAGCAGAAAATCAAACCGACAAAGGAAACTACTTACCCTTAGGGTATGATAAATGGACCTCAAATGAATATGCCAATAAAACTTTTTTAATGAATGTAATTCATAAGTTAAGCAATGCTTCACAGCGCATAGAATTACGTCAAAAAAAATGGGTTTTAATCCCTTACGACCCACTGCGTATTTCTGCAAATGCCCAATCCTTGAAATGGATTTTGCTTTTTATCCCTACCCTACTCGGTCTATTGTTAGGCGGGCTAATTTACCGGCTAAGAAGTAAACATTTTGGAGGTTAATGTTGATAAGTTTCTTTTAAGAATAGAATCAATTCAAATATCTTTGAATTTGTTAAAACCTGCATAGGAAGCGGTTTGCATCACTTCCTGACAAACTAATCATACGTCAAATGAAATTTATAGTTTCCAGTGCTAGCTTACTAAAAGAGCTTCAAAAGCTTGGAGGAGTAATAAACAGTACGAATACACTTCAAATATTAGATAACTTTTTATTTGAAATACACGGGAATACGCTCACCCTTACCGCCTCTGATCTAGAAACTACTTTTTCATCTAAAATTACTGTTGAGTCGGAAGGAAGTAGTGCTTTGGCGCTTCCTGCCCGATTATTAATTGATACTTTGAAAACATTTCCGGAACAGCCTTTAACGTTTCTTAAAACAGAAAAGAACACAGTTGAAATCAGTGCTAACAACGGAAAATACGCAGTAGCCTATGTACCTGGGGAAGAATTCCCTAAAGCTGCAAAGGTGGTTGATGCTGCTACAACTGTGGTGAGCAGTACCCTTTTACAAACGGCGATTCACAGCACCCTCTTTGCTAGTGGTAACGATGATTTACGTCCCGTAATGAGTGGTGTTTTCTTTCAATTTTCACCTGAATCACTAACTTTTGTTGCCACAGATGCACATAAACTTGTGAAATATACACGTACTGACGTAAATGCAGATCAAACAGCTGAATTTATTATGCCTAAAAAACCCTTACAATTGTTAAAGGGAATTTTACAAGGAATAGATTTGGAGGTTACGATCAATTACAATGAAACCAATGCAGTATTTTTGTTTGGTGATGCCGTTCTTACTTGCAGACTCATAGACGGAAAATACCCTAATTATGAAGCTGTAATTCCAAAAGAAAACCCAAATCAAATGCAAGTCAATCGAGTTGAATTTTTGAATTCAGTACGTCGGGTGAGTATCTTTTCAAACAAAACCACACATCAAATCCGTTTAAAATTAGCCGGCGCTGCATTACAGATTTCCGCTGAAGATTTTGATTATAGTAATAGTGCCGAAGAGCGTTTAGATTGTGATTTTCAAGGTGAGGATATGCAAATTGGATTTAATTCTCGGTTTTTAATCGAAATGCTAAACAGTTTAGACTGTTCACAAATTAAACTTTCCATGTCACTACCCAATAGAGCGGGATTACTCACCCCGCTAGATGGAACAGAAGAAGGGGAAGACATTACCCTTTTGGTAATGCCCGTTATGCTAAACGATTAAAAAACTCTAGGGCTTACGTACTAGCTACAACACCCTCAGAGAGACGTTTGTAAGTTCCGTTATTAAGTTTTTCTCGAATACCTGAAAACGCTTCTAATGTTATTCTAACATCTTCAAGATTGTGGGATGCTGTAGGAATTAAACGCAACAGGATAAGGCCTTTTGGAATTACGGGATAAACAACAATAGAACAAAAGATACCGTAATTTTCACGAAGGTCGCGCACCAATGCCATTGCCTCTGGGATACTCCCTTCTAAATAAACTGGGGTTACACAACTTTGTGTGTTTCCTATGTCAAAACCATTTTCTTTTAGTCCGTTTTGAAGTGCATTGACATTTTCCCATAATTTGTCTTTAATATCAGGACGTGTACGCAACATTTCTAAGCGTTTAAGAGCTCCTTTTACCAGCTGCATTTGCAATGACTTGGCAAACATTTGAGAGCGCATATTGTATTTTAAGTAATCGATAATTTCCTTATCGGCTGCAATAAAAGCACCTGTTGATGCCATAGATTTTGCGAATGTGGCAAAATAAACATCAATATCCGACTGAATACCTTGTTCGTTTCCTGCCCCTTTTCCATTTTGACCAAGTGTTCCAAAGCCATGGGCATCGTCAACTAAAAAACGGAAATTGTATTTCTTTTTTAAAGCGGCAATTTCTTTTAATTTTCCTTGCTCGCCTCGCATTCCAAAAACACCTTCAGAAATGACAAGAATCCCTCCTCCTGTTTGCTCAGCAACTTTGGTGGCGCGTTGTAAATTCTTTTCTAGGCTTTCTATGTCGTTGTGCTTATAGGTAAAGCGCTTTCCGATATGTAATCGAACACCATCAATTATACAGGC
>RGZR01000121.1 GCA_010031465.1 Flavobacteriia bacterium
CAAGCCCTTCGAATTCGAAAAGTGTTTGGCGGGGGAATGAGGCAATCCGGCTACTTAGCTGAAGCGGCACGTTACGCACTGCAGAATCAACGAAAAGACCTTATCCATGACCATAAAAAAGCAAAAGAACTTGAAGCGGTCTTAAAAGAATGTGTTTACATAAAATCAGTTGAACCTGTAGCCACCAATATAGTAATTTTTTCTTTACACAAAGAAAGCAACGAATTGCATTTTATTGACCATCTTCGTGAAAAAGGGATTTTGCTTATTTCCTTAGGAAAAGGTAAATTGAGAATGGTTACCCACCGAGATTATACTCAAGAGCAACACGAATATGTGATAAAGACCTTAACTCAAATGGATGTATTATGAAATCTAAAACCCTTTTATTACTCGTTACAATAGGCCTTTTCAGTGCCTGTAAAAAACAATACAATATGAGCTTTGATAACAGTATAGTGCCTCCTATGGCAGAAAAAATACCTTTTCAATTAAAAATACACAACGATATTCGTATTGATGATTATTATTGGATGCGTGACCGTGAAAATCCAGAAGTAATCGATTACTTAGAACGAGAAAACGATTATTTTAAGAAAATGACTGCGGCCACGGCGCCCTTTAGGGAGGAACTCTTTGAAGAATTAAGAGGACGCATTAAAGAACAAGATGAGTCTGTACCCTACTTTTATAATGGGTATTGGTACATAACCCGTTATGAAGAAAATTTACAATATCCCATTTACATCCGCAAAAAAGACACACTCACTGCCCAAGATGAAATTCTTTTCGATGCCAATGAAATGGCTAAAGGGCATGATTATTTTAGTATAGTTGGAATAAATGTAAGCCCAGACAATACAAAGGCTACCTTTGGAATTGATACAGAATCGAGACGTAAATACACACTCTATGTAAAAGACCTGATAACGGGTGAGACACTTCCTACAGCCATACCCAACACCACTGGTGGAACCGCATGGGCATCTGACAATAGTCATTTTTTTTATGTTCACAAAAATCCAGAAACCTTACGTTCAGAAACAATTTATCGTCACAATATACTGGCGCCTTCCGCTTCAGATGTTAAAATTTTTCATGAAGAAGACGAGACTTTTTCTGTGTATGTTCGTGAATCTAAATCACATGAATACATTTACATCTCTTCTTACAGTACTCTAACCACAGAGCATCAATTTATTGCTGCAGATAGCCCTTTAGACACCTTCAAGACCATTCAACCAAGAACAAGAGGATTGGAATATGAAATCTCTCAATATCAAGATCATTTTTATATTCTACACAATGGAGATGGTGCTACCAATTATAAAATTTCAAAAACTAAAATTTCAGAAACAGAAAAAGAGTATTGGGTAGATGTTTTGCCTTACAGACCGGAAGTGCTTTTAGAAGATTTTGAAATCTTTCAAGACCATTGGGTCATCACAGAACGTTCAAAAGGCTTAACCCAATTGCGTATTAAAAGTTGGGACGAAAGCGAAGATTACTACCTACCTGTAGATGGGGAGACTTATACATTATATGGATCCTACAATCCCTCGTTTGACACCTCTCTTTTTCGTTATGGCTATACCTCACTAAGAACACCAAATTCGATTTATGAATTTGATATGGCCACCCAATCGAATACCCTTTTAAAACAACAAGAGGTTATGGATGCTGATTTTGATCCGGCAAATTATGTAGAAAAACGAATTTGGGCTACCGCTCAAGATGGAGTTCAAATTCCTGTATCGTTTATACACCACAAAAACACCTCACTAACTTCTGAAACTCCCTTTTTACTTTATGCTTATGGTTCATATGGCTCAACAATTAACCCTAGTTTTTCTTCCACTCGGTTGAGTTTACTCAATCGGGGTTTTGCTTTTGGAATTGCACATATTCGCGGAAGTGAATATATGGGTAGACAGTGGTATGAAGAGGGAAAAATGCTAAAGAAAAAAAATACGTTTACCGACTTTGTAGATGTTTCTCGTTTTTTGATTGAAAGTGGAATGACCAGTGCAAATCATCTTCACGCCCTTGGAGGTTCTGCTGGCGGCCTTTTAATGGGGGTAGTAGTAAATTTAGCGCCAGAGTTGTACCGCAGTGTGACCGCAGCCGTTCCCTTTGTAGATGTAGTCACTACAATGTTAGACGAAAGTATTCCTTTAACAACATCAGAATATGATGAATGGGGGAATCCCAATGATAAAGAATATTACGATTATATGTTATCCTATTCCCCTTATGATAATGTTACTGCTCAAAAGTACCCCAATATGTTGATAACCACAGGATTGCACGATTCTCAAGTACAATATTGGGAGCCTGCAAAGTGGGCAGCCAAATTGCGAAGCATGAAGACAGATCAAAATGTATTGTTTTTAGATACCAATATGGAAGCGGGGCATGGTGGGGCTTCAGGACGCTTTGATGCTCTTAAAGAAACGGCAAAAGAATATGCGTTTATCTTACAATTAGAAGGAAAGATGAACTAATTTTTTTTATTTAAATTTGCACAACATTTTAACCGTATCCAATGAGTGAAAACGTGAATCCCTATCAAAATATACTTCAATTGATAGGAAACACGCCCCTAATAAAACTCAACTCTATCGTTGAGGGGTATTCAGGTCAGTATTTTGCAAAGTTTGAAGCCTTTAACCCGGGCCATTCAAATAAAGATCGAATAGCTCTCCATATTATAGAAGAAGCCGAACGAAAAGGAATACTCAAGCCGGGATCTACCCTTATAGAAACCACATCAGGAAATACGGGTTTTAGTTTGGCTATGGTTTCGTTGATTAAAGGATACAACTGTATTTTAGCAGTTTCATCAAAATCTTCTTTAGACAAAATCAATATGCTCAGTGCTATGGGTGCACAAATACACGTTTGTCCTGCAAATGTGGCTGCTGACGATCCTCGATCCTATTACGAAGTGGCTAAACGACTGCATAACGAGATCAAAGAGTCTGTCTATATTAATCAGTACTTTAACGAATTAAATGTGGATGCCCATTACCGATCTACAGGTCCAGAAATTTGGAACCAAACACAAGGAAAAATAACGCATCTTGTTGCCAGTAGTGGTACGGGTGGAACCATATCAGGTTGTGCCAAATATTTAAAAGAACAAAACCCAGACATTCAAATCATTGGAGTGGATGCCTACGGTTCTGTTTTAAAGAAATACCATGAAACACAGGAATTAGATCCTTCTGAAATTTACCCCTATCGTATAGAAGGGTTGGGCAAAAATTTAATTCCATCAGCCACACATTTTGAATTAATTGATTTTTTTGTCAAGGTAACCGACGAAGAGAGTGCCCATACCGCCCGAAACGTTACGCGTTCAGAGGGTATGTTTGTAGGGTACACCTCAGGAGCTGCAATGCAAGCCGTTCATCAGTTGCAAGAAGAGGGCTATTTTGATAAAAACAGTCACGTTGTAATCGTGTTTCCTGATCACGGGTCACGTTACATGAGTAAAATTTACAGTAATAAATGGATGGCAGATCAAGGTTTTTTTGATTCTGTCAACGACGTAGAACAAAACATTACTTTTATAAAAGAGACAAGCTCTAAAAAATGAGAGATCTATTTGAAAGAATTCACGAAAACAAAGGCCCATTAGGAAAATGGGCTTCCCAAGCCGAAGGCTATTTTGTATTTCCAAAACTTGAAGGCCCCATTTCCAATCGAATGAAATTCAAAGGGAAAGAGGTAATCACTTGGAGTATAAACGATTACTTAGGTTTAGCCAATCATCCTGAAATTCGAAAAGTTGATGCAGAAGCTGCATTAGAGTATGGCTCTGCCTATCCGATGGGAGCTCGAATGATGTCTGGACATACTGAGGTACACGAACAGCTAGAAAATGAATTGGCCGCTTTTGTGGATAAAGAAGCCGCTTATCTGTTAAATTTCGGTTACCAAGGCATATTGTCAACC
>RGZR01000122.1 GCA_010031465.1 Flavobacteriia bacterium
CGTTCAAAAATCAAAAAATCAAAAAATCGACGAAGCCCTGAGATGCGTCTGGCCTGAGTACGTGCACTTACTTTTTTTGCGGAATCATATATAAAATTTTGTACTGATTCTGAAGTACATTGAATTGGATTTTGGTCTATATTATGCATCTCAATATAATCAACTAAACTGCGAACATCAAAGCTGTAGTTTTGGATTGAATTTTCAGATAGCCCTCGCTCGATTTTGAGGTACATTTGGAATTCGGAAAGCGCAAGGTGCCAATTCAAAAGGATGGTGTTAGGGGGATTACACTAATTTCAATACTTTTACTAAAATAATTAAAATGAAGATTAGTATCATCAATGGCCCTAACTTAAATCTGTTAGGCACACGTGAGCCGGGTATTTATGGGAATCAAACTTTTGAAGCGTATTACAAAACCTTGCAAGAGCGTTTCCCTAACGTTGAGTTTAGTTATTTTCAATCTAATGTCGAAGGCGAGTTGATCAATCATCTTCAACAAGTGGGTTTTGAAGTGGACGCTATACTTCTTAATGCTGGTGCTTATACACATACTTCGGTTGCCATTGGTGATGCAATTAAAAGTATTGATAGCGATGTAATTGAAATTCATATTTCCAACACTTTTGCTCGTGAGGATTTCAGACATAAATCGTTTATAACTCCTGTTGCTAAAGGGTTAATTATTGGCTTTGGATTAGATTCCTATCGGTTAGGAGTAGAAAGTGCTCTCTCCAAAAATTAAACTTGAACCCCAAAAAGATAACCTACCCCAGCGGTTATTCCCATTGCTGCAGTTCCCCATAAGGTAATTCGAATAACGGCTTTTTGTGGACTAGAACCTCCAAATTTAGCCGAAAGTGCCCCCAATAGGGCAAGAAAGAGCACTGAAAACCCGTAAAGGCTATAGATCATTGCTTCTAAGGGTACAAAAAGCGTTATGAGTAAAGGCAAAATGCCCCCAACACTAAATGCTCCACAAGAAGCAAGAGCCGCTTCTAACGGATTTGCTTTGTGTAAATCTGTAATTCCTAATTCATCACGAACATGAGCCGCTAAAGCATCTTTTTTTGTAAGTTCATTGGCTACTTGTAAAGCGGTTTCTTTTTTCAAGCCTCGCTCTTCATATATTTTGGCCAGCAACAACCTTTCCGCTTCAGGATCTTCTTCTAATTCTGCCTTTTCACGTTCTATATCAGCATTTTCAACATCAGTTTGAGAACTTACCGAAACGTACTCTCCAGCGGCCATAGAAAGCGCCCCTGCAACTAACCCAGCCAAAGTTGCCAGAAGAATAGCCGGCCTATTGTCAGTTGCTGCTGCAACTCCTATGGCAATACTGGTGGTAGATAAAATACCATCATTTGCGCCTAAAACAGCAGCTCTGAGCCAGTTACTCCTATGAATATAATGTTGCGCTAGGTAATTGTCAATTGTTTTCTCCTTGTTTTCCATATTACTGCAGTTGATTTAAAGATACGTCTTTACTCGTGAAATTGTAAAATATTGAACTGGTGACGGTAGCGAAAAGCATGCAAAACAAAACAATCTAGAAAAATTTTTTGCATAACTAATAGTGGTATATTTGCGGCTTTTAAAACTCTATGTCAGCCATAAAAAACATTGCAATCATCGCGCACGTTGACCACGGTAAAACTACCCTAGTCGACAAAATATTGCATCACTGTAATTTGTTCCGTTCTAACGAAAAAACAGGAGAATTGATCCTAGACAACAATGATTTAGAACGAGAACGAGGAATCACCATTCTTTCTAAAAACGTTGCCGTCACCTATAAAGGAACAAAAATCAATATCATCGATACTCCTGGTCACGCTGATTTTGGCGGTGAAGTAGAACGTGTGCTTAATATGGCCGATGGTGTTTTACTTCTTGTTGACGCCTTTGAAGGGCCCATGCCTCAAACTCGATTTGTATTGAAAAAGGCATTAGAGTTAAAATTAAAACCCATTGTAGTAATCAATAAAGTTGATAAAGAAAATTGTACTCCTGAAGCAGTTCATGAAAAAGTTTTTGATTTAATGTTTGAATTGGAAGCCGAGGAATGGCAATTGGACTTTCCCGCGGTGTACGGTTCTGCTAAAAACAATTGGATGAGTACGGATTGGAACCAGCAGACCACATCGATAGAACCCCTATTAGATATGGTTTTGGAACATGTGCCCAGTCCAAGTATAGAAAAGGGCAATACACAAATGCTGATCACCTCTCTCGATTATTCATCTTTTACGGGGCGTATCGCAATTGGACGTTTGCAGCGAGGGGTTTTAGAAAGCGGAATGAAAGTACAACTCATGAAAAGAGAAGGAGGCAAAATGCCTTCTAAAATCAAAGAATTGCATTTGTTTGAAGGGTTGGGACGTAAAAAAGTAGAACGTGTAGAAGCGGGCGATTTATGTGCCATTGTAGGTTTAGAAGATTTTGATATCGGAGATACAATTGCAGATTTTGTAGCCCCTGAGGCTTTGCCTTCAATAGCTATTGATGAGCCAACCATGAGCATGCTATTTACCATTAATGACTCTCCTTTTTTTGGAAAAGAGGGAAAATTCATCACTTCTCGTCACTTGCGTGAACGTTTAGAAAAAGAACTCGAAAAAAATCTTGCCATGCGGTTGGAATTTACCGATAGTGCAGATAAATTCATAGTGTACGGAAGGGGAGTATTGCATCTATCAGTGCTAATTGAAACCATGCGTCGCGAAGGTTTTGAGCTTCAAATTGGACAGCCTCAAGTAATAATAAAAGAAATTGATGGGGTGAAAATGGAACCCTTAGAGGAGTTAACCATTGATTTACCCGAAGAGGTTTCCGGTAAAGCCATTGAAATGGTTAGTTTACGAAAAGGGGAAATGGTAAGCATGCAACCTAAAGGAAGTCGGATGGTGTGTGACTTTAAAATTCCTTCTCGGGGAATTATAGGTTTGCGTAATCAATTATTAACCGCTACAGCTGGAGAAGCTATTATGAACCATCGTTTTGAAGAATACAGTCCCTACAGGGGAGAAATTCCAGGACGAATAAATGGATCGCTAATTTCTATGGAAAAAGGAACTGCAATTCCTTACTCTTTAGATAAACTTCAAGAGCGTGGAAAGTTTTTTATTGCTCCGAATGAACCTATTTACGCTGGACAGGTTATTGGTGAAAATACCCGTCAAGATGATTTGGTGGTAAACGTTACCAAAACAAAAAAGCTTTCAAATGTTCGTGCAGCCGGTTCAGATGACAAAGTAAAAATTGCACCTCCTATTAAATTTTCATTAGAAGAGGCTTTAGAATACATTCAAAAAGATGAATTTGTAGAAGTAACCCCAAACGCTCTGCGTTTGCGCAAAATATATTTGGATGAAAACGAACGAAAAAGGCAAAAGGCCTAATTCGTTTTTTTAGCTACCACTTCTTTAAGCTGGCCCTGGCCACACTGGTATATTTTACCTGGAAATTTCATAATCATATTGTAATCATGGGTGGCCATTATAATGCTGATTCCAGCTTGGTGTAGGTTACTGAAAAGTTGCATGATTTCTTGACTGGTTTCAGGATCAAGATTTCCAGTAGGCTCATCAGCCAAAATCAATTCGGGGTGGTTGAGTAAGGCCCGCGCAATGGCTACCCGTTGCTGTTCACCGCCTGACAATTCAAACGGGAATTTAGCCTCACTGTCAACTACATTAACTTGTTTTAACACTTCAGCAATCCGTTCCTTAATTTGGGATGAATCTTTCCATCCTGTAGCTTTAAGTACAAAAAGTAAATTTTCATAAACGGTTCGATCGGGCAAAAGTTTAAAATCTTGAAAAACAATCCCCAGTTTTCTGCGTAATAGGGGAATGTCTCGGTCTTTTAGAATTGTTAAATCATACCCTACAATCGACCCCGTTCCTCCCTTTAACATCAAATCCCC
>RGZR01000123.1 GCA_010031465.1 Flavobacteriia bacterium
GTATTCCTCTTTGCATTGCATATACCGCGGCAGCGGCATGATTGTGGTCAGGTGTTGATATGGTAACGGCATCGATGTCTTTTTGACGATCAAGCATTTCCTTAAAGCTTTCATAAAAGGTGGCTTTTGGAAATCGTTTCATGGAATCTCCAATCCCATTGGCTCCAGAACGATCGACATCACACAATGCAACTACACGCTCACGACCGTCAACCGAAGCATTTCGAATATCACTAGACCCCTTCCCGCCTACTCCAATTCCTGCCAGAGCAAGTTGATCACTTGGCGAAGTATATCCCACTCCGCCCAAAACATGTCGAGGAACAATCATAATTGAAGAAGCAGCAATTCCCTTTTTAATAAATTTTCTGCGCGGAAGTGAAGTATTTTTAGAAGCCATTTGATTAAGATTTGTTTGTACGGTTGAAATTACAAAAAAAAGATGGACTTCTATTCTCAAATTAAGGGACAATAAATTGTCCTTTCCAATCTTGAGACAGAAAAAACAATGCTCTTATGTGCATCGGTTTTTGAATCTTTAAGTATTCCATTTCTTGAGCTTGAAAACGTAGTTTTCTAAAATGCAGGGCTTCTTTGCCGTATGATATTGATTCAGGGGAATCGATAAGGTTACCTGGAGCAGGGTTTACGGTATAGTCACGTTGACTTTTTTGAGGTAAGCTGTGAAAAATTTGATTTGAAGACTGCATTTCCAAGAGTTTACAACTTACTCTTAATTGCAATTGCTCTTCGGGATGATAAAATAATAATTGTGCTTTAGGCTGCCGTGTTAAGTCTTTAATTTTTTGGGTCCTGTTGTCAGTATAAATCGTAAAAACTAGGTTTTTAGAATCAAAATCTCTCAATACAACTGTTCTGATTTGAGGATAATGATCAGGAATTGACGTGCCCAGTACAAAGTAACGAAATGGATGTCTAGCCTCGTTTAGAGCATTAGTCCATTGTGTTTTAGCTTCTTCAAAAAGTGTGTCTAAGGCTACCATGTTCCTTTGTTTTGTTGCAGCCATGCCGCAGTGCGATCAACAGCATTTTGTTGAATATCTTTCCAAAACAGATTGATGTCAGCAAAATGATAATTTTTTATAAAGGATAGAAATATCCGCTTCGGCACTTTAGGCACACTCGCCCAAAGCATGCCGTCGATACGTTCAACCGTAAGGCTATTTGGATATATTTTTTTATCTGAATACAATACCCCCAAATGGGAAGATTTTAGTCCAATCTTGGATTCATCCCATGATATCGGATTGGTAACTACTCCTCCCTTATACCATTTTTCATACCGTTTTGGTAAATTGTTTTGTTTGTAGGTATTCCAACTTACAAAACCTCCAACAGAATGGGGTGAGGTAAGTGGACCGATATGGGAAAACTCAGAAGGGTTTATTTTCACTCCAATCAAATAGGCCGCAATCAATTGAGACTGTAAAGAGGTCCCATCAAAAAAATCTTTTACTAACCGCTTTGCATGTAATGATCCCTGGCTGTGCGCTGCCAAAATGATCGGTTTTCCTTTATTGAAATGAGCTAAGTAGTATTCAAAAGCCCTTTTAACATCTCGATAGGCCAATTCGCCGGCTTCTTCTCCTTGAGCAGCATAGGGATCAACAAAAATGCGATAATGTGCTTGTCTGTAAAAAGGCACATATAAATTTGCCGCTTGGGCCCATGCGGAAGATTGAAAGGGAACAGCCCTTGATAGCACCTGATTTCGGATTTCTTGATCCATTACATCCGCATTCCAACGGGAATCCTTTTTTGAAGAAAAAAGGGTGGGATATATGAAAAACACATCAGCAGGACGTTCTTGAAAGCGACCTACTACTTCTTCTAAAGCTTTTGGCCATTGTGTGGGGAGAACAGCCCAACTTGATTCACTCTCATAATTTGGAGCTTCTGGAGCGGTTCTAAAATCAAAATCTTGGGTTTGATATGCCGATCTACACGAGAGAAATAGCGGGATAAGAATTCCCCAATAATAAATTTTCACGTTGCATTTTCGAGTAAAGATAAAGAATAATCAACAGATGAATTAAAAGAAGAGTGAAGACCTGTTGCCTTTTGGAATCAAAAAAGAATACTTAATTTAGCTCCACCTTGATAACAAATTAGAATATGAAAAATACACTCCTCCTATTATCCACACTACTTCTTTTTACCTTTTCACAATGTAAAAACAACACCGATACGAAAACCGAAAAATCCGTTCAGGTGAAAGTAGAACGATCAGAGAAGGGTTCAGTAGCCACAATAACCACCGTAACTGAAGTAAATGGTGAAATGCAAGAAGAAATTCAAACCCTTGAGGGAAGTCATGAAGAAGTAATGGCTAAAGTAAAAGCCCTTACGGCAGAATCCAGTGCAATGGATAGTGCTGATATGAAAGAGCGCAAAACCATCAAAAAAATTCAATTTTCATTGGATCCAAAAAGTGGCAGTGAGGCATCAGGAAAGGTGACCTTAACTGAAGAAAATGGCAGTGTCTCTCTTGAGGCGTCTTTAACCGGATTAAGCCAAGGCACTCATGCCATTCATATTCACGAACAAGCCGATTGTTCAGCCGAGAACGGAAGTTCTGCAGGAGGTCATTGGAATCCTACTTTTGAAAATCATGGTGCTTGGGGAGATAGCGAGGGATACCATCGCGGAGACATTGGAAACTTTGAAGTCGATGCGGAAGGAAATGGGTCAATTTCTTTTCAAACAGATTTATGGTGCTTAGGATGTGATGATCCTACTAAAGATTTATCGGGTAAGGCTGTAATAGTTCATCAAGGTGCTGATGATCTTACCTCACAACCCTCTGGAGCAGCAGGCGCAAGAGTAAGCTGTGCTGGGATTATAGACTAAAAGTTAAAAGTCCCATTGACGAGTAACATCCAATTTTTGTTTGGCTTCTAATTCTTCTTTAGGAATCACCTTTAAAAAAGTAGGATGTTGTTCAATAGCGTATTGTATTTTTTCTAAAATGTCCTCTACACTCTCATTATCATAATCAATTTCAAGAGGGGGTTTAATAATCATGGATTGTAAAATGCCTCTTTTTTTGATCATAAGTCCCTTTTTATCAAAAGAGCGTCTAAAACCGTCAATAACGATTGGAATTATAATTGGCTGGTAACGTTTAATTATGTGTGCTGTACCTTTTCTAACAGGTCGAAAAGGCTGAGTAGTGCCTTGTGGAAAAGTAATTACCCACCCATCATCCAATGCTGTTCCAATATTAGTTATATCACTAAATTTAACTTGTCTGTTGATTTCCTTGCCCCCTTCTCGCCATGTACGTTCAATAGAAACCGAGCCTGCATAAGCTAATATTCTGGGTAATAAGCCCGCCTTCATGGTTTCTTTGGCTGCAACATAATAAATGTTAAGCTTTGGGCTCCATAAATAGCCTACGTTTTTTATACTATCAATTCTTCCTTTTAGACTGGCGTTAAAAACGTGAAACATCGCCACAACATCAGCAAAGTAGGTTTGATGGTTGGAAATAAATAATACATTGGTATCGGGCAGGTTTTTAATGATTTCAGATCCCTCAATTTTAAGTTCGTTGAAACCGCGGTACCTGCGGTGTGTCATAAATCCCAAATACCTAATGAGCCATTTTTTTAAAATGAGGTAATGACCAAAAGGATTCCGTTTAAACATAATGGATATTAAATCGAACCAAAGATAGAATTAATTCGAAATGGGATTTTGTAATATAAATTTAAATTCTGTTAAGATCATGGCTGTTGCCCCCCAAATGAAATGATTTTCAAAAAAATAGCTTGGAACTACTGTTCCCATTAAGGCTCCAGAAGGAATAGGTTTCTGTTTAATCTTTAAAGAAATAAGTTTTTCAATTGGCATTTCAATATGTAAGGCTACTTCTTTGGGCTCGGGAGATATCTTAGGCGTATCGGG
>RGZR01000124.1 GCA_010031465.1 Flavobacteriia bacterium
TTTTTGGACACCACAGGCGGCAAAAATGATTAGTAGTGTAAAAAGTACTCCTTTTTTCATATTAAATTAAGTTAAAATTATTCTGTTGTTTCATTAGTTGATCCCACTCTTTCCCAAACGGTTATTGCGCCACTGGTTTTGTCTTTCCATGTCATGCGATTGTCATCGTTTGTAAATGTAATTTCATAGGTGATTTTGTTTGTGCCTTGAATGAAATTATATTCTCCCGTTTCAGGATCCACAGACCAGGTGTAAACCAATATAATAGGGCTTAGACATCCTCTACCATTGACATCTATAAAAGTATACTTTGTAGATATAATTTGTTTTGTAGCGGTGGCCGTAAATTCAAAACATTCGTATTCTGAAATTAAGCTGACCATCAAATCTTTTAATTCCTCCCAAATGATGGTTTTTTTTTCTTCATCAGTAGTAGAAAAGACTGTCCAGTCGCCTATAAGTTTGTCTTGCGGAAGTTCTTCCTTCCCACAGCCCTGAATGATTAATAAGCTTATCAATAAAATAAATGTTTTTGCCATTAATCGATTCATTGGATTCAATATTTTTGTTAAGTTACTTAAAATAAGGCTTAAAATTATTTTATTTAGGTTGTAATTAAATTACAAAATCCTCTTACAACGATGCTATTTCGAACAAAACTTTTATGGCTTACACTATTTCATTTCTCGGGAATAGTCGTTACTCCACTTTCCGCACAGGGAAATCCCACCTCCCCTTATATTGAAATATTAGGCACTGTCCAAGACGGTGGGTCTCCTCATTTGGGTTGTGCCAAATCGTGCTGTCAAGATTTAACCCAAAAAGAAAAAAACGAAAGAAGTGTAACGGCATTAGCCCTTCATCATCCCAAAAATCAATCTGTTTTTTTGTTTGAAGCAACTCCTGACATACAAAGTCAATGGGATGTATTGGGTAAAAATCCGGATGGAATTTTTATTACCCACGCCCATATTGGTCACTACAGCGGTTTATTGCAATTAGGGAGGGAAGTCCTAGGGGCGAAAAATATTCCCGTATATGCCATGCCCAGATTACAGTCGTTTTTAGAAAATAACGGCCCTTGGAGTCAGTTGGTAGCACTTAATAATATTTCGATTCTCCCCATAAAAGAAACCCTTCCCATTTCAATAGCAGAAAATCTAACCATTACGCCCTTTACCGTTCCCCACCGTGATGAGTTTTCGGAAACAGTAGGCTATCGTATACAGGGGCCTTCAAAAGCTGCGGTGTTTATTCCTGATATTGACAAATGGGTGCTTTGGGATAACGATTTATTAGCCGTTTTAGAATCGGTAGATTACGCCTTTATTGATGCTACTTTTTTTGATTCAGAAGAAATTTCAACTCGTTCAATGGAAGAAATACCCCATCCTTTTGTTATAGAAACAATGACACGGCTAAAGGATGCTGCAACCCAGGTGAAAAATAAAGTCTATTTCATTCATATGAATCACACCAACCCTTTGTTAAATCCTGAAAGTAACACTACAAAACAAGTATTAGCAGCGGGCTTTCGCATTTCAAGAAAGGGACAAAGATTTTCATTATAACGCCTAGAGTGTTTGTAGGATTGGTTTCTTGGAGTTGTTTAATACGTTAACTGTGCGGGTTAAGTTTTCTTACCTTTATCAAGTGTCAAAAATAATAGTCGTCATGGGGGTAAGTGGAAGTGGTAAAACCACATTAGCAAAAGCTATTGCTGCCGAATACAAAGGCGTCTTTATAGAAGGTGATGACTTTCACCCTACTGCAAATATTGAAAAAATGAAATCAGGGCATCCCTTGACTGATGAAGATCGAATCCCTTGGCTCAGGATCCTAAACGAAAAAGTAAGGGAAGATCTTGGGGAAACCATTGTCCTTGCGTGTTCTGCTTTAAAACAGTCCTACCGAAACCTAATTGCTACAAACATTCCCAGTAATACCCTAGTTTGGATTCAACTGAATTGTGATAGGGATATCTTAACGGATCGAATGAAGAATCGGTCGCATTTTATGCCCCTATCATTACTTCAAAGTCAACTCGATACACTTGAACCGTGTCCTAATGCGTTAGTATTGAACAGCACCGAAAATACAACTCAACTTTTACAACAACTAAAGTACTTTATTCATGAGCAAAAAAGTTAATTGGGGAATTATTGGAATGGGGGTCATGGGTACCCAGCTCAGTCGAAATTTTGCCCGAAATGGAATGTCAATTGCCCTGTATAACCGAAGGGTAAATGAAGTTGAAGAAAAGGTAGCCGAACAAAAAATAACCGCCTTTTCTGAATTGAAAAACGCGCTTCCTTTCGAAGCATTACGCCCCTTTGTGAATTCAATTGAGCGGCCTAGAAAAATAATCTTAATGATTCCTGCAGGAGAGGCCACTGAACAATGTATTTCAGAGATTCTACCCCTATTGTCTGCAAACGACATCCTTATTGATGGGGGAAATTCACATTTTGAAGACACGGAAAGAAGGGTTGCTCTTGCTCAAAAGTTTGGTGTCTCCTTTATGGGTATGGGTGTTTCAGGCGGAGCTGAAGGGGCTTTACATGGTCCCTCTCTTATGTTGGGAGGAAATCACAACGCTTATACGGCTATTGAAAATGACTTACAAAAAGTAGCTGCTAAAAATCAGAAAGGGGCCCCCTGTATAGGTTGGCTGGGTGAAGGAGGGGCTGGACATTTTGTGAAAATGGTCCACAATGGTATTGACGTTTTATTTCTGCTCAAAAAAAACAGCGTGAATACTATGGAAAACAATTCCCTAAAGTAGCCCCTGAAAATACAATACCCCTTTCTGCATTAGAAAATACGTATGCGCTTTGCCGATTACTAAACCATCATCAAGGATTTGAAATGATCCGTGAAGCGGAAGAAAAATGGGGTTGGGTAGCACCTCAATCGCTGGTTTCTACTTTATGGTCTGAAGGCTGTATTATCAAGTCAACTTTATTGGAAAATTTAGCTGCTGATTCCCACTCGTCCGTATTAGATTCAGAACTCTTTCAAATTGCCTATAAAAAAGGAGGTGCGGATTGGGAAAAAGTACTTTCAGAAGCAATTACTTTACACATTCCTGTCCCCTGTATTGCTGCTGCATGGCAGTATTTTGTGGGGATTAAACAAGAAGAAAGTTTTGCGCATTTAATTCAGGCCCAGCGCGATTATTTTGGCAGTCATGGGATTAGGTTAAAAGAAAATCCCAATCAATCTGGACTTCACGGCCCTTGGTTGTAACAGGGATAGTCAGATTATTTTTCAGCTCTACTAGCGGCAACGCCAACAGGGCGAACTTCATTCCCTTTAATACCTGTCAGTCGATCTCCCAATACATGGCGTATTGAATCGGCAATTGCGTTTATTTTTTTGACCAAGTCTGGATTTTTTGCTGCAATATTGTTTTGTTCTTCCGGGTCGGATTTAAGATCGTACAATTCTGCTTCTTTAATTGAATTCATTTCGTACCCTATGGGGTATCCATCATTGGTTCCTGTTCTTCCATTAAGAGAACGGTAAGTATGCGGTACATACAATTTCCAATCATTATGTCGTACTGCATGCAATTCATTTACCCGATAATAGAAGAAAAAATTTTCATGAGGTGCTTTTAAAGTATTTTGAGTTAGTAGCGGAACTAAAGAGGCCCCGTCAATTTTTTGTGAAGGAAGCGCGCTGTTTGTCCATTCCGCTAGTGTAGGAAGCCAATCGATTCCCATTGCTGGTGCTTTAATGATAGTGTTGGGTTTTATTTTTTTGGGGTAATGCACAATTGCAGGAACGCGATGTCCTCCTTCCCAATTTGTTCCCTTCCCTTCCCTGTAAATTCCGGGAGATCCTGAATGACCTCCATAAGATAGCCATGGTCCATTATCAGAGGTAAAAACGAAA
>RGZR01000125.1 GCA_010031465.1 Flavobacteriia bacterium
TCGTGCCACATTAGGAGCTTGCCTTTGAATGTCTAAGGCTCCCATGTAAACAACACATTCAATTCCCATGAGTGCGCACACAGTTGCAGTAGCTACTCCATGTTGCCCAGCGCCGGTTTCGGCGATGATTCGTTTTTTCCCAAGGCGTTTGGCTAAAAGAATTTGACCAATTGTATTGTTGACTTTATGCGCTCCTGTATGGCATAAATCTTCCCGTTTGAGGTATATTTTAGTATTGTATTTTTCCGATAAGCGTTTGGCAAAATACAAGGGTGTAGGGCGTCCGACATATTCTTTTAACAAGGAATCGAATTCCTGTTTAAAGTCATCTTGTGCCGTAATGGTAAGGTATTTTTTGCGAAGTTCTTCTACATTAGGATAGAGCATTTCGGGAATGTAAGCTCCTCCAAAATCACCATAATATCCTTTTTCATCAACGTTGTAATTCATCCCATTGGGTTTTAAATTCTTTTAATGTTTGTAGGTCTTTATGTCCTGGAGCAGTTTCAAATTTACTATTTACATCAATAGCATAGAGGGGTAGCGCCTCTTTTGCTATGCGCTTTAAAGCGGGTAGGTATTCTAATCCAATACCTCCACTTAAAAAAAACGGTTTATCAAAGGGATAGTCGGCTAATAAAGACCAGTTAAAACGATAGCCATTTCCTCCGGGTAGGGGGCCTTTGGTATCAAAAAGAAAAAAGTCACAAGTGGGTAAATAGGGCTCTAGATTTTTAAAATTAAAAGAAGCCCCTACTGAAAATGCTTTTATTACTTCGGTTCCAGTTTCTTTTAAAACAGCACAGATTTCCGGCGTTTCATTTCCGTGCAATTGGAGTGCATTTAGTTTGTGATTCTCAATTTGTTTGCGAATGACGGAGGGAGTTTCATCCACAAAAACCCCTGTTTTTTTTATCGAATTTGGTAAAGACGGGGTTGCGGTATCTACAAAACGAGAAGACTTTGACCAAAATATAAAACCCATATAATCGGGACTTAAATCAGCCACCGCTCGACTATTTTCGAGGTCTCGAAGCCCACAAATTTTTATTTTAATCATTGCATTTGGTCTATAAACTGTTTTGCAGCTTCTCCTGGTGAATTCGTTTTCATAAATTGCTCACCCACTAAAAACCCTTGAAAACCATGTTCTTTTAATAATTTGACAGAGGCTGCCTTACTGATTCCACTTTCTGAAACTTTTGTAAATTCTGAAGGAATAGCGGGGGCAATTTGTATGCTGGTTTCAATGCTAACATTAAAAGTTTTTAAATCACGATTATTGACACCAACTATATCAATTGAAGGCATTAATACTTTTTCCATTTCTTCTAGAGTATGCACCTCTAAAAGGACTTCAAGCTGAAGTTGTTTGGCACAACGTGATAAAGATTTAATTTCTGCTCGTGTAAGTACAGCAGCGATTAATAGTACAACATCAGCACCGTGGGCCTTGGCTTCAATTAACTGGTATTCATCAACAATAAACTCTTTACGTAATAGAGGCAAATTGCAAACGGATCGGGCCTGAACCAAATCTTCCAACGCTCCCCCAAAATATTTTAAATCGGTCAATACAGACATGCCACAAGCGCCTGCGTTTTCGTAACCAGTTGCCACTTCGGTTATGGATAAACTAGAATTGATATTCGCTTTTGAGGGCGAACGCCGTTTGTGTTCCGCTATGATTCCCGTGCCACTCGATTTTAACCGATCAGCAAGTGAAATTGTTGGTTTTTCGAAAAGCGATGAATGTTCCCAGTAAGATGCTGGAAAAAGCCCTTTACGAAGGGAAACCTCGTTTTTTTTGTCCGCAATAATTTGATCAAGAATATTCATAAGGCACTTACTTTTTGAAGTGTGGTAAAGGAGTGTTTTGCTTTTCCTGACATTAAAGATTCCTGGGCACGATCGTACCCTTCTTTAGGGCTTAAATTTAATGCCGTTGCAATGGCAATAGCCGCATTTGCATATACTACTTGGTGTTGTGCAGAAGTCCCTTTTCCTTCCAAAATAGTACTGAATATTGTCGCAGAACTTGCCACGTCATGTCCTCCGGTTATTGAAGCTGGAGTAATGTCGGTTAACCCAAAATCAGCGGAGTGGAGCAATTGTTCTCCATGTGGACTGAATGTTTTTGTAGGCCCTGTTAGTGATATTTCATCATACCCTGCTAGACCATAGAGAACCGTGTATTGCGAATCGGTGTTTTGAAATACATAATGATAAAGTCGAGCCAATTCAAGATTAAATACACCCGACACCTGTTTTTTTGGAAAGGAAGGATTAACTAAGGGGCCAAGCATGTTAAAAAATGTTTTTACTCCTAATTCTTTACGAACGGGGGCGACCACTTTCATGGCAGGATGAAAAAGAGGTGCATGTAATATACAGATACCTGCTTCTTCAATTTGTTGTTGTAGTTTCTTTTCTTCATGGGTAAAATGAATTCCTAAGGCTTCTAACACGTTGCTTGAACCACAGCCAGAAGAAACACCATAATTTCCGTGTTTTGCTACCTTAACCCCAGCCCCAGCTGTAACAAAGGCAGCCAATGTTGAAATATTAAAAGTGTCTTTTCCGTCGCCCCCAGTCCCACACAGATCAATGGCGTCGTATTTTTTTAAATCAATGGGAATACAAAGGGAAAGTAACGCTTCTCGAAACCCTTCTAGCTCTGCAACAGTTATGCTTCGCATCATATACACGGTTAAAAAAGAAGCTACTTGAGCAGGATTAAACGCTCCTTTGGCAATTTTTAGTAATGTGTCTCGTGCTTCTTCGCGATCGAGATGCTCGTATTGAATTAATCGGTTGAGTAATGATTTCATTAGCTACTTTGAATCCAGTTTTCTATTATTTTTTTACCGTTGGGAGTCAGTACAGACTCCGGGTGGAATTGAACTCCACAAACATCATAGGTTTTATGGCGCAGGGACATTAATTGGCCTTTGTCGTCAAAACTAGTGGCCATTAAACTTTCGGGTAGTGGGGTTGAAACTACCCACGAATGGTAACGCCCAACCTCAAACGTTTGGGGAAGACCTTTAAACAAAGGGTCGTTACCTGTGGTGGTTACGGGGGTAGCCACACCGTGAAAAACTTGGTCTAGATTGATTAGTTTTCCACCAAAAACTTCTCCTATGGCTTGCTGACCTAAACACACACCCAATATTTTTTTCGTTGGAGCGTAGTGTTTTATTGCGGCTTTTAGCTGACCGGCTTCCTCTGGAATTCCGGGTCCGGGCGATAATAGAATCATAGGATAGGCTTCCAATTCTTTTAAATCAAAAGTGTCGTTTCTTTTTACGCAAACCCTACAGCCCAATTCTTCAAGGTAATGCACCAAATTGTAGGTAAACGAATCGTAATTATCGATTACAAAAACGGCTTTTTTCATAAGGTTTCTGCTTGAGAAAGTGCCTTGTCCAAGGCCCCTAATTTATTATATACTTCTTGCAATTCATTTTCGGGAACTGATTTTGCAACAATTCCTGCGCCTGCCTGATAATGCAATTCTTTTCTGTAGCTTAAAAAGGAACGAATGACAATGGCATGATTAAAATTTCCATTAAACCCCATATACCCAATGGCACCCCCGTAAAAATTTCTTTTTGTTGGCTCATACTGATCAATAAGTTGAAGTGCTTTGTGTTTTGGTGCTCCACTTAACGTACCTGCGGGGAAAGTATCGGCAACAACGCGGTAGGTAGAGGTGCCCTCTTTTAAGGTACAGGTTACTTTAGATACTAAGTGAATAACATGGGAATAAAATTGAATCTCTCTATTTTTTTCTACGGTAACTTTTGATCCATTTCGACTTAAATCATTTCGCGCCAA
>RGZR01000126.1 GCA_010031465.1 Flavobacteriia bacterium
TTTGTTTTCAAAACAAATTGACGTCTGGTCTGAGCCCAATACCCAAGGTGAACTTTTATTTACGCTTCATGAAGGAACTAAAATAGAATGGCTTGACACGCTAGAAGAGTGGAATAAAATACGGATTGCCAATGGTTCAGAGGGTTGGATTAAAAACGCCGAGTTACGAAGTTTAAAAGAAAATCTTTTCAAATAATTTGTGGAGTATCCTCCCTGGGGAAACGCTGACCCCAATCAATCAAAAAGCGACCCATTTCCTCTAAAAAGGGGTAACTAACGGATTCTTCGGTTATTGATTCTGGGAGTACAGTAATGATAGAGTTAATTTCTTGGGCTACTAAGAGCAATGCACTGAGGAGGATACACCATTTATAAATTCCAAAAAGGCCTCCTGCCAACCGGTTAAGCCATCCTAGCGCAACAAACTTCAACGTTTTGGTCAAGAGTTTAGCCAAAAGCGAAACACCGAATAAAATTCCAATAAAAAGAAATAAAAAAGATACAGAAAACAAAAGCTTTGGATCCCATGTAACGTATTCTGTCAGGACACTTTTTACCGCAGAACCAAATTGATATGCGCCATAAAGAGCTAGAAATAAACCAACAATCCCAGCCAATTCAATAACAAAACCTTTGCTAATTCCACGGACTGCACCATAGGCCAAAACAATTAAAACGATGAGATCAAAAGAGTTCATTACACCAAAATACATCTTTTTAGCAAAAGAAATAGCGCTTAAAAGAACCAACTTATTCGAATAATAATATTTTTGTGTATGCCAAAATCATCACCTGATCCCGTTCTTAAGTCTCGCTGGGAAAACCTAGTGGAAATGCTGACTGACCAATTTTCAGATGGCGAAGCTTTAGACGTTGAAGGCATTTTGTATTTGATAGGATTACAAGAGTTTGGTAAACCCCACGAACGCTTTAAAAAAGAAGATAATGTCAATTTAATCCATATTGGAATTTGCACGGTATTAGAGCCTTATGGCTATTACAGTTTTGATTTTATAGACGAGCAAGGTTGGCCTCATTTTAAAAGCACCACCCCCTTACCTTTTTTAAAACCTGGTGAGCAAAGTGTATTAATGAAAACCTCAATTGTAGAATACTTTCTCAAGCAAGGGCTCATTTCCTAAAACTACTTTATTTTTGCACTATGATTGAAAAAATTAAAGAACACTTAACCGAAGTAGAAGCCTTTCAAAGTAGCGATAGTAAAGAAATAGAGTCTTTTCGAGTTAAGTATGCAGGGAAAAAGGGATTACTAAACGATTTTTTTGCGGCGTTCCGCGACGTGCCCGCTGATCAAAAAAAGGAATTTGGTCAAGTACTTAACACCCTAAAGAATGAGGTAAATGAAAAAGTAAAAACCTTACAATCTCAATTGCAAGCTCAAGGGGGTAAGCAAACAATTCCTGACCCTACACGAACCCCTTTTCCGATTCCTTCAGGAAACCGGCACCCTCTTTCTATCGTAAAAAATAGAATCATTGATATATTTACTCAAATAGGTTTTACCGTATCAGAAGGCCCTGAAATTGAAGATGATTGGCATAATTTTTCTGCCCTTAATTTGCCGGAATACCACCCTGCTCGAGATATGCAGGACACCTTCTTTATTCAAACCAATCCTGATATTTTATTGCGAACACATACTTCATCAGTTCAGGTAAGGTATATGGAAAAAAACCAACCTCCTATTCGAACAATCTCGCCTGGACGTGTGTTTCGAAACGAAGCCATTTCGGCTAGATCGCATTGTATTTTTCATCAAATTGAGGGGCTTTATATTGCAAAAGATGTGTCTTTCATCGATTTAAAACAAACCCTTGAATATTTCACTGCATCGCTTTTTGGAAATTCAAAAATCCGTTTACGACCCTCGTATTTTCCCTTTACGGAACCCAGTGCTGAGGTCGATATTTATTGGGGATTAGAAACCGAAACGGATTACCGAATTACAAAAGGAACCGGTTGGCTAGAGATTATGGGTTGCGGTATGGTAGATCCAAATGTGTTAAAAAATTGTGGTATCGATCCAGAGGAGTATTCAGGATTTGCCTTTGGAATGGGAATCGAACGCATCGCCATGCTGTTGTATCAAATTAGTGATATTCGATTGTTTTTTGAAAACGACATTCGGTTTTTAAAACAATTCAAAGGGACCCTTTAAATGAGCTTTTTTGTAAGCCTTTTAAATCCTTTTTTTGCAGGTAAACTTTCATGTACAATTTCATAAACTGTGGAAAAAATGGGGAGCGAAAGATGTTTGTTTTGCGTTAGGGCATGCAAAGGTTTTAAAGCAAAATAACCTTCAGAAATCATTTGCATTTCCGATTGAATCCCTTTTACGGTATAGCCTCTACCGAGTAAGGTTCCAAATCTGCGATTTCTACTAAATGCAGAATAAGCCGTGACCAGTAAATCTCCCAAATAGGCGCTTTTTGTAAGGTTTCTTTCAGTAGGATGAATAGCGTGTAAAAAACGCTCCATTTCTCCCATAGAATTACTGATTAGTACACTTTGAAAATTATCTCCATACCCTAATCCGAAAGCAATACCCGAGGCAATGGCATAAATATTTTTTAAAATGGAAGCATATTCTATGCCTAGTAAATCACCTGAGTAGTGGCATTGAAGGTAAGGTACATTTAGCTTAGTTTGCAGTTGGGCCGCTATTGATTCATTTTCACTTACAAGGGTTAGATAAGATAAGCGTTCAAGGGCAATTTCTTCAGCATGTGTTGGCCCAGCTATAAGAATAAATTGTGATAAAGGGACCTTAAATTGATGAAGTAAAAAGTCACCTAAATGCCGATTTGATTGAGGTAAAATTCCTTTCACCCCTGAGACAATTATTTTTTGCGAAAGGTCTATTTCAATGGTTTTTAGAATGGATTCAATAAAAGCTGAAGGAACAGCAAACACAATCCATGAACAAGCCTCTAGGGTTGCATTTACATTATGGCTGACCAGTACTCGATTGCGCTTAAATTTTACCCCTGTAAGGTATTTTGGATTTTTTTGGTGCTTTTTAATAAAGAGGACATCTTCTTCCCGATGTACATACCAATGCACAAGAAGTTTACTGTCGGTAAAGATTTTTACTAAAGCCGTTGCCCAACTTCCACTCCCTATTACAGCAATGGTGTCCTTTGGGGCCCAAGGTTTAATAAGTTTCAAGCAGAAAGGGTATTTATAATCTTTATATCCAAGAGTCCCAAGGAATTCGACTTAACAATAACAAAAGCCCTAAACCATAAAATACGGCAATTCTACTGAATTTTTTAGTAGATGTTGCTTGTCTTTTGTGGAGTGACCAGCCAACTGTGATGAAAATAATAGCTAGAATATTGGTTATGGGGTGTTCTACAAGATACAGCCTGGATTCTGCATTTTTCATTACTCCCATACCTAGGGCAGACCATTGATCAAACCAAGGAGAAACAAAATACAAGAGAAGTCCGATTAGCAACTGTATGTGCGAAAAAATCAATCCAAAAAGACTCAAACGAAGGTCTTTTTGAGCAAATTCTTGATTTGAAAACCGCCCTCTAAAGGCATTCAGAACGGCTAAAATTAAGGTAATAAGGACTAAATAGGCCCAATAGGAATGAACAGTTTTTAAAATGGCGTACATACTTTTTTTTGTAAAAGTAATCCATTTTGTTGATTTCAATAGAGGGATGAACCATTGTTGATATGAAACCAAAAA
>RGZR01000127.1 GCA_010031465.1 Flavobacteriia bacterium
AAAAATCCACTTTTTATCATCAACATATGGCGTACCACCTTTACCCCACCCGCGGTTGAACCCGAAGAGCCTCCCAAAAACATCAACCCAAAAAAGACTATGGTTAAAAAGGGGGTCCATTGTGTAAAATCTGCGGTAACAAAACCTGTAGTGGTAATAAACGCTAAAACTTGGAACAACGCACTTCGATAGGTGATTTCTAATCCTTTACTATTAAAATTGGAGATAGCAGCTGAATCTGAAAAAAACAATAATGCGGTAATAATAACAGAAAAGAGTGCGATAAATGTGAAATACATTTTAAATTCTTCGTCTTGTATAATTTTTTGAAATTTACGCGTAAAGCCAAAATAACTCAATACAAAATTGGTTCCTGCCAAAAACATAAACACCATTATTATGTATTGAATCAAGGGCTGATCATTCCAAAAGGCAATACTGTTGTTTTTTGTAGAAAATCCACCAGTAGACAAGGTACTCATGGCATGGTTCATCGCATCAAAAAAGGTCATGCCGGCAAAATACAAGAGGAAGGTTTCTAATATGGTATAGAATACATAAATCATCCATAACCGTTTTGCTGTATCGGTTATTCTAGGATGTAATTTATCCCCCCCTGGCCCCGGAGCTTCTGCAGTAAAAAGCTGGGTCCCTCCTATTCCTAAAAAAGGTAAAATGGCTATAGCCAAAACAATTATTCCCATTCCCCCAATCCAATGTGTAGTGCTTCGCCAAAACAAAATTCCGTAGGGAACTTGTTCCAAATCCTCAATAATACTGGCTCCGGTGGTGGTATAGCCTGACATTGTTTCAAAAAAACTAGCACTAAAATCAGAAATTACACCTGAAACCAAATAGGGAAGTGTTCCCGTTAGTGACATCAGTATCCACCCCAAAGTCACAATTAAATATCCTTCTCGCTTTTGGATCTGCTTGTTGTATTGACGTCCAGATAACATTAAAAGGGCCCCTAAGGATAATACTAAAAACGAAGACAATGTGATTTCGAAAGTGACACCATCTTTGTAGAGAAAACTCACCAAAGAAGACAGCAACATAAATCCGCCATTAAAAAGGAGTAAAACCCCCATTAAAAAAACGACAATCTTATAGTTTAGCTTGTGCATAGACTAAAGAAACAACTGTTCTATTCTTTTGATAGAGCGAGGTAAACAACAAACCACAATCCGATCTAGGGCTTTAATTTGATAATCCCCTAATGCAATGATCCCTTTTCCATCATGAATAACACCCCCAATAATGGCAGTACGGGGAAAATCGATGTCTTTTATTCGGTAATTGGCTACCTTAGAATTTGGGTTGACAACAAACTCAAGAATTTCTGCATTAAGATTATTCAAGGTGGTCATGTCTACCACTTCCCCCCGACGTATGTATCTAAAAATGGTATTTGCGGTTAACAGCTTTTTATTGATAAGTGTATCAATTCCTATAGAATGAGATAACTGAAAATAATCCGTGTTCTCTACGAGTGCTATGGTTTTTTTTACCTTTTTGGAATAGGCCATTAAACAGGACATAATATTGGTTTCTGAATTTTCAGTAACCGATATAAAAGCATCCGTAGAAGAAAGGTTTTCTTCTTCTAGTAACTCCACATTCCGCCCATCGCCGTGAATTACCAAAACATTGGGAAGGGAGTCGGCAATTTCAAATGCCTTTTTCTTATTTTTTTCAATTAGGGTAACATTGAATTTTTTGTCACATAAATCTCGAGCGGTATTGTAACCAATTCGTCCGCCCCCTAAAATCATGACATTTTTGATGGAAGCTTTTGTTTTACCTGTCAATTTATAGAGTTCTTCTACCCCTTCTTTTAACGTAATAAAAAATACAGTATCGTCGACTTCAAAACAGGTATCTCCTCTGGGAATTATTGTGTTTTGCGTTCCTTTGCGTTGAATGGCTATGGGCATAAAATGCACATCAGGAAAAATGGAAGCCGCTTCTTTAACATTCTTCCCCACAAAAGGAACATCCCCTTCAAGACGAGTTCCTATTAAAGTTAAAGCGCCTGATTCAAATTCATAACTATTTGAAAAAGCAGATTGATCTAAAAGTTGCTGTATCTCTGCTGCCGCTAATTCTTCAGGAGAAATCAATTCATCGACCCCAATATCTTTAAAGCTAATTTTTTCTTTGGCCTTGATTAGCTCAATATTTGAAATTCGAGCAATGGTTCGTTTACTCCCTAGTTGCTTAGCCAAAACACATACCGTTATGTTGACTGCTTCTTCTGCAGTTACGGCAATAAATAAGTCTGATTTTGAAACTTGAGCCTCTTCCATTACACGTAAAGACATTGCATCACCACGAAGGGCACGTATGTCTAAATGAGATTCGGCATAATTTAATCGTTCCTTATCGGTATCAATAAGTGTGATATCTAAAGATTCGAAAGAAAGGAGTTTCGCTAAATGAAAGCCCACTTCTCCACCCCCTGCAATAACTATCTTCATAAGACGGTATCGAAATACGGTACAAATATACGAATAAACAAATCAGAAGAGGCATTCCCTAGATCATCATGCAAATGCATATCTTTGTGCTCCACTATGAAAACTGTTGTAAAACCGAACCCAGAAAACGCAGATACCAAAAAAAAGCAGGTCACTGAAATGTTTGATGGAATCTCCAAAAGTTATGATGCCCTCAATAGAATAATTACCTTAGGTATCGATGTGCTTTGGAGAAAAAGAGTAGTCGCCATAGTTCAAAAAGAATCACCAAAAACCATTTTAGATATTGCTACAGGAACAGCCGATTTAGCTGTTGCATTGGCATCCATTCAACCTGAAAGAATTGTAGGATTGGACATCTCTCCTGGAATGTTGGCCTTGGGTAAAGATAAAATCAAACGATTGAAGCTAGAAGACTGTATTGAAATGCAACTTGGAGACTCTGAAGACCTACCCTTTCCAAATTCTTCATTTGATGCTGTTACCGTTTCTTTTGGTTTACGAAATTTTGAACTTCGTGAAAAAGGACTTCAAGAAATTGAACGCGTATTAAAACCCAAAGGAAAACTGGTTATTTTAGAAACGTCCGTACCAAAAAATAAATTCATTTCACTTTTTTATTCCTTATATACCCAAAATATTATGCCTTTCTTGGGTAAATTATTTGCCAAAAACAAAGGGGCATACCAGTATTTATCAACTTCTGCCATGGCTTTTCCTTCAGGAGAAAAGTTCAACAATATTTTACGTGAAACGGGGTTTATAGAGGTAGAAAATATTCCACAAACCTTGGGAGTTGCTTCTATATATGTTGCCAAAAAAGCCTAACATAAAATTCTTTCTAAACGTTCTCCTATTTTGTAGTATTACAATGGGGGTAAAGGCGCAGTATCCTACACTTAAGGAACGCCTTATCAATTTGCCAAATTTTGATAAAAAAACCATTCATTACGGCTATTTTCTGGGGGTCAATCAGTATGATTTTAAATTTGAATATGTTGACTCTTATTATAAAGAATCTCAATTTAAAGACATTCAAACCGTAATTAACAATGGATTTACCGTAGGGATAATTGGTGATTTAAGAATTAATGACTACTTAAATTTACGTTTTGAACCAGGTTCAAAACGTACATTTAAGTAGTCATTAATTCTTAAATCACCAATTATCCCTACGGTAAATCCAT
>RGZR01000128.1 GCA_010031465.1 Flavobacteriia bacterium
GATTTAAATGGATTCAATTTAAGTTGGGACACCAAATGGTTTTCTGAAAGTAGTTCAAACGGCAATGGATTTCGAATTGAAATGGCAATTCCTTTCAGTTCAATCAAATATGCTGAAAATAGTGAAAAATGGGGCTTTCAAGCCTATCGATATAATTTGCGAACTAATGAACAAACCATTTGGACTAATGTACCTCAAAATCAAATCCCGGTAAATTTAGGATATCTTGGCACTCTTGAATTTGAAAAACCACTACAAAAAAGTAAAACTCCTATTTATCTAATACCCTATTTGAATGGTTTAGAAGCTTCTGATTTCAAAACAAATACAACTAAAACAACCTTAAAAGTAGGTGGTGACCTTAAAATTCCCATTGGAAATGGTTTAAATCTTGATGTCACCCTAAATCCTGATTTTTCAAATGTGGAGGTTGACAATGTCATAACAAATCTTACCCGTTTTGAAATTTCTCTCCCAGAAAAGCGACAATTCTTTATAGACAATGGTGATTTATTTGGAAAATTTGGGAGTTTTCGAGATGCCATACCGTTCTTTTCCCGACGTATTGGAATTGCAAGAGACAAAGAGGGAAATAACATCCAGAACACAATTCTAGGAGGCGTCAGACTAAGCGGAAAAATAGATGAAAACTGGCGATTGGGGGTGCTTAATATTCAAAATAAAGAAGATTTGACCAATCAAATTGCATCTAATAACAATACAATGGTTGCTTTACAACGTAAGGTTTTCGGACAATCTCAGATGGGTGTGTTTTTTGTTAATCGTGAAACTTTTGGAGACTATGATTTTATTTTAGAAAACGAAAAATACAATCGAGTAATTGGATTGGATTACAACTTAGCCTCTACAAATAACAAATGGATAGGAAAATTTTACACCCACAAATCGTTTCAACCAAATGATAGCCAAGGAAATCTTTCTAGCCAAGCCTTTTTAACCTATAACACACGAATTTGGCGCTTTAGTTCCGATTGGGTTTATGTTGACCGAGATTACCGTTCAGACCTGGGTTTTATTCCTAGAACAGGAATATTTAAATCTGGAGCCAATGCTGTTCGTACTTTTTATCCTAAAGACAGTAATATTATCACACATAAACTGGGAATTCTTAATCTAATGTGGTTCCAGCAAAATTTGGATTACAAAAAAACAGATCACATGACCCGCTATAGTTATATAGCACAATTTAAAAATCTAGCTCAGCTACAGTTTAATTACAATAACGATTACGTATATCTATCAAATCCCTTTGATCCAAGCCGAACGGGAGCTACCCCATTACCTGGATCGGCAGGTTATAAATTCAACAGTTTGGAAATAACTTATATTTCAAACTATGCAAACCTTTTCAACTTTACAACCGAAATGGGTTACGGTGACTTTTTTAATGGCACCAAATTTTCATTAAAGGGAAACCTTAACTATCGTTTTCAACCCAAAGTTACGCTTAGTTTATTGTGGGATTACAACAAAGTAAATTTACCAAAACCCTATGCCCAATCCAATCTTATTTTGGTCAGTCCTAAAGTTGAAGTAACGCTCAATAAACAATTGCTTTGGTCTACACTTATTCAATACAGCAATCAAACCGATAATCTGGGTATAAATTCAAGAATCCAATGGCGATTTGCTCCACTCTCGGATTTGTTTTTGGTGTATAATGACAACTACTATTCAGAAGCCTTTATCCCCACCTTTAGATCAATAAATCTAAAATTTACCTATTGGCTTAACCTTTAATGGACAACCGTTAAAGAGGTTTATTCCGATTTATTTATTGCTGATTTAGCCGTTTGATTTGATTTAATGCAGATCCTTCACGAAACCATTGAATTTGTTGTTCGTTATAGGAATGATGGGCTATGATTTGCTCTTTGGTTCCGTCTTTGTGAACTAATTCAATGGTTAACGGTTTACCAGGAGCAAAATCTTTTAAATCAACAAAGTTGAAGGTATCATCCTCTTGAATCAGATCGTAGTCTTTTTCATTGGCAAAAGTAATTCCCAACATTCCTTGTTTTTTCAAGTTGGTTTCGTGTATGCGCGCAAAAGATTTAACCAATACAACCTTTACCCCTAGATGGCGTGGTTCCATAGCAGCATGCTCACGTGAAGAACCTTCTCCATAATTATGATCTCCTACTACCAAAGTCGCTATACCCGCAGCTTTGTATTCCCTTTGCGTGTCTGGAACGGGCCCATAGGCTCCTGTGAGCTGATTTTTTACAAAATTGGTTTTTTCATTAAAGGCATTTACTGCCCCAATCAAGCAGTTGTTTGAAATGTTGTCCAAATGGCCTCTAAAACGCAACCAGGGACCTGCCATTGAAATATGGTCAGTGGTACATTTCCCTTTGGCTTTTATCAGCAGCTTTACTCCAACAATATTATCTCCATTCCAGGGTTGAAAAGGAGAAAGAAGTTGCAAACGTTCTGAATCGGGACGTACGATAACTTCAACTGAAGAACCGTCTTCTTCCGGAGCTAAATAACCATTGTCTTCTACATCAAACCCTTTGGGAGGCAATTCCAATCCGTGGGGTGGGTCTAATTTTATGGCCTCACCGTCCTCATTCAACAAGGAGTCTGTAATCGGATTAAAATCTAAGCGCCCCGAAATCGCAATAGCAGCAACCATTTCGGGTGAAGCTACAAAGGCATGCGTATTTGGATTGCCATCAGCACGTTTTGAAAAGTTTCGGTTAAAGGAGTGAATAATGGAATTGCGTTCTTGTTTATCAGCACCTTCTCTAGCCCACTGCCCTATACAAGGCCCACAAGCATTCGTAAATATTTTAGCATTAAGATCTTCAAAAATGGTCAGTAAACCGTCTCGCTCTGCGGTAAATCGCACTTGCTCAGAGCCTGGATTTATTCCAAATTCTGCTTTTGTTTTTAGTTTTTTATCTACGGCTTGCTTCGCAATGGAAGCGGCTCTAGAAAGATCTTCATAAGAGGAGTTTGTACATGATCCTATTAAGCCCCATTCTACATCTAAAGGCCAATTGTTTTCGGTGGCAACTTTACTCATTTCAGCTACGGGGGTAGCTAAATCTGGGGTAAAAGGACCATTTACATGAGGCGTTAAGGTATTTAAATCAATTTCAATCAATTCATCAAAATAGTGTTCGGGATGTTGATACACTTCCGGATCAGCAGTTAAATGACTCTTTACGGCGTTGGCAGCATCGGCTACATCATCTCTTCCCGTGGCCCGCAAATAGCGCTCCATAGCGGTATCATAACCAAAAGTAGAGGTGGTTGCACCTACTTCGGCTCCCATATTACAAATGGTTCCTTTTCCAGTACACGATAGGGCTTCAGCACCCTCGCCAAAATATTCAATTATGGCGCCTGTACCGCCTTTTACAGTAAGTATTCCCGCAACTTTTAGAATAA
>RGZR01000129.1 GCA_010031465.1 Flavobacteriia bacterium
TGTTATTTGTAAAAAAGAAAAAACGAAAAAAGCCTTTCGACCCGTTCCTTTGAAATCAAAAAAACGAAATTTGATTTGTAGAAAATGTGAAATGGATCGGGACAATACCCTTTGGCTTTAATTTAAAAGTTGCTTCACCATATCGGCAATCCTTTTTCCTTCGGCTTTTCCTGCCAGTTGTTTAGAAACCATTCCCATTACTTTTCCCATTTCTTTCATGCCTGTTGCGCCCGTGGCGTTGATAATGGCTTGAATTTGATTCTTTAGCTCATCGTCACTTAGTTGGGCAGGTAAAAAAGAGGCTATAATTTCTGCCTGTGCTTCTTCAGGTCCTGCTAAATCAGATCGGTTTTGATCTCTATATAAAAGAGCACTATCACGTCTTTGTTTGACCAATCGCTGAAGAAGTTGAATGGAGTCTTCATCAGATAATTCTCCTGATTTTTGACCTGAAGTTTGTGCAATTAATACCGCTGACTTTATTGCACGCAATGAGTCTAGTTTTACAGCATCTTTGGCTAACATTGCCTTTTTTAATTCTTCATTAAGGGTACTAAGTATTCCCATTGTTGTTTGTTTAATCTACGTTATCGTGTAAAAAAGAATTGTTTGATCGCAACTGAATTTCCTCATTTTGATCTACGTCTAAAGTCAATCGAGAGGAAGTTTCAGGCGCTTCTGACTCTAGAGCCACTCCTTGCCTTTTGTATGCGGGTTCGCGTTCCATATCATCCACCTTTTGCATTTGGTGTTTGAATTGGTAATTAAAGGCTTTCAGGTGGGCTTTTCGCTTTTCATTTTGTGCCGCCATACTCATGGCTATGGATTGATCAAAAGGATCTTCTGATTCAGCTTTTATAATTTCTTTATTTGTTTGTTTGGTTTCATCAGCAGAAGCAACTTTCTCTTCTTTAATTTCAAAATGAATTTCATTCGTTGACCCTTGAAATTCATTTTCAAAAAATGACGGTTCGGTGAGTTCCTCTTGGTTTATTTCTTCAGGAACCGAATTGGATGTAGAAGCCAAAGGTTGTTCAAAATCCATTTCAAATTGATTTTCCACTTCCACAAATTCAGGATCAACCACGTTCATTTCAAAAAGTGAAGTACTTACCTCATTAAAAACAAATTCGTCTTCCTGGTCTTTAACAGGGGGTTGAATTGTTTGATTAAAAGCTTCCGTTGGTTCACTAAGTTCTTCATCATCTGCGTCTGTAACATTTTCAAATTCAGGGCTAAACAATGGGGTTTCCATTAAGGGAATAAATTCCTCTTCAACTTGCGTTTCTTCTCTAGGGCTTTGTGAACTTTCTTCTACAGACTCAAACTCAAGAGTCGTGGCCTCAAAATCAATCGCTGCAGTTGTATGTTCTTGCTCCATTTCAAATGAAATAGTGACTTCTTCTTCAACTAGATCTTGTTCTTCTTCTTCCTGATTAAATTCAAGCTCATAAGTTAATGGTTCAATTACTTCAAGAGAAAAAGGATCTAGTACTTTGCCATCCGTTTCAACAGTCGCATTGGGCAACTCAACTATCTCATTTGAAACAAGTTCACACTCTACTTCAATATCATAGAGAATCGAATTCATGTGAATTAATGGATTTTCATACTCTGGGTTTGGCTTTACAGATTGTTGAGTAAACAAGGTTTCCTCTTTTTCAAAAAGCAGGCCTACAGGAGTTGAAGACAGTTCTGATTTTTCACTAAGATCATGAACAATCTTTTGTTCATCTTCCAACGAATGAATGATTTTTTTGGCCTCGGTGTTTGAGATTTCGTGTTGTTGCTCTTTACCAAATCCAGTAGCAATTACGGTTACAGCTATAGCATTTCCTAGGGCAGCATCTTCACCAACCCCCATAATAATGTTGGTGTGGTTTCCGGCTTCGGCTTGAATATAATCATTGATTTCACCAATTTCGTCTATGGTAATTTCTTCAGCACCAGACACAATAAGTAACAATACATTTTTACAGCCTGTAATTTTATTGTCGTTAAGTAACGGAGAGTCTAGGGCCTTTACAATGGCTTCTTGCGCTCGATTTGAACCCGAGGCAGAGGCTGATCCCATAATGGCCGTTCCTGAACTGGTCAATACCGTTTTTGCGTCTTTTAGATCAATGTTTTGTGTGTAGTGATGGGTAATAACTTCCGCAATTCCCCGTGCAGCGGTTGCCAATACTTCATCTGCTTTGGCAAAACCCGCTTTAAACCCTAAATTTCCATAAACTTCACGCAGTTTATTGTTGTTAATTACGATCAGGGCATCAACGGCATCACGCATTTTTTCTAATCCCTTTTGGGCTTGGTCCAATCTAATTTTACCCTCAAATTGAAAGGGCATTGTAACTATCCCTACCGTAAGAATATCCATAGATTTAGCCATCTCGGCAATAATAGGAGCTGCTCCAGTACCCGTTCCTCCGCCCATTCCGGCAGTGATGAAAATCATTTTTGTCTGTGTAGACAGAATTCCTTGTATTTCTTCTTTACTTTCTACAGCAGCCTGTTCTCCTACATCGGGATTGGCCCCAGCCCCTAGTCCTTCCGTTAGGCTTGCTCCTAACTGAATTTTTGTAGGTACACCACTTCCTGCCAAGGCTTGGGCATCTGTATTACAAATTATAAAATCGACGCCATTAATTCCTTGCTGAAACATGTAGTTGATCGCATTGCTTCCGCCACCACCAACACCGATAACTTTTATTACGTTACTCCTATTTTTAGGCAAATCAAAATTTATTGCATTGTTCATGTTCTGATCCATAGTGCGTCTACTTAGGCGTTATCTAGAAATGTTTTTAACTTCTCATTGAAACGATCTAAAATCGTTTTCTTTCGTTTTTCTGATACAGGTATTTCTGTCGTATTAGTATCATCCTGACCCTCAGGAGTAGTATCCTGTGTATCAACTGAGGCGTATCCTCGATGCTCTAAGGCATTCATCAATAACCCTACAGAGGTTGCAAATAAGGGGCTCGAAACAATCTCTTGTGTGTCTCCAGCCATGTGCTCACTAGGATACCCTACCCGTGTGTCCATTCCTGTAATGTATTCTACTAACTGTTTTAAATGGCGTAACTGGGACCCTCCTCCGGTCAAAACAATACCCGCGATAAGCTTTTTCTTTTGTTCCTCGTGACCGTAATTCCTGATTTCGAGATAAACTTGCTCGATGATTGAGTTTGTGCACTGATCGAAGTAATCGACTTTTCTTTGCGTTCAATATGCAGGCGGAAGCTAGGCAAATCATGGTATTCAAGTAGATCGATACCATACTCATCCACCCGGATCGGAACTTTCGACTCAGAAAAATCAATCGTAAATAGATCCGGCTTGTCCTTGCGCTCTTGTAGATATTGGTCAGCATCTAATAGGAATCGATCTC
>RGZR01000130.1 GCA_010031465.1 Flavobacteriia bacterium
TTTTCAAATATTTCCTATTTGGATTCTCTATTTTTACCAAAAAATCACTTTTACTGTGCCCTTTTCAAGAAAATGTATCCTTACAGCAGACGGTTCCAAAACCTTACGGATTGAACATCTGAAAGAGACTTATCACTCTAGGCATGGGGCATTTCAAGAATCTCAATTTGTATATATAGAACAAGGGTTGCAGTTTTTAATTCAAAAACATTCGAAACCTTTTGTCCGCATTTTAGAATTGGGCTACGGCACGGGTTTAATGGCATTTATGACCTATCGAAGGGCATTACAAATAAATAATAGGATAGAATATACGAGTATTGATCCATTTCCTATAAATGAGGAAGAGCTTCGCCCTTTGGAATATGACACTTTATTTTCGCCCCTTGATACTTCTGATTCTTTTTCTTCATTTTCATCCCTATGTTGGAATCATGCTCATACGGTTGAAGATTCATTTAAACTGCACAAAAAAAACGTGACGTTTCAAGATTTTCAATCCGAAACGCCATTTGATTTATTGTATTACGATGCATTTGGTGCACATGCACAGCCCGAACTTTGGGAACCTGAATGGATGCAAAAGGCATATGATCTTCTAGATTCGGGAGGTGTTTGGGTGAGTTATTGTGCAAAAGGAACAGTACGAAGAGCACTCGAAAAAGCAGGTTTTGAAGTTTCAAGGTTACCCGGCCCCCCAGGCAAACGGGAAATGATGCGGGCAGTAAAACCCTAATTTGTATGTTTGCAGAAAAAAAAATGAAGCTGCTTATTACAGGAGCCACGGGGCTCATTGGAAAGGAAATTGTTTCAAAAGCCCATGAGTTAGGCCATACGGTTCATTTTTTAACTACACGATCTTCTGAAATTAACAGTTTAGCTCCAGCAAAAGGATTTCTTTGGAATCCCGATCAGGGAGAAATAGACACAACATGTTTTGAGGGTGTAGAGGTGGTTATGCATTTAGCAGGTGCCTCAGTGTCCAAGCGTTGGACGTCTGCAAACAAAGAAAAAATAAGATCGAGCCGTATTATACCCACACAACTTTTAGTTCAAGAAGTAGAAAAAAACAAAAGTCTTCATCAAATTCGACAGATAATCTCAGCCTCTGCGATTGGAATTTATCCTTCTCATTTCAACAAAATGATGAAGGAAGATGCAAATGTTACTTCAAATTCATTTTTAGAATCGGTTGTTATTGATTGGGAAAAAGAAGTTGATCGTTTTGAGTTATTAGGGGTTACCTTATCAAAAATTAGGATAGGTTTGGTTCTTACTCCTAAAGGCGGAGTAATGCAAACATTAAAACTCCCAACACTTTTGGGGTTAGGAGCAGCTTTTGGTTCAGGACAACAAGGGCAATCGTGGATTCATATTGATGATTTAGTAGCGATGTTTCTTTTTATGGCTCAGCAACAATGCGAGGGAATTTACAATGCTGTGGCACCCAATCCGGTAACTCAAAATGAGTTTATGAAAGCATTAGCTAAAGCCTATAACAGACCGTACTTTTTACCGCGATTACCTGCCTTTCTTTTGCGTTTTCTTGTGGGGGAAATGGGGCAGTTGGTTTTAGAAAGCCATTGGGTTAGCGCTCAAAAAATAAAAGAAAAAGGATTTGCCTTTCAATACCCTGAGATTCTGTCAGCATGTAAACACTTGGTTTCAAATTCTTAAACGTGACATTTTGACATTTTTTGAGTGTGGCAACACTTTTGTAATAGTTTTAGCATCTAATATTTGAATATTGTGAAAAAATCTGATACTTCAGCACCCCTTTCAGAAGAAAAAAACAAATCGAAAAAGCCCAAAAAAGCGGCTACCGATTCAAAAGTGAAAATAGAAGAGTTAACGGCTGCGATAGAGAAGGAAAAAGAAAATTTTTTGCGCCTGTTTGCAGAATTTGAAAATTACAAAAAGCGAACCGCTAAAGAACGTATTGAATTGTTTAAAACGGCAAATCAGGAAGTTATGAACGCAATGATTCCTGTTCTAGACGATATACAGCGTGCTCAACAGCAAATTGAAAAAGGAATACAACCTCAGGACATTGAAGGGTTTAAGTTGATTTTTTCCAAATTTTCTGACATTTTAAAAAACAACGGTTTGCAAGCCACCCCAACACAAATAGGCGATGTTTTTAACGCAGAATTGCATGAGGCCATAACGCAAATTCCAGCTCCATCGGAGGCGGACAAAGGAAAAATTTTAGACATTGTAGAAACAGGGTATCAATTGGGTGAACGTATTATCCGCTATCCTAAAGTAGTTGTAGGACAATAAGCATGAAAGAAGATTATTACGACATATTAGGGATTTCAAAAGGCGCAACGTCGGCTGAAATAAAAAAAGCATACCGAAAAAAGGCAATTGAATTCCATCCCGATAAAAATCCAGGCGATAAAAATGCAGAAGCTAATTTTAAAAAAGCTGCAGAAGCCTATGAGGTGTTAGGGAACGAAGAAAAAAGAGCACAATACGATCAATTTGGTCATGCTGCATTTGAAGGAGGCGGAGGCTTTCGAGGAGGCAGTATGAATATGGAGGACATCTTCAGCCAGTTTGGAGATATTTTTGGCAGTGCCTTTGGCGGCGGTTTTTCAGGAGGCCAACGTCAGTCTAAAGGATCAGATATGCGAATTCGGGTTAAATTAACCTTAGAAGAAATTGCTAATGGCGTAGAAAAAAAATTAAAAGTCCCCCGAAAAGTTCAAGCACCTGGAGTGAAATACGGAACCTGTACCACCTGTAATGGGAAAGGACAGGTCATTAAAATTGCCAATACCATTTTGGGCCGAATGCAAACCTCTGCTGTGTGTTCTAGTTGTGGAGGTAGTGGTCAAAATTTACTACACCGCCCCTCAGGATCAGACCCTCAAGGGATGATAAAAAAAGAGGAAACGGTTTCAATTAAAATTCCAGCAGGTGTGGAAGAGGGAATGCAGCTAAAAGTAAGCGGAAAAGGAAATGATGCCCCATCAAATGGAATTGCCGGCGATTTGTTGGTATTAATTGAAGAAATTCAGCACGATGCATTTGTTCGTGAAGGGAATCATTTGCACTATGATTTGTATATAAGCATTGCTGAAGCCGCTTTGGGCGTATCGAAAGAGCTTAACTTAGTAGAAGGTAAAGCGCGCATTAAGTTAGATCCTGGCATACAATCGGGGAAAACACTTCGGCTGAGAGGGAAGGGGTTACCCAGCGTAAATGGTTATGGAACGGGTGATTTATTGGTTCACATTAACGTTTGGACACCCAAAACGTTAAACAAAGAACAAAGTCAATTTTTTGTAAAAATGTTGGAAGACCCAAATTTTACGCCTAATCCAGAAAAAACTGACAAATCATTTTTTGAAAA